>JAJTCK010000017.1 GCA_021323175.1 Solirubrobacterales bacterium | reverse complement strand
CTTGACCGACCTGATCGAGCGCAACTCGGAGCGGCTCACCTTCACCACGGACATGGACGAGCTGGTCGCAGCGGGGCGGCTGATCTTCATCTGCGTCCAAACGCCGCCGACGCACGCTGGCGACGCCGACCTGTCGGCCGTCCGCGGCGCCGTCGAGGAGATCGGAGCGGCGGAGGACCGGGCTCTGGTCATGAAGAGCACCGTGCCGGTGGGAACGGGTCGCTCCTTCAAGCGCACCGCGCCCGGCATGGCCTACGTTGCGTGCCCGGAGTTCCTGCGCGAGGGCACTGCGGTCCGGGACTTCTTGGCGCCCGACCGGGTGGTGATCGGCACGGACGACGTCGATGACTGGGCGGCGGAGGCCGTCGCAGCCGCGTACGAGCCCCTCGGCTGCCCGCTGGTCCGCACCGACGTGGCGAGCGCCGAGATGATCAAGCTGGCCTCGAACGCGTACCTCGCCACCAAGATCAGCTTCATCAACGAAATTGCGAACGTCTGCGACGAGGTCGGCGCGGACGTGACCGAGGTGGCCAGGGGCATGGGAGTCGACGAGCGGATCGGCCCGAAGTTCCTCAACGCCGGGCTCGGCTTCGGGGGCTCATGCTTCCCCAAGGACACTCAGGCGCTCAAGATCATGGCCGGCAACTCCGGGTACCACTTCCAGCTGCTGAGCGCGGTGATCGAGGTGAACGACCTCCAGAAGCGCCGCGTGCTCTCGAAGCTCACGAAGCACCTCGGGTCGCTCGAGGGCCGTCGCGTAGCGTTGCTCGGCCTCGCCTTCAAGCCCGACACCGACGATATGCGCGAGGCGTCGAGCCTGGTGCTCGCCTCGCGCCTGCAGGGAGAGGGTGCCGAGGTGGTCGCCTACGACCCAGTCGCCGGCGAGCGAGCGAGCGAGCTACTGCCCTCGGTGGAGATGGCCCCATCGGCGCGGGAGGCCCTCGTCGGCGTCGACGCCGCGGTGCTGGTCACCGAGTGGCCGGAGTTTGCCGAGCTCGACTGGGCAGAGGTCGCGGGGCGGATGGCGACTCCGCTGCTGATCGACGGCCGCAACTTCCTCGACGGCGACGCGCTGAGGGCCGCCGGCTTCTCCTACGAGGGCATCGGCCGGGCCGCCGCACACCAGCCCTCTGCCGCCGGCGCTGCGCCCGAAACGGAACCGGAGCCGGAGCCTTCCCCCTGATGCAGGCCCTGATCCTGGCGGGGGGAGAGGGAACCCGGCTGCGGCCGCTGACCGAGACGATCCCGAAACCGGTGATGCCCCTGGCCGGCAGGCCGCATATCGCCTACGTGATCGAGTGGCTGGCGAGGCACGGAGTGGACGATGTGGTCGTCTCGTGCGGCCATCTCGCCGCGGGGGTGCGCGCGGCGCTGAAGGGGGCGACCGCGCCAAGACTGAGCTTCGTGGAGGAGCCGGAGGCGCGCGGCACCGCGGGCGCGATCCGGTTCGCCGAAGCCGAGCTGGGGGAGCGCTTCCTGGTACTGAACGGCGACGTCCTCTGCGACCTCGACCTGACCGCGCTCGTCGAACAGCACGAGCGGACGGCTGCGCGCGCGACCATCGCCCTGTACCCGGTCGCTGAGCCCAGCGCCTATGGCTTGGTGCGCAGAAGCGAGGACGGCGAGATCCGGGAGTTCCTGGAGAAACCCGATAGAGGCACGATCGACCAGCATCAGAGCGACATCGACGAGATCAACGCCGGGGCCTACGTGCTGGAGCGCTCGGTGCTGGACCTGGTGCCGCCCGGCCGAGCGGTCTCGATCGAGCGTGAGGTATTTCCGCGGCTCGTGGGGGGCGGGCTCTACGGTCGGCGGCTGGAGGGATACTGGATCGACATCGGGACGCCCGAGCGCTACCTGCAGGCCAACTGGGACATCCTGGAGCGCCACGTCGAGACGGCCGTAGGGAAGCGCCTTGACCCGGACGGGCTGCTGGTGGAGCTGGACGCCGATCGGGCGAAGGACGCAGCACTCTTTCCGCCGGCGCTCCTGGGCGCGGGATCGAGCGTCACGGCGGGGGCGTCGGTCGGGCCGCGCGCGGTGATCGGGGCCGGGGGCGAGATCGGCGAGGGGGCCAGCGTGCGCTCGTCGGTCCTGCTCGAGAACTGCCGCGTCGGCGCCGGGGCGACGCTGGACGGCGCGATCCTGGCTCCCGAGGCCGAGGTCGCTCCGGGGGCCGAGTTGGCGCCAGGGTCTGTCGCCGGCCGGGGCGAGCGGGTTGGCGGGGGCCTGCCCGCATGAACGCGGCCGAGGCCGGGCCGGATGCCGCCGGGAACGACCCGCAGGGGATCCGCGCGGCGGTCCTGGAGACTCCCGACCACCTTCGCGACGCGCTGTGGCGGATCGAGACCGCCCGCCTGAACGCGATCGAGGCTCCCGCCGCTTTCGTGTGCGGGATGGGCGGCTCGGCGATCGGGGGCGAGCTGGCCGCCGCGGCGCTCGGCGACCGCATCAGCCGCCCGTTCCTGACCGTTCGCGGCTATGAGCTCCCCTCGTGGGCGCCGGCCGGGTCCGCCGTGCTGTGCTCCAGCTACTCCGGGCAGACCGAGGAGACCCTCGCCTGCTACGCGGCGGCTGAGGCGCTCGGTGCCCAGCGGATCGTCGCCACCACCGGCGGCAGGCTCGCGGAGGCGGCTCGTACCGACGGCGTGCCCGTGGTCGGCCTGCCCGGCCTGGTCCCGCAGCCGCGGGCGGCGGTCGGTTACATGTTCTGCGTCGCGGCTGAGCTGGCGACGCTGGCGCTGGCGGCCCCCGGCATTCGCACCGAGATCGACGCCGCGGCGAGCCACCTGGCCGCGCGCGCCGAGACGCTGCAGGCCCGGGCCCGGGAGCTGGCGGACTCGATCGGGGATTCCACTCTGGTCATCTACGGCGCCGAACTGACCGCCGCAGCCGCCTATCGCTGGAAGACCCAGGTCAACGAGAACGTGAAGTCCCCGGCCTTCTTCTCGCGGCTGCCGGAGGCCGACCACAACGAGCTTCCCGGCTGGACGCTGGCCGAGCGCTTCGGGTCCTTCTCGGCGATCCTCCTCGAGGACGCAGACCAGCATCCTCGCGAGCGGCGCCGCATCGAGCTGACGGGCGACCTGATCGGACAGCACGCCGCGACAGTCAGCGTGGTCGAGGCCCAGGGCGAGAACCGCACGGCTCGAGTGCTCGAGCTCGTGATGCTGGGCGACCTGGTTTCGTTGGAGCTGGCCGCGCGCCGCGACATCGATCCCGGGCCCATCGAGGCCGTCGAAGAGCTCAAGGAGCGGATGGGCAGGCCTGAGTGACGCCGGCCGCAAGCGACGGCCTTGCCCCCGCAATCGAGATCCGGGGGCTCACGAAGGTCTTCGGATCGGGCCAGACGGCGGTGCGGGCGCTCGACGGCGTTGACTTGGAGATCGGTCGCGGTGAGATGGTCGCGATCATGGGCCCGTCGGGATCCGGCAAGAGCACCCTGCTGCACCTGCTCGGCGCTCTCGAGACGCCGACCTCCGGGTCGATTGCCCTGGCGGGGCGGCGCTTCGACGGGCTCGACGATCGTGAGCTGACGCTGCTGCGGCGCGAGGGGATCGGATTCGTCTTCCAGTTCTTCAACCTGCTCCCCTCGCTCACCGCCGAGGAGAACGTTCTGCTTCCGGCGCTGATCGCGGGCCTGCGCGACGAGGCGATCGCCGCCAGGGCGCGCGCGTTGCTCGACCGAGTCGGCCTGGCCGGCCGTACGACGCATCTGCCCTCGGAGCTGTCCGGGGGCGAGCAGCAGAGGGTCTCCATCGCCCGAGCGCTGCTGATGGAGCCCGCGCTGATCCTCGCGGACGAGCCGACGGGCAACCTCGACTCGAAGTCCGAGGCCCAGGTGCTGGAGCTGTTGGCAGAGCTGAACCGCGACGAGGGGCACACGATCGTGATGGTCACCCACGATCCCGACGCCGCGGCCGTGGCCGGACGGGTCGTCTTCATGCGCGATGGCAGGATCGAAAGCGACGGCCTGGGCCGCGGCCTGCTCGACCGGTTGCGGCGCATCCGCGAGGACCTGCCGCTTCCCTGATGAGGAGGAGCCGGCTGCGAAGCTACTGGGGGCTGAGCTTCCGCCAGCTGCGCACGCGGCGGCTGCGGGTCTTCCTGACCGCCGCGGGCATCGTTCTCGGGGTCGGAATGATCTGCGGCGTCCTCCTGCTGGCCGCAACGATCCAGCGCACCTTCACCGACCTCTACGACTCCTTCTACGGCCAGACCGACCTGGTCGTATCCGGAAGTGAGTCGGCCGGTTCGCTGCCGGCTTCGGCCCTGCGGCGGGTCGAGCAGTCCGAGGGGGTCGAGGATGCCAGCGCGAGCATCCTCGCGGTCACCTCCCTGGTCGGCGAGGACGGCAGGGTGGAAGAGGGCAGCGGCTCGACCCTAAACGTCTCCGGAGACGACCCGGAGGCGACGGACTTCACCGACTGGACGACGACGGAGGGCCGCGGGATCCGCGGCGGCCGCGAGATCGAGGTCGAGGAGAGCTGGGCCGAGGCGAACGAGATCGGGGTCGGGGACACGATCCGGCTGGCGGCTCCCGCCGGCATCTATCGCCTGCAGGTCGTCGGGCTCCTCCGCTTCTCCAGCGGACTGGACTTCGGGGGAGAGGGTTTCGGCTCGATGCCCCTTGCGACGGCGCGGACGGCCTTCGACAAGCCGGGGGTGTTCGACGAGGTCGAGGTCCTGGTCGCCGGGGACGACGAGGGCAGTGTGGACGCCGTCGGCGACCGGCTCGAGCGGGAGTTCGGCAAGGGCGTCGAGATCGCGACCCCGGCAGCCAAGGGCGAGGACGTGCAGCGCCAGCTCCAGGCCTTCAACGTCGTCCTCTACTTCTTCGCCGGGATGGCCCTGTTCGTGGGGGGCTTCCTGATCTTCAACAGCTTCAACATGACGGTGCTGCAGCGAATGCGCGAGATCGGGATGCAGCGCACCCTGGGCGCGACGCGACCCATGGTGGTGCGCTCGGTGCTCTTGGAGGCGGTGCTGCTCGGCGCCCTCGGCGCTGTGCTGGGCCTTGGTCTCGGTGTCCTGCTGGCACTGGGGCTGATCGCCCTGATGCGCGCCATCGACTTCCCAGTCGGCGACCTGGAGCTGACCTGGATCGCGCCGGTCGCCGCGGTGGCTACGGGCCTACTCACCGCCGTGCTGGGGGCGCTCAACCCCGCCAGGCGCGCCGGCCGGATCGCTCCCATCCGCGCCGTGCTCGGCTCCGAGGGCCTGCGAACCCGCCCGGGACCGCTGCGGGCACTCGCCGGGGTCCTCCTGATCGCGCCCGGCCTGGCCGGCGCCTTTCTGCTGGGTGCCGCCGATGAGACGACGAACGGCGTGATCGCAGCGGGGATCGCGGGGATCATCGCGATCTTCTTCGGAATCGCACTCATCGCCCCGTTCCTGATCGAGCCCCTGGCGCGCGTCCTCTCGTGGCCGATCCGCAAGCTCGCGCCTGTCGAGGGCCGGATCGCCTCGGACTCGGCGCGCTCCAACCCCGGCCGCACGGCGGCGACCGCCACGGCCCTGATGATCGGGCTGGCCCTGGTCGTCGGCATCAACAGCCTGGGCTCGAGTTTCCTGAACTCGATCGAGCGCGAGTTCGACCGCAGCCTCGCCCGCGACCTGACGGTGCAGCCGCGCGGTTTCGCTCCCGGACAGGGGCCACAGCAGACGATCGCCAAGAGCCTCTCCCAGCGGATTCAGAAGCTGCCCGCCGCGGCGGTCGTCGCGCAGGAGCGGCTGGTCGCCGTCCCCAACCTTCCCCGCGTCAAGGGCGGCAAGGAGGGCCCGCAGGGGCTGCTCTTCGCGTTCGACCCGAAGGTCTACCCCCAGGTGGACACGACAGACCTGGACGGCGACGGCGCCTCGCGCGAGCAGGTGTACGAGCGCATCGACAGCGGACAGGTGACGGTCGGCAAGGGCTACGCCGACGAGGACGGCATCGAGGTCGGCGATGCGCTCGTCCTGGAAGGGCCCTCGGACACGCGCCGCGCCCGGGTCGCCGCAATCGTCGAGACCATCTTCGCCGGCGGCCAGACGGTCGGGTTGTCCCTGGAGACGATGCGAGACGTGTACGGGGTCACGGCCGACTCCCAGCTGGCTCTGAAGGCGACCTCGGATGCCGCCCGCTCCGACCTCGAGCGCCAGGTCGAGAGGCTGATCGAGCGCGACTATCCCAACCTCGCGGTCCTCTCCAACGACGAGCTGAAGTCGGACGTCGAGGACCAGCTCAACCAGAGCTTCGGGTTCTTCAACGCCCTGGTCGGGGTCGCGATCTTCGCCAGCCTGTTCGGGATCATCAACACGCTCTCGATGTCGGTGATCGAGCGCACGCGCGAAATAGGGGTCCTCCGCGCCCTGGGCGCGACCCGCTGGCAGATTCGCCGGACGATCGCGGACGAGAGCCTCGTGATCGCGCTGATCGGAGCCGTGATGGGGATCGCGATCGGATCCGGCCTGGGCTGGGCCCTGCTGAAGGGGCTCTCGTTCGGCATCCCGGGCGTCACCTACCAGCCGCCGGTGGGGACGATGATCGGGGTTGCGGTCGCTGCCGTGATCCTCGGCCTGGTCGCAGCGATCCTCCCGGCCCGTCGCGCCGCCCGCCTGGACGTGGTGGAAGCGCTCAGCTACGAGTAGCGCTCCCGACGTGCCGCCTAGTCGGGGGGTGGCCGCCGCCGCTCAGCCTTGCGCTGCGAGGTGCGGCGCTTCTGCTCCAGGCGGCGCTCCTTCGCCCCGCGGGACGGCTTGGTGGGACGGCGCTTCTTCGGGCGCCTGAGTCCGTCGCGCAGCTTCGACTGAAGCCGCTCAATCGCCAGTTCCCGGTTACGGGCCTGGCTGCGGGCGTCCTGGGAGACGGCGGTGACCCGGTCGCCGAGCTTCTCCTGGAGGCGCCGTCGCTGTGCCTCGGTGAGGCTGGGGGAGGAGGCGACGTCGAACACCGCCTCGATCCGCGACGAGGTCACGTTGGCGTGCTGGCCACCTGGTCCCGATGAGCGGCTGGCGCGCAGCTCGATCTCCTCCAGCGGGATCGCCGCGCCGTCGCCGATCGGAAGCGGATCGGGTGGTGTCATGCGTCGCCTTCAGGCGGGAGCGCTCCTTGGCTCGCCGGCTTTCGCTTGCGCATCGAGGAGCGGCTCACGACTCGCCATTGTCTCCATATCCTTCCCGCCCCGTGGCAGTCGTCGAACAAGACCTGGCAGGCGGGAGCAGGCGGTGAGGGCGATGATCCTGGCCGCCGGCCTCGGCACGCGGCTGCGCCCGCTCACCAACCTGATGCCGAAGCCGATGGCTCCGGTGCTGAACGTGCCGGTCATGGAGCACATCGCGGTGCTGCTGGGCGAGCACGGATTCACGGAGGTCGTCTGCAACCTCTCCTACATGCCCGAGGCGATCCGGGAGCGCTTCGGGGACGGGTCGGAGTGGGGGATCGCGCTGTCCTACAGCGACGAGCCCGAGCCCCTCGGCACCGCGGGGGGCGTGGGCAAGGTGCGGGACTTCCTGACGGAGACCGACTCATTCCTGGTCATCTCCGGCGACGCGCTCACCGACATCGACCTCGCCGAAATGCGCTCGGCGCACGAGTCGAATGACGGCATCGCGACCCTGGCCACCAAGCGGGTCAACGACACGACCCAATTCGGCGTCGCAATCACCGCCGAGGACGGCCGGATCCAGGGGTTTCAGGAGAAGCCCGATCCGGCCGAGGCCCTGTCGGACCTGGCGAACTGCGGGATCTACATGTTCAAGCGCGAGATCTTCGACTACTTCCCGGAGCCCGGGGCGAGAAGCCCGGCAGGCGGAGACCAGCAGCCCGAGGGCTTCGTGGACTGGGCGACAGACGTGTTCCCGGCGCTGCTCGAACACGACGTCGCCTTCCACTCGCACGAGATCGACGACTACTGGAACGACATCGGCTCGGTCGGCGAGTACGTGCAGGGAAACGTAGACGCGCTCGAGGGGGCCGTCCGCGTGAACGCCCCGGGTCAGGACGCCGGCGAGGGAATCCGGGCAGGTCCCGGCAGCAGCTTCGAGGGTGCATGGCTGAAGGCACCGGTCCTGATCGGCTCCGGCTGCCGAATTGATCCGGGGGCCGGCCTATACGGCCCCGTCGTGGTGGGCGACGGAGCCGAGATCGGCGACGGCGCGCGCCTGCGACACGCGGTCGTGCTGCCGGCCGCGAGCGTTCCGCCCGACGCCGTCGTGTTCGGCGGCGTCTACGGCTCCCGACCGCTCTAGATCCGCCGCGCTCCCGGGCGCCTTGAGTCACGAAGGGGGCGCCATGGCGGAGGCGTGGTCCGACACCCTGCCGCCATGGCGCCGGCGCTGGTGCGAAGGCTCTGTTCGGTCGCGGCCCCGCCGCGGTGCGCCGTGTGTCGCGATACGGTGCGCTCCGGGACTCCGGCGTGTTCGTCCTGCGTGAGTGCGCTGGAGATCGCGCGGCCCATCCTGATCGAGCCAGGGCCGGCCGGGATCGCCTGGGCGGCGGCCGCGGCGCCGTTCGAGGGGACGGCGAGGGACCTCGTCCACGCCCTGAAGTTCGGGCGACGGCTGTCCGCCGCCCGTGTCGCCGCCGTCGCGATCGCGCGGGTGACGGCTCCGCGGTTGCGCGACCTGACCGTGAACGCGTCGCCCCGACAGGCCGCCCTGGTTCCGGTGCCGGCCGACCCCCTGCGGTGGAGGTGGCGCGGATTCGACCCGGCCGAGGAGGTGGCGCTCGCGCTCGCGCGCGAGCTGAAGATGCCTCTGCGCCGGTGTCTGCGGCGCCGCGCGGGACCCCGTCAGGTGGGGCGCTCCCGGGCTGCGCGGCGCGGCTCGCCGCCGGTCGTAAACGCCCGGGGAAACGTCCCGGCGTGCGGTGTGCTGGTGGACGACGTATGGACGACTGGGGCGACCCTGATGGCCTCGGCGATGGCCCTGCGAACGGCGGGCGCCCGGCAGGTCGCAGCCGTGGCGATCGCGCACGCGGGCCGCCCCTTGCCGCACAGCGCGCCGAGACCTACGATTCCTTGAGAACCCGACGGAAGGAGGCGCGGCCCATGAGGATCGAGGTGCGAGGCAGGAACGTCGAGGTGACCGACGAGCTCCGGGAGGCAGTGATCAGCCGCTTCAAGCGGGTCGGCAAACAGGTCTCCTCCCTGGCACAGCTGGAGGTGGAGCTGAGTGAGGAGCGCAACCCCCGGATCAGGGATAAGGAGGTCGCGGAGGCGACGCTCTACCTCAAGGGAATCACGCTGCGGGCCAAGGAGTGCTCCCCCGACATGCTGCACTCCATCCACGAGCTGGCCGAGGACATCCGCCGCCAGGTCAAGAAACACCGCGAGAAGCGCCGCGGTCGCGAGCGCACCCGCCGAGTGATCGCCCGCATGCGCAGCCGCAGCGCCTAGCGGCGGCCCTCACGGGGGCCGAGCCGGCTTCGCTGACGCTCACAGGGCCGTTGCTACGCTCACCTCGTGGCCCGAGGACTGATCGACAAGGCCCTGCGGATGGGGGAGGGGAAGCAGTTCAAGCAGTACGAGTCGCGGGTCGCCGCGATCAACGAGATCGAGCCCGAGATGAAGCTGCTCGGCGACGAGGAGCTGCGAGACGAGGCCGACTCCCTGCGTGAGCGCGCCAGGGGCGGCGAGTCGCTCGAAGACCTGCTGCCCGAAGCCTTCGCCCTGGCGCGCGAGGCCGCGCGGCGCGCGCTCGGCCAGCGCCATTTCGACGTGCAGCTGATCGGCGGCATGGTTCTGCACGACGGCTCGATCGCCGAGATGAAGACCGGCGAGGGCAAGACCCTCACGGCGACCCTGCCCGTTTTCCTCAACACGCTGGGGGGGCGCTCCGTCCACCTGGTGACAGTGAACGACTACCTTGCCCGCCGCGACGCCGAGTGGATGACCCCCGTCTATGAGGCGCTCGGGGTGACCGTTTCGGCGATTCAAGAGGGGGACGACCCGGCGACCAGGCGCGAAAAGTACGCCCGCGACGTCACCTACGGGACCAATTCCGAATTCGGCTTCGATTACCTGCGCGACAACATGGCCAGCTCACTGGAGGAGTGCGTCCAGCGCGGCCATGACTTCGCGATCGTGGACGAGGTCGACAACATCCTGATCGACGAGGCCAGGACCCCGCTGATCATCTCGGGACGGCCGGAGCAGGCGGCGGACCTGTACTACACGTTCGCGCGCCTGGCGAAGCAGATGGTCGGTGAGGAGGCGAAGACCAAGCTGAAGTCGCTCGGGGAATCAAAGGACACCACCGACGTCGACTATGACTACGAGTACGACGAGAAGCACAAGACGGTGGCTCCAACCGAGCGCGGGGTGAAGAAGGCCGAGGAGTTCCTGGGCGTGGACAACCTGTACCTCGGCGAGCACGGCACCCTCGTCAACCACCTGATCCAGGCGCTCAAGGCCGAGTCGCTCTACAAGCGGGACACCGAGTACGCCGTGGTGGAGGGCCAGGTGATGATCATCGACGAGTTCACCGGCCGCATCCTCGAGGGGCGCCGCTGGTCCGAGGGCCTGCACCAGGCGATCGAGGCCAAGGAGGGCGTTTCCATCCGCGAGGAGAACCAGACGCTCGCGACAATCACCCTCCAGAACTACTTCCGCCTCTACGACAAGCTCAGCGGCATGACCGGGACGGCCCTGACCGAGGCCACCGAGTTCATGAAGATCTACAAGGTTCCGACCGTCGAGATCCCCACCAACGTCCCGATGGTCCGAGCCGACCAGAACGACGCGATCTACAAGACCAAGGGCGGCAAGTGGAACGCGGTCGTCAACGAGGTCCAGGCCCGCAACGAGGCGGGCCAGCCCGTGCTGGTGGGAACGATCTCGGTGGAGACTTCGGAGATGCTCTCGGCGGACCTGAAGCGTCGCGGAATCGAGCACGTGATCCTGAACGCCAAACCCGAGCACGCCGAGCGGGAGGGGGAGACCATCGCCCAGGCGGGACGCCGCGGCGCGGTCACGATCGCGACCAACATGGCCGGCCGCGGCGTGGACATCAAGCTCGGCGGCAACCCGGAGCAGATGGCCCGCCACGAGCTGGCGAACAGGGGCATCAACTCCGGTTCTGACGGCTTCGACCAGGCGCTCGAGGACCTGATCGCCGAGCTCAGGCCGCAGGCTGACGCCGAGGCCGAAGCCGTCAAGGAGGTCGGGGGGCTCTACATCCTCGGCACCGAGCGCCACGAGTCCCGGCGCATCGACAACCAGCTGCGCGGCCGGTCCGGCCGGCAGGGCGACCCCGGTGAGTCCCGCTTCTTCCTGTCCGCCGAAGACGACCTGATCCGCCTGTTCGCCGGCGAGCGGATCTACAAGATCCTGGACCGCCTCGGCCCCGTCGACGAGGACGGCAACGAAGAGGCCCTCGAGGCCAAGATGCTCACCAAGACCATCGAGGGCGCCCAGAAGAAGGTCGAGCAGCAGAACTTCCTGATCCGCAAGCGGGTCCTCGAGTACGACGACGTCATGAACGAGCAGCGCCGCATCATCTACCGCTATCGGCGCGAGGTGCTGGAAGGCAAGGACATGTCCGACGTCGCCCGCGAGGAGCTGGCCGGCGTGGTCAGCCGCCTGGTCGACGTCTACACCCCCGGCGACGTCCTCGAGGAATGGGATCTGGGCGAGCTTCAGACCCAGGTCCAACAGCTGTGGCCATCCGAAGTGGACCTGTCGGGACTGACGCCGGAGAGCACCGACCGGGAGTCGCTGCGCGAGCGCCTTCTCGCGGACGCGCTCGCCTCCTACGACGCTCGCGAGTCCGAGTTCGGCGACGACGTGATGCGCCAGCTCGAGCGCGCCATCCTGCTGCAGCTGATTGACAACCGATGGCGCGAACACCTGGCCGAGATGGACTACCTCCGCGAAGGAATCCACCTGCGCGGTTTCGCGCAGATAGACCCGCTGGTCGCCTACAAGAACGAGGGCTTCACGATGTTCGAGGCCCTGATGAACTCGATCTGGGAAGAATTCGCCCGCACGATCTTCCATGTCCAGGTCGAGGTCGCGCCCGCCGCAGGCCGGGCCCAGGACCCTGCCGCGGCGACCCCCGCAAACGTCGAGTACTCAGGTGGGACGCAGGAGGGACAGCCCTCCGCCCTCGCCCAGGCCGCGGTCGCGAGCACTGCGGGCGCCGACGCCGCCGCCGAGCAGGTGCTGGAGGGCACCGCCCAGCCCCAGGCGGCCGGCAACGGAGGCGGTGCCGAGCCCACCAACCCGCAGACGGTCCGCAAGGAGGACCGCGACAAGATCGGGCGGAACGACCCGTGTTGGTGCGGCTCAGGCAAGAAGTACAAGAAGTGCCACGGGGCCTGAGGCCGCCTAGCCGCTGAGCAGCTCACGCAGTAGTCACAGTTCCTCGTGGTGGTCGGCGTCAATACCCTGTGCCTGTGGCCGAATCGCTCACACCGGACCAGGTGCCCGCGCGGCTCGCCCAGATCCGCGAGCAGATGACCCTGCTCTCGGACTACCTTTGACCCCGACTCGCTGAAGCAGGACGTCGAGTCCCTCGAGGCGGAGATGCAGCGTCCCGGGTTCTGGGACGACCAGTCCAAGGCGGCGGAGGTATCCGCCCGCCACGCCCGGGTTCAGAAGCGGCTCCAGGGATTCGAGAGCCTGCACTCTGACGTCGGCGACCTGGACGAGCTCGCCGAGCTGGCCGCCGACGACGAGGAGATGGCCGGCGAGCTGGGCTCCCAGGTCGCGTCGATCGAGCGCCGGCTGAGCGACCTGGAGGAGGAGCGCCTGTTCTCGGGCGCATACGACTCCGGCGATGCCGTGGTCACCGTCAACTCCGGGGCAGGCGGTACCGACTCCCAGGACTGGGCCGAGATCCTGCTGCGGATGTACTTGCGCTGGGCAGAGCGCCGGGGGTTCAAGGTCGAGATGAAGGAGGCGAGCGAGGGCGAGGAAGCCGGGCTGAAGTCGGCGACCTTCATCGCGCGTGGTGACAATGCCTACGGCCTCTTCGCGGCCGAGCGTGGAGTCCACCGGCTGATTCGTATCTCACCGTTCGACTCCTCCGCGCGCAGGCACACCAGCTTCGCCCAGGTGGACGTCGCACCGCTGGTGGAGGCCGACGTCGAGGTCGAGATCGACGACGGGGACCTGCGGGTGGACACCTACAGGGCTTCCGGGGCCGGCGGGCAGCACGTCAACAAGACCGACTCCGCGGTCCGAATCACCCACCTCCCTACGGGGATCGTCGTCCAGTGCCAGAACGAGCGCTCCCAGGCCCAGAACAAGGCCGTGGCCATGCAGCTGCTGAAGGCGCGGCTGCTGGAGCGCGAGGAGCGCCTGCGCCGCGAGGAGCTGGCCAAGGAGCGCGGCGAGGTTAAGTCGGCGGAGTGGGGATCGCAGATCCGCAGCTACTTCCTGCACCCCGACCAGCGCGTGAAGGACCACCGCACCGGGTTCGAGATGGGCGACGCCCAGCGCGTCCTCGACGGCGACCTGGACGGGTTCATCCGCGAGTACCTGAACCAGGCAGCGGTGGGGACCGCCGCGGCAGCGACGACGGGTAGAGGCACGCGATGACCGTCGTCGCGGTCGGGCTATCCGAGAGCATGGACCCGGTCGAGGCCGCCTCGGAGGCGGCCGACTCGGCCCGCGCGGGGCTTGGGGAAGCCCGCCCCGACCTATGTCTCGTCTTCGCCTCGGGGCCTCATCTGCCGATGGCGAAGTGGCTGCTCTCAGAAGTCCACGAGCGCCTCGGGCCCCGCTGCCTGATCGGATGCGGCGCGGGCGGCACGCTCGCGGCGGGCCGCGAGCTTGAGGAAGGCCCCGGATTGGTCGTCTGGACCGCCAGCCTCCCGGGCGCCGAGGTGAGCAGGTTCCACGTGACGGCGGAGCGCGTCGAGGGCGGCTTCGCGTTGCTCGGCCTGCCCGCCGACGCTCGTGACGAGGGTGAGACCGGCCGGCCCAGGGCCGCGGTCGTCCTGGCGGACCCCTACAGCTTCCCCGCTGATGCGCTGCTTCGCCATTTCGAGGAGGCGCTGCCGGGCGTTCCCGTCCTGGGAGGGCTGGCAAGCGCCTCGGTGGGCGGAGCCGGCGTGCTCATGTGTGACGGCGACGTCCACACCGAGGGAGCCGTCGGGATCATCTTGTCCGGAATCGAGGTGCTGCCCTGCGTCTCGCAGGGGGCGATGCCGGTTGGGCCCGAGATGACGGTGACCGCGGCCGAGCAGAACATGATCGCCGCGCTCGCGGGCAAGCCTGCCCTGGAGCGCCTGGGGGAGGTGATCGGCTCGCTCGAGCCGGCGGAGCGCGACCTGGCCTCAAGCGGGGTCCTGCTGGGCCTGGTGATCGACGAGAACCGGCCCGAGTACATGCGCGGCGACTTCCTCGTCCGCCCGATCGCCGGCGCCGACCGCGAGAGCGGTGCGCTCGCCATCGGCCAGGAGGTGCGAGTGGGCCAGACCGTGCGGCTGCACGTGCGCGACGCCGCCTCGGCGGATCGCGATCTGCGCGAGGCCCTGCGGGCCCAGGCCACGGCCTTGGGTGGCGACGGGGCGGCGGGCGTGCTGCTCTTCACCTGCAACGGACGGGGCTCTCACATGTTCGACGTGCCCGATCATGACGCGGGGGCGGTCCAGGATGCACTTGGCGCTCCGGCGGCGGGCTTCTTCTGCGCGGGCGAGATAGGCCCGGTCGGCGGACGGAACTTCCTGCACGGCTTCACCGCGACGGTCGCCGTCTTTCCGGCGTCGTGAGCGGGCGTGAGGGTGGCCGCCCCCTCGGCTAGCGCAGCTCAGGCGGCAGTGCCCCCTCGAGCTCCAGCAGCGCCCTCTTCATGTCGGGGCCGCCGCCGTAGCTGCCGACGCCCCCGCTGGAGGGCAGTACGCGGTGGCATGGGACGATCGGCGGCAGCGGGTTCGCGCCGCAGGCGGTCCCGACGGCCCGGAAGGCCCTTGGGTTCCCGGCCCTCGCGGCCAGCTCGGCGTAGCTGATGGTCCTCCCGTACGGGATGCGCGCGATCTGGTGGATCGCCTTGCCCTGGAAGCCCTTGGTCAGACGCCAGTCGAGCGGGACGCTGAAGTCGCGCAGCCTGCCCTCGAAGTAGGCATCGAGCTGCCGGCGGACCTCGTCGAGACGCTCGGGGGCCTCGAGGATCCTCGGCGAGACGACGTCGGCGAGCTGGCCGAGCAGCGCGTCCCACCCGCGCGTGGCGGTGCCCCTGCGGTGCGGGAAGGCGACGCGGATGATCCCCCGGTCGGTCCCTGCGACCAGCATCTCGCCGAAGGGGGAGTCGACCATCGCGTAGGCCACGTCGATCAGACCGTCCCGGTCGGCCCTGGCGCCCAGTGCCCTGTTCAGCCGTTCCAGGTCGATGCCGCCCCCGGCCGCCTTCAGCGCACGCTCCACCGCGGCGCGATCTCCTGCTCTCTGATTCGACTCGCTCATGTCAGCTCACCTCGCAGTGTCTTCAGCCCTTCGTGGACGTTTCGCCGAGCTGCCTCCTCGGTGCAATCGAGCATCTCGCCGATCTGGCGGTAGGCCATGTCGGTGGCGAACCGCAGCACGACCGAGCTGCGCTGTTTGGGCGGCAACACGCTGACCATGGTCCAGATCTCCTCGTCGCCCGCGGAGTCCAGCCGCTGGTCGGAGGCGCCGATGCCGCCGCCGACCTCCTCGGCGCTGCCCGACGGGAGCGCCGCCCGCTGCCCGGCCCGGTGGTGGTCGATCGCCTTGCGGTGGGCGATGGTCAGCAGCCACCCGCGCAGGTTGTCCCCGTGCTCCAGCTTCGGGTAACCGCGCAGCGCCGCGATGAAGGTCTCCTGGAAGCAGTCCTCTGCCTCGTGCGGCCCGACGGACGCGACGAGGAACCCGAGCACGTCTCGGCTGTGCTCGTCGAGGAGCTCCTGGAACGGCGGTAGCGTTGCCATCGCCTATGAAACCTCCCACAGACGAGATTCGTGAGATCGTCGCCCGGGCGCTGGCGGAGGATCTGGGGAGCGGGGATGCGACCTCCGAGGCGATCGTGCCCGAGGAGGCTGCGGCCCGCGCGACGATCTTCCAGAAGCAGCCGGGGGTGCTGTTCGGGTTCGAGCCCGCGGCAGAGGCCTTTCGCCAGGCCGCCCAACCGACCGCGGCCGGCAATCCCGATCCGGTGCTGGACCCGATGGTGGCAGAGGGCCAGTGGCGCGACGCGGTCCCAGCGGCGGCCGCCAGAGTCGCCGGCTCCGCCCGCGCCCTGCTCGCCGGAGAGCGCACCGCCCTCAACCTGTTGGGCCACCTGTCGGGCATCGCGACGCTCACCGCCCGCTTCGTCGAGGAGATCCGGGGGACGGGGGCCCGACTCCTCGACACCCGCAAGACCACGCCGGGGCTGCGGGCGCTCGAGAAGGCGGCGGTCGCAGCCGGAGGCGGGTCGAACCACCGGATGGGCCTCTATGACGCGATCCTCATCAAGGAGAACCACGCGGCGCTGGCCGGTGGGGTGGGTGAGGCCGTGCGGCGGGCCAGGGAGGCGCGCCCCGATCTGCCGCTCGAGGTGGAGTGCCGCGACGAGGCCGAGGTGCTAGAGGCGATCCGGGCAGGTGCTGGGCGCCTGTTGTTGGACAACATGGACCTGGACGGCCTGCGGGCGGCGGCCGCGATTCGAGACGATGCGGGGGAGGGGGCGCCGTCGCTGGAGGCATCCGGCGGGATCACCCTCGACAACGTCGCCGCTGTGGCGGCGGCCGGGGTGGACTTCATCTCCGTCGGCGCCCTGACCCACTCCGCGCCCAGTCTGGACGTGAGCCTGGAGCTCAAGCCCGCGGGCTGAGCCGTTCGTGCTCGCCGGCGGGGATAGAGTCACCGCGTGGCACCCGCTTCCGTGATCCGCCGCCGCCGTGAGCAGACCGTGCGCGAGCACATGGAGTCCGAGAACCGGCACGAGTTCGAGACGACGCTTGAGACCTTCGAGCATCCCCGCTACGAGCTGGTCGCGACCGGAGAGGTCCACGACGGGCCCGATCAGGTCATGAAGTACTTCGAGGACTCGCGCCGCGCTTTCCCGGACCAGCGCAATGAGCTGGTCGCGCTCCACCATGCGGACGACGCGGTGCTGGTCGAGGCCATCGTGAGGGGGACCCACCTCGGCCCTCTCGGCGGGTTACCCCCGACCGGACGTAGCTACGAGCTGCCGATCCTGGCGGCATTCCTCTTCGAAGGCGACCGCCTGGTGTGCGAGCGGGTCTACTTCGACTCCGGCACAGTCCTGCGACAGCTCGGGGTCGCGCGCGACCCCCTCAGCCTGGCAGGCCGCCTCGAGACCCTGGCCTCGCATCCGGTCACGATCGGCCGTGGCCTGGTCCGCCGCCTCACCGGCCGCTGATGTGGGCGGCGCTCGGCGCCCCGCTCGACTCGGCGGCGAGGGGGGAGGGCGAGGAGCGGGCGCCGGCCGCGTTGCGTGAGGCGGGCCTGCTCGAGCGGCTGGGCGCCGAGGATCTGGGCGACGTGGGCGTGCTGCGGCCTCCCGAGAGGCATCCCAGGTCGGGGATCCTCGCCTTCGAGTCCCTGGTCGAGGCCTCGGAGGAGATCTCCGACCGGGCCTCCGACGCGATCCGGTCACAGAAGAGGCTGCTGGTGCTGGGGGGCGACTGCTCGCTGCTGATCGGCGCGATTGCGGGCGCCCGGCGGGGCGGGCTGCGCCCCGGCCTGCTCTTCGTCGACGGTCACTGCGACTACTGGGACGGGAAGACCTCGCCGACGGGTGAGGCCGCCGACATGGAGCTGTCGATCCTCCATGGCCAGGGACCGCCTGAGCTGGCCGGGATGGCGCCCCGCCCGCTGGTGGATCCTGCCCGCACCGCGATCCTGGGCCATCGCCCCCCGGAGTTGGACTCCGACGTGGCCGCCGAGCGCGAACGCGTGCCCGATGACGTGCTGCAGCTCGACGCCCCACAGGTACGCGAGGTCGGCCCACCGGCCGCCGCGGAGAGGGGGCTGGGGCGCGCGGGCGACGATCCCTGGCTCCACATCGACCTGGACGCCCTGGACGAGCGCGCCCTGCCCGCGGTCAGCTATCCGTTGGCACGGGGACTGGAGTGGAATGAGCTGGAGGAGTTGGTCGGCTGGCTGCTCGCCCCCGGGGTCTGCGGGGTGAGTGTGGCGGACCTGAATTCCGACCTGGATCCGGGCGGCGCGTACGCCCGCCGCGTGGCAGACATGCTTCTACGGCTCCTCGGCGGAGCCGATCAGGGGATCGCCTAGTCGAGCAGTTCGACCAGCGCGGCCAGGAACAGGCCGAAGGCCGCCACGGTGCAGGCGAAGCGGATCCAGTTGAACGCGTAGTAGCGGTCACGGATCGCCTCCCAGCCATCCGGCAGGGCGTCGGGCTCCCAGGACAGGATCTTGTCGTAGTTGGGCTCGGCCAGCCGGTTCGAGACGACGAGCGGCCCGATCACGGTCAGCGCGAACCCGAACACCGTCAGCGTGAAGCTCGTGCTGTCGGTGTCGAGCGACCACAGCGCGACCGCTGGAGCGATCACCAGCCCGAGCACGCAGACCCAGTTGACCCACGCCTTCCGCGCCGTCGGCAGGAATGCCGCCAGGAAGCGCGTGAATCCGGCTCCGTCCATCTTCCGCAGCATCGGATGCATGACCAGGGTCAGCATTCCCAGCAGGCCCGACCAGACCCCGGCGAATACGACACAGGCGATCAGCGCCCACTCCTCGACGGGCATCCCTCTCCTTCTCCGGCCGCTGGAAGGGCCACACCCTATCTGCGCTACTTGAGCAGCCGCGAGAGGCGGCGGTCCTTGAGTACACGGCCGCCGGTCTGCTCGGTGGGGCAGTAGTTGGTCTGGTGCTGCGAGTAGAAGACCGCCTCAATCGTGGTGCCGCAGCGAGCACAGGGCTCGCCCTCGCGGCGGTGGACCTTCAGGGGCATCGGGAGCTTGTCGGGGACCGTGTCGCCGATCACCTCCTCGTAATGCTCGAGCGCGTCGCCCAGGACGTGAAGAGCGCCGTGGAGCTGCGTGATCTCCTCGCCGCGGAGCTCCGATCCCTTCTTGAACGGGGACAGCTTCGCCTCCCAGAGGATCTCGTCGACCCAGGAGCGGCCGATCCCCGCGATCGTCTTCTGTCGGCGCAGCAGGGGATGCAGGTGGCTTGGCTGGTCGATCCGCTCGGCGAGCTCGTCGCGCGGGGGCGCGGGCCAGGCGTCCGGGCCGAGAGTGGCGATCATCTCGTCCTGCTCGACAGCCTCCCGTTCGAGCAGGCGGGCCCAGGCGGACTGTTTGGTACCGAACTCGCGCAGTCGCAGCTCGCGGTCCCCGCCCAGGCGGACGAGGATCCGTGACGCGCGGTCCTTGAGCGAGGCGCGCTTGTCGAACAGCTGCAGGCGTCCCGCGGACATCAGGTGGATCAGCAGGGTGAGCGGACGCTCCGCGTCGAAGTCGACGGCGAGCATCTTCCCGATCCGGCGGACGCCCTCGACGCTCGCGCCCGCGAGCGCATCCAGCGGCGGATCGAAGGTTTTCAGCGTGGCCACACCGGGGGCCAGCGCCGACTCGACCGTGGCGCCGTCCATGGCCGCGCTCAGGCGGCGGGCGGTGATCTCGACTTCAGGCAGCTCGGGCATGCAGCAAGCGTATGAGGAGCGCCCAAGACTCCGGATTCAGGCCCGGCACAGGTAGACTGATCTCAACATTCGCTACTTGCCTCGAGGCCCCACAGAAGGATGGGGCCGGGGCGGCGAACATAGACACAACGGCGGCTCTTCTGCTTCGCGCCGGGGCCGCCGGGACTGGAGCCAGATGCTCGCGCTACCCACGGTCAACGAGCTTCCCGCCGAACTGGGCGAGGAGGAAATCGCGACGCTCAGCGCGGAGGTGCGCGCGCTCGCCGAGGAGCGCAACGCCGTCATCCTGGCCCACAACTACCAGCTGCCCGAGCTTCAAGACCTAGCAGACTTCGTCGGGGACTCCCTTGGGCTCTCCCGCCACGCGGCCGGCACCGACGCCGAAGTGATCGAGTTCTGCGGGGTTCATTTCATGGCCGAGACGGCTTCGATCCTGTGCCCGGACAAGCGCGTGCTGATCGCCGACCTGGGCGCCGGCTGCTCGCTCGCCGATTCGATCACCGCCGACCAGCTGCGCGCGTGGAAGGCCGAGCACCCCGGCGCGCTTGTCGTCATGTACGTCAACACCTCGGCCGAGGTCAAGGCCGAGACCGACTACTGCTGCACTTCGGGCAACGCGGTCCAGGTGGTGGAACACATCTGGGCCGAGCACGGGGAGGACACCGAGATCCTGTTCGGCCCCGACATGTGGCTGGGGGCGTTCGTCGAGCGCGAGACCGGCATCAAGGACGATCCGGAGCGCCGGGTCCTGTTCCACATCTGGGACGGCGAGTGCCACGTCCACGCCGGCATCCGCCCCGACGACATCAGCGCGATGCGGGCCGAGCACCCGGACGCGGAGTTCCTGATCCACCCCGAGTGCGGCTGCGCGACCCAGGCCATGGAGTACGTGGCCTCGGGAGACGTGGACGCGGACGGCGTCCAGATGCTCTCCACGGGCGGGATGCTGAACTACATGGAGGAGCATCCCGACGGCGAGTACATCGTCGCCACCGAGAACGGAATGCTCTACCCCCTCCAGCAAGCGGCGCCGGGGGCGACCCTGATCGAGGCCAACCGGATGGCCTTTTGCAAGTACATGAAGATGATCACGCTGCCGAAGGTCCGCGACTCCCTGCGCGATGACAAGTACGAGGTCAAGGTCGCACCCGAGATCGCGGCGCGCGCGAAGCTGCCGATCGAGCGCATGGTCGCCATCGGCTGACCCCTCGTTCAACTGAACTTGATATCCACCTGGCCGGCGGTGAGAATGGCCGGGTGAGGGAGAGCTTGGAAGACAGGGGCTTCCCCAAGGCAGACGGGGGAAGAACACGGCGCGCTTCGCGCCCGCCTTTCAGACAGGCGCTGGTGCTCGGCCTGGGCGCCCTGGCGCTCGCGGCCGTCACCGCGGCGCCTGGCGCTGCGGACTACCGCGTCGACACTTCGGATTCGGTTACGCGGTCCGCCGGCCAACCGGGCGGCAAGGCGCGCACGCGCGTGATCGGAGGCTCCGGCACGAACGCCTCGGCCTTCCCATGGCAAGTCGCATTGGTCCTCGACAGCCGCTTCGCCGGAAACGACTATCAGCGCCAGTTCTGCGGCGGCTCGTTGATAACGCCATACATCGTGGTCACGGCGGCGCACTGCCTCTTCGACACCGACCCCGACTGCGCGGACCCGCCGCGGCCCTGCGGCTCCGACCCCGGCGGGGACGGCACCCTGGCGCTCGACGACACCGACGTGGACGTGGTGGTGGGCAGGACTACGCTGTCGGGCACCGGGGGAGCGGAGGAGAGCGTTTACATCAACGGCGTCTACATCAACGGGGCATACGACCCGAGTACCGCCCGAGGGGACCTGGGCTACCTCACCCTCGCCAACCCCATCACAGCCCAGGCGCGAATCGACATCGTTGATCGCAACAACCTTCGAGCCTGGCGAGCGGGAGCACCTACCCGCGTCACGGGCTACGGACTGACCGTGCCCGAGGTCGGCGCCAACAAGAGCGACACGCTTCAGCTCGCGACCGTGCCGATCATCGCTGACGCCAATTGCTCCAACCCGTTCGTCTACGGGAGCTTCTTCTCAAGGCGGGTACAGATCTGCGCGGGCTTCCTCGAGGGGGGCATCGACTCCTGCCAGGGCGACAGCGGCGGCCCGCTACAGACTGCGGCCGGGGCAGCCTCAGGCGCGACTCGCCTGGTCGGCGTGGTGAGCTTCGGGTCGGGTTGCGCCGAGCAGAACAAGCCCGGCGTCTACACCCGGCTCGCCCAGAACCCGTTCTGCGAAGCGGTCATCGCGAACGTGGACCAGATCGAGCAGGCCGAGGCGGTTCCGCCCGCCGGCCAGGAAGCAGTCGTCGGTCCAGCGGGCTGCTCTGACAAGCAGTTCACCCTGAAGAAGAGGTGCAAGAAGAAGAAGGGCTCGGCGGCCGCCGTCAAGAAGAAGAGGTGTGGGCGCAAGAAGAAGGGCAGGAAGCGGCGCTAGGCGCGCGGCGGCTCCGTCGGCCCCGCTTCATAGGCTTCCGCAGGTGCTGACCGCTGCTACCCTCGCGCGCACCTGAGTTGAGCCCGGCGCAGCCTCACCCCGCCGACCGCAGCGAGCCCCGCAGTAGGCGCAAGATGTCGCACCTGAAGCCCGTTCCTGACCCCAAGCCCGCACCCGCGAGCGACCAGCAGCCCTCAATCGAGGAACTGGAGCGCTACGCGACCGTGCTGCGCATGCACTGCGTCAGCATGCTGGCCGTCGCGAAGTCGGGTCACCTGGACAGCTCGCTCTCGGCCGCAGACATCGTCACAGCCCTCTACTTCAGAGTCCTGCGCCACGACCCGCGCAACCCGAATTGGCCCGAGCGCGACCGCTTCGTCCTCTCCAAGGGCCACGCGGCCCCGATCCAGTACGCGGCGCTGGCCGAACACGGCTACTTCCCGGTGGAGGACCTGCAGGGCCTGCGCTCGATCGGCTCTCACCTGCAGGGCCATCCCGACATGAACCGAACGCCCGGGATCGAGGTCTCGACCGGATCGCTGGGCCAGGGGCTTTCGATGTCGGTCGGCATCTGCCTCGCGCTGCGGCTCGATGGCCTCAGCGACACTGTCCAGACGTTCGCGGTGCTCTCAGACGGCGACTGCCAGGAGGGCGAGACGTGGGAGGCGGCGATGTCGGCGGCCCACTACGAGATACCCAACATCACCGCGATCGTGGACTACAACCACCTGCAGACGGACGGCACCACCGAGGAGGTCATGGACACCGGCGACGTGCGCGCCAAGTTCGAAGCCTTCGGCTGGGATTCGGTCGAGATCGACGGGCACGACATGTCCGCCGTCGTCGAGGCGCTGGAGCGCAGCCGCACGCTGGGGCGGCCGTCGGCGATCGTCTGCCAGACCAAGAAGGGGCGCGGCGTCTCCTTCATGGAGGGACGCTTCGGGTTTCACGGCAAGCCGCCCAGCCCCGAGCAGGCCGAGCAGGCCATGGAGGAGCTGGAGGCGACGAAGAGGGCCCAGGACGAAGCCCTGGGGAAGCGCTGATGGCGCCCGCGACCGCAGAGCCCAAGACCGAGCCGATCGCGACCCGGCAGGCCTACGGCGACGCGCTCGTCGCACTCGGTGAGGCCCACGAGGAGGTCGTCGCCCTTGATGCCGACCTCGCCGTCTCGACTCAGTCCATGAAGTTCGGCAAGGCCTTCCCGGATCGCTTCTTCAACGTCGGTGCCGCCGAGGCGAACATGATGTCCATCTCGTGCGGGCTTGCCGCCACGGGCAAGGTTCCCTACGCCTCGACCTTCGCGATCTTCGCCTCCTCGCGGTCCTATGACCAGGTTCGCCTGGGCATCGCTCACAACGAGCTGAAGGTCCGGATCGGCGCCTCCCACGGCGGCGTCTCGCTCGGCGAGGACGGCGCCTCGCACCAGATGATCGAGGACATCGCCCTGATGCGGGCGATGCCGAAGATGCAGGTGATCGTGCCAGCCGACTACAACCAGGCCTACACCGCCACCCACGAGTCATTCGAGCGCGAGGGCCCGATCTACATGCGCTTCGGCCGTCCCTCGACCCCCATCGTCTACGACGAGATCGCCGAGACGCTCGGGGACGGTGTCGACGTCCTCCGCCAGGGCAAGGACATCTCGATCTTCGCCTGCGGGCACATGGTCTGGCGGGCGCTGGACGCGGCCCAGAAGCTGGAGCGCGAGGACGGCATCGAGGCCGAGGTCGTGAACGTCGCGATCATCAAGCCCCTCGCCTCTAAGGCGGTCTTGGAGTCGCTCGCCAAGACGGGCGTGGCCGTCACCGCCGAGGAGCACCGCGTAACCGGCGGACTGGGCGACGCGATCCGCCAGGTCGCCGCCGAGCAGCACCCGGTCCCGGTCTTCGCCCTGGGGATGGGCGACGAGTTCGGCGTCTCGGGCACGGCCGAGGCCTGCATGGAGCACTTCGGCCTCACCTCGACGGGGATCATCGACTTGGTCCGCGAGGCGATGGTCAAGAAGCCGCTGGTCCAGCACCCGCCCATCCGCGGCAGCAGCCTGGACTGAGCGACGCTCGATCGTTTCGCGCGGCGCGGCCGGGGGTAGGCCCCGGGCATGACCGAACCGGGACAGGTCCCAGAGGAGCACGCTGCCGAGGAGGCCGGATCAGGCGGCGCCGACTCGGCCGAGGACGCGTCCCGCGAGGCGCCGGCGGCTCCCGCCGAGCAGGACGCCGAGCCGACCGAGACCGCAGAGCAAGTCGAGGATGACTCCGAGCGCGACCAGGCCGAGGGCGAATCCGAGCAGGCCGGCGCCTAGGAGCCCAGAACCCCGGACCATGGCGGTCTGACCGGCTTAGAAGGAGCGGGCGCCCACGCCGTGGGCGATCTCGCGGATGCGCAAAGGTCCGTCGCCGCCGGGCCGGAGAGGCGGGGTCTGCATCCCGCGACCTTCCCGCATCCCGTCCAGCAGCTCCATCAGCGCCTGGTCGGCGGTGAACCGCGGTGTCCAACCCAGCTCCTCGCGGGCACGCAGCGTGTCCATGATCGGGACGTTCAGGGCCATGTCGAGCCAGCCGGGCGGAGTCGGCTGCACCCGGGCGTGCCAGGTCGCGTCGGTCACCGCGCGCACCAGCTTCGGGGAGAGGCCGACGGGACGGGCGCCGAGCAGCCTCCCCAGCTGGTCCGGGTCCAAGACGGGCTCGGCGGCGACGTTGAAGGCGCCGGTCGTCTTGCCCTTCACCGCAAGCCTGTAGGCGTCGCCGACGTCCAGAGAGTGCACGGCTTGGAAGCGAAGGCCCGGCAGGGCCGGCACCACGGGGATCAGCGTCCGCCGCAGCAGCGCGTTCGGCAGGAACGGGCCGGCGAACAGCCGCCGGATGCCCGAAGCCGCGTCGCCCTTGAAGATCAGGGCGGGCCGCAGCCGCGCCACCGAGATGTCGGGGTGGCGGGACTCGAAGTCGTCGAGGATCCGTTCGACCTCGGCTTTGTGGCGTGAGTAGAAGGAGGTGTCGATGCCGCCCGTCGGATGGCTCTCGTCGACTGCGCGGTCCTTGGGGCCGGGGGAGTAGGCGCCAACAGAGGACGCGTACACGACGCGGGGTACGTCGGCCCGGGCGGCGGCCTCGAACACGCGGCGGCTGCCATCGACGTTGACGGCGTGGGTGGTGGCCTCGTCACGCGAGGGTTGAATCAGCCACGCCAGGTGAACGACCGCATCCGCGCCGCGCAGATGCGGGACGAGCTCCGAGTGGGCGACGTCGGCCAGGTGCCACTCGACCTTGGGCAGCGACAGCTCGGGCATCCGCCGCGCGATCCCGACGATCGATTCGACCTCGGGGTCGTCCACCAGTGACTGGACCAGGCTGGTGCCGACGTTGCCGGTGGCTCCGATGACCGCGACCCTCATGCTCGCCTGTTACCCGAAGCCCCGGAAATGAGTCACGTGTCGCGCACCTGCCCGAGCCCACGCACGGGCGCGATTTTGCGAACGGCGCAACTCCGCTTCTCTAAGTTGTTCGCCAGGTAGGGGCTGCGATGCGGTGTGGCAGGCAAGGACCACCGGCGCGGCGCCCGCCACTCGACACCATGGCCAGATACCAGACATCAGGGATCCTCCGCGGACGCGAGCGCGGACAGCGCCGGCCCGAGCACCTGACCGAGCGGCGCTCGAAGCCGCCGATCGTCGAGCTGCGGCAGGCCAGCAAGGTCTATGCGGGCGGCCACGTCGCCCTGGAACGGGTCAGCCTGCGTGTGGACCGCGGCGAGTTCGTCTTCCTGGTGGGGCCCACCGGCTGCGGTAAGTCCACGCTGATCAAGCTGCTGATCCGCGAGCTCGAGCCGACCGAGGGCGAGGTGCTGATCGCAGGCAAGGACATCGCGACGCTTTCGAACGACCGGATCCCGTATCTGCGACGCCGCATCGGGACCGTCTTCCAGGACTTCAAGCTGCTGCCCAGCCGCACCGTCTACGACAACGTCGCGTACGCGCTTCAGGTCATCGGTGCCGCGCGCTCGGAGATCCGCACCAAGGTTCCCGACGCCCTGCGCCTGGTCGGCCTGGCCGACAAGACCAAGAACTACCCCGACCAGCTCTCGGGCGGAGAGCAGCAGCGCCTGTCGGTCGCGCGCGCCTTCGTGAACCACCCGCCGCTGCTGCTGGCCGACGAGCCGACCGGAAACCTGGACCCCGCAACCTCCGTGGGGATCATGCAGACGCTCTACCGGATCAACAAGACAGGCACGACCGTCGTGGTCGTGACCCATGACCGCGAGATGGTGGACAAGATGCGCCGCCGCGTGATCGGGCTGGACGCGGGTCGGGTCGTGCGAGACCAGGCCGCGGGGCTGTACAGCGACGAGGAGTCCACGCGCGAGTTCGCAGCACGCCTGCGCGACGAGCTGGGCGTCGAGGACGAGCGCTACTAGTCCATGGGCCGCGTGATCTTCTTCATCCGCGAGGGCGCGCGCGCGCTGAGGCGCAGCGCGGCCCCGGGCATCGCTTCGATCGTCACGGTCGCGGTGACCGTGCTGCTGCTCGGAGTCCTGATCCCGGTGCTGCAGACCACCAGCGGCAAGGCCGATGAGGTGCGCGAGCAGGTCGGCCTGAGGGTCTTCCTGTTCGACGACGCCAGCCCCGAGGAGATCAACACCCTTCAGACGCAGATCCAAGAGATCCGCAACGTGGAGTCGGTCGAGTTCGTCTCCAAGGCCCAGGCGCTCAAGATCCTGCGGGACCGCCTGGACGCGGAGAACAAGGAGGATCTGACCGAGCAACTCCCTGGCGCGAGCAACCCCCTTCCCGCCTCTTTCAACGTCAAGCCCGATGACCTCGACAACATGGAGGCGGTCCGCTCGGCGCTTACACCTCCGGGCGCGGACGGCAAGCCGGCGCCGATCAGCCCGATCATCGACGAGGTCGCGGACTCCCGCGACGAGGCCACCTCGATCCGCACCGTCACCGGCGCCGTCAAGTGGTTCCTGCTGGTGATCGCCGCGCTGCTGCTGGCCGCGTCGCTGCTGCTGGTCGGCAACACCATCCGGCTCTCCATCTACGCGCGCCGGCGCGAGGTCGAGGTCATGCGGCTGGTCGGCGCCACCAACTGGTTCATCCGCTGGCCGTTCATGGTCGAGGGCCTGATCTGCGGATTCATCGGCGGAGCCATCGCCGTCGCAGTGCTCTTCCTGGGCAAGGAGGCCGTCGTCGATCCTTTGGCCGACAGCATCAACTTGATCCGCGGCGAGGACACGATCGCCTTCGCGACGCTGATCGCCATCCTGCTGGGCGTCGCCATGGCCGTCTCGGCCGTCGGCAGCGGTCTGACGCTGCGCCGATTCCTGCGCGTCTGAGCTTCGCCGGCCCATCGCCCACCGCTTTGAGCGGCCGTTCACCCCGGTTCTCTAGCCTTCGCGCGCCATGAGCACGTCCCTGACCTCGCGCCCGTTGCTGATCGCGATCCTGGTGATCGCGGCCTTCTTCGGCGGCGCCCTGTTCGGGAAGGCCACCGATGAGGGCGACGGCGTGATCGAGGGGATCATCGGGGGCGAGGACGCCGAGCTGACATCGGAGGCCCTCGACGTGATCGAGGAAAGCTACTTCGAGGACGTCGACCCCGAGGAGCTGGAGCGGGCCTCCGTGCAGGCGATGGTGGACCAGCTCCGCGAGCAGTACAAGGACCGCTTCTCCCACTACTTCGGTCCCGAGGCCTTCGCGCGTTTCAACGAGCTGACCGAGGGCAGGTTCTCGGGGGTGGGGATGAGCGTCAACGAGGTCGGCCGCGGCCTGCGCGTGGCGACCGTATTCGACGGGTCGCCCGCCCAACAGGGCGGCATCCGCGAGGGCGACCTGGTAGTCAAGGTGAACGGCCGCTCCATCGCGGGCGAGGACGCCGACCTGGCCACCGCCGAGATCAAGGGCAAGGCCGGGACGGAGGTGACGCTGACGGTCTTCACCCCATCCACCAAGGAGACCCGCGAGATCGAGCTGACGCGCGAGGAGCTTGCGGTGCCGGCGGTCGAGAGCCGGATGGTCACCGCCCCGGGCGGCCAGCAGGTCGCCTACGTGAGCCTGCTCGGGTTCTCGCGCGGCGCTCACACAGAGCTGCGCGACGCGATCGAGGAGCTCGACGACCAGGGAGCCGAGGGACTCGTCCTCGACCTGCGGGGCAACGGCGGCGGCCTGCTGACCGAGGCGGTGCTGACCTCCAGCATCTTCGTCGAGGACGGACTGATCGTCTCCACCGAGGGCCGCGCTCAGCCGCGCGAGGAGTTCGAGGCGGTCGGCGATGCGCTGCCCGAGCGGCCGATGGTCGTCCTTATCAACGGCGATACGGCGTCGGCGTCGGAGATCCTGGCGGAGGCTGTCTCGGACGCCGGGCTGGCAGAGATCGTCGGTGAGAAGTCCTTCGGCAAGGGCAGCTTCCAGGAGCTGATCCCGCTGGACAACGGCGGCGGCCTGGATCTGACGGTAGGCGAGTACCTGACACGGGACGGCGACTCGATCAACGGCGTGGGCATCAAGCCGGACGTGCCGGCGCGCGATCGCCTGGCCACCGAGCGCGATGAGGGCCTGCGCCGGGCGCTCCGCGCCCTGGGCGCCTCGCCCTCCTCGGGCGGCGGATGATCGCCGGCCGCGGCCGAGCGCGGCAGGTCGTCCTGGTCTCCAAGCGGGGACGGTTCCTGGTCGGCGAGCCTATCTTCGAGCGCGAGGGCCGCGTCGCTCTGGGCGGCGGCCCCCGGATCGAGCCGGGCCGCATGGCCCTGATCGAGTTCGCGCCCGGCAAGGCACGCGTGGTCGAGCCCCTCGGGGATCCCGAGCGCGCCGCGGACGTGATCAGGGCCCTGCTGCGCGAGAACGGGATGGGGGCGGGCTTCCCGGATGTCGTCGAGACCGAGGCCCGCGAAGCGGTCTCGACGGCGGACGAGGTCGGCGGCGAGCGTCGCGACCTGACCGGCCTGCCGACCTTCACCATCGATCCCGCCAGCGCGCGGGACTTCGACGACGCGATCTCGGCTTCCGCGACCGACGGCGGGTTCCGGATCTGGATCCACATCGCCGATGTCGCGGCTCACGTGCGGCCGGGAAGCGCTCTGGAGGCCGAGGCCCTGGGACGGGCAAACTCGACATACGTACCCGGCGCGGTGGAGCCGATGCTGCCCCACGCACTCTCCAGCGAAGCCTGCAGCCTGCTGCCGGGCGAGGTGCGTCTGACCGTGACGGCGCAGATCGAGCTCTCGGCCGCAGGCGAGCCGCGCGGTGCCAGCTTCTACCGCAGTCGCATCAGCTCGGACGCGCGCCTGAACTACGGCCAGATAGACGAGGTCTTCGCGGGCCGCCGCAAGGTTCCCGAGACGGTTGGAGAGCCGATCGCCCTGGCCAGGCGCGCTGCCGCGGCGCTGGGGGCCCGGCGCGCGGGCCGCTCGCTGCAGGTCACGAGCGCCGAGCCCGAGTTCCGTTTCGAGGACGGGCAGGTCGTAGGCGCGCACGCCGAGGAGCAGACGGAGTCCCATCGTCTGATCGAGCAGCTCATGGTCCTGACCAATGAGCGCGTGGCCGAGCTGGAGGAGCGCAAGCGGGCTGCCACGCTTTACCGAGTCCACGAGCAGCCCGATCCCGAGCGAATCGAGCGCCTGGTCGACCAGCTCGCCGCGCTGGGCATCCCGACCCCGCCGCTGCCGAAGCACGCCTCGCCCAACCAGGCGGGAGAGATCGCGACCGAGGCGAGCCGCCTGGCAGCGCAGGAGGCGAAGCGGCGCGGACACGGACGCGACGCGTATACATCGCTGGTGCTGAGAGCGATGAAGCAGGCCCACTACAGCGAGCGCAACCTCGGGCATGCCGGCCTGGGCAGCCCCGCCTACGCGCACTTCACTTCACCGATTCGCCGGTTCCCCGACCTGGTCGCTCACCGCGCGCTGCTGTCGCTGATCGGAGCCGACGAAGACGCGCCGCGCGCCGAGCGCATGTCCGAGACCGCGATCCACTGCTCTGAGCGCGAACGCGAGGCGGCGAAGCTCGAGCGCACCGGGGACGACGTGTGCGCCGCCTTCCTCCTCCGGCGCGAGCTGTTCGAGCGTGGCCCCGACACGCGTTTCGAGGGTGAGGTGTCCGGCGTACTGGGCGGCGGGGCGTTCGTCCGTTTCGGGGGCGCCCTGGCGGACGTCTACGAGGGCTTTCTGCCGGCCAGGCTGATCGGCGGGCGTGAGCGCTACGAGTTGGATCCGACCGAGACGATGCTGGTCGGATCACGCGACGGCGACGCGGTTCGCATGGGCGATCCGGTCACGGTCGGCGTCAGCGCGATCGAGGCCCCCCGCGGCCGGGTGGACCTGGTGCCGGTCCGACCCGACGGATCGGGCGCTGGTGCCCGCCGGGCCCGCGAGGCGAGGGCGGGCCGTGGCCGGTCGCGGGGACCGCAATCCGGCGGCCGCCCGCGCGGCGGCGGGCGGCGGCGGAACGCCGCGCCACGGAGAGGAAGGGGCCGCCCGTGAGCAAGATGGGCAAGAAGCAGCGAACTCCGGAGTCGGGCGACGTCGCAACCAACCGGCGGGCACGACACAAGTTCAAGCTGCTGGAGAAGATGGAGGCCGGGATCGAGCTGCGGGGCAGCGAGGTCAAGTCCCTGCGCGAGGGCAAGGCGTCCATCAATGAGGCCTACGCCGTGGTCAACGACGGCGAGGTTTGGCTGCGCGGGGCCCACATCCCGCCGTACCTGCCGGCGAGCATGCAGAACCATGAGCCCGAGCGGCCGCGCAAGCTGCTGCTGCACCGCGGCGAGATCGAGCGCCTGATCGGCAAGACCGCCGAGCGCGGTCTGACCCTGGTGCCGACCCGCATCTACTTCAAGGGACCCCGCGTCAAGGTCGAGCTCGCCCTTGCGACCGGCAAGGAGGGCAGGGATCGTCGCCGCGAGATCTCCGATCGCGATCAGCGCCGCGAGATCGAGCGCGACTACAAGCAGCGCATGCGCTGACCGCCTGCCGAAACTCGGCAAGAAACCGTTCAGGCAAGCGTGTGCGAGGGAGAACGCCGCGTGGCGACGAACGTCGGTCGCGTGGCACCATCTGGGCTACTGCTTCCCGTCGAACTCGCCGATGCGTTCCAGGATGTCGTCCAGGACGATTCAATGGTGGTCTACGGAGTCGGCGGGATCCTGGTCCTGCTGCTCATCCTCGTGCTGATCCGGGTCAAAGGCGAGGACAAGGGTGGCTCGTTCCGCCTCCAGAAGCGCGAGAGGAAGCGAAAGGAAGAGAAGCCGAGGAAGCTGCGGAAGCAGAAGCAGCCTCGGAAGGATCCCGACGAGGCCGCTGCCTCGACCGCCGCTGCCGGAGCAGGAGCGGCCGCTTTCTCGGCCGACCAGCAGCCCCAGGGCAAGCTGAGCCGCAAGGAGAAGCGAGCGCAGCGCAAGGCCGGGCGTGAACGCAAGACGCGCGACAAGCGCCGCGCCGAGGACGAGGAGCGCCGTGCCTGGGAGGAGGAGCGCAAGCGCCGTCGGGACGAGCGCGAGCAGCGCAAGCAGGAGCGCCGGATGCGCCGTGCTGAGCGCCGCACCAACTCCGAGGTGACCGATCCCCAGAGCAAGACTTCGTCTGCGCCGAGTGCGGTCCCGAAGCCGCTCAGCAAGCCCGCGCCGCCTGTCGTCTCGCGCCCCGCCGCCATCGACGCCGGCGCGGAAGAATCCGACGCGGCCGATGAACAGACTGAGTCGCCCGAGCCCCTCGGCGTCGAGCCCTCGGCAGGGGGTCAGGATTGGGTCCCGGCCGCCCAGCGGCTTTCGTCCGCCGCGGGGAAGCCGCCCGGCGAGGCCGCGGACGATTCGGAGCACGACGAGGGGGACGAGAGCCCTGAGCCCGACC
>JAJTCK010000076.1 GCA_021323175.1 Solirubrobacterales bacterium | reverse complement strand
TTCTCGTAGGGGATCAGCCGCGCCGCCATCGCACGCCTACCGGATCGCCTCGACGACCAGCATGTCCTCCACACGCTCACCCGGTGAGATGAGGCCGCTGCGCTCGAGCTCGGGCGCCCGTGCGGAGAGGAGCGCACCGTATTCGCCGCGGCTCGAATCCACGACGTTCACCTCCAGGCCCTCATCCTCGAGCAGCGCCTCGGTTCTCTCGCGCGAGTTGACCGAGGATTGGACCATCAGCAGCCGGCCTCCCGGGCGCAGGTGCGGGACGATGTCCTCGCAGATGCGATCGATCAGCGCCCTGCCCGCAGCGCCGCCCTCCCAGGCTCGCGCCGGCCCCGTAGCGTGGGACGGGTTGGTGGAGCCGGGCACGTACGGCGGGTTGGTGACGATCAGGTCGAATCGCTCGCCCGCCACGGGCGCGAAGAGGTCGCCCCTGAGCGCTCGCACCCGGGTGCCGTTCAGAACCGCGTTAATCCGGGTGCAGGCGACGGCTCTGCGGCTCACGTCCACGGCGGTCACGCTGTCGGCGCCGGCCCGCGCCGCGGTCACGGCCAGTACCCCGCTGCCGCAGCAGAGGTCCAGGACCGAATCTCGCCGTGTGACGCGGCGGGCGAGGGTGCGCGCCAGCAGCTGGCTGTCGCTGTGCGGGGGGAAGACTCCGGGAAGCCTGACGAGTCTCATCCACCTGCAAGCTGCCCGTTCCGGTGCGTTCTAATCGTGCGCGAGGATCCCGGCACGGAGAGCATCCGCGCGGCCTTCGACGAGGCTCTGCCGCTGACGGTCGGGTTGGAGGAGGAGTTGATGCTCCTCGACCCCGAGACGCACTCGCTCGCCCCCGTCGCGCGAGAGGTCCTGGGCGACTTCGAGGCGGGCGGCGGGGACCCGGCGTTCAAGCTCGAGCTGCCCGCGTCGCAGCTGGAGATCGTCACCCAGCCGCATCAGAGCGTCCCGGACGCGGTCGCGGCGCTGCGCCGCGGCCGGGAGCGGCTCACGGAGGCGCTCGAGGGGCGGGTGCGGCCCGCGGCGGCCGGGGTGCACCCGAGCGCTCCGGGCGTCGGCGACCTGAACAGCGGGGCGCGGTATGACCGGACCGCTGCTGAGTTCGGTTCCCTCGCGGGCAGGCAGCTGGTCTCGTCCCTCCAGGTTCACGTGCCGTGCGGCGGGGCGGAGCGGACGCTGGCCGTCTACAACGCGCTCAGGGCACACCTGCCCGAGGTCGCGGCGCTCGCGGCCAACGCCCCTTTCTACGAGGGGGCCGACACCGGCCTTGCGTCGGTGCGGCCGAAGCTCTGCGAGCTCCTGCCGCGGCAGGGAGTTCCACCGCCGCTCGAGAGCTGGGAGGAATACGCGGCTGCGCTGCGCTGGGGACGGCGGTCCGGCGCGTTCACCGACCAGGCCTCATGGTGGTGGGAGCTCCGCCCGCACCCGACGTTCGGGACCCTGGAGCTGCGCGTGCCCGACGCGCAGACCACCACGGCCGAGGCGGCGGGGGTGGCGGCGTTCGCCCACTGCCTGGTCGCCTCCTTGTGCGACCGCTTCGATGCCGGGGAGCGGTTCGCCGACCCGCCGGGCTGGCGCATCGCCGAGAACCGGTGGCGCGCGGCCCGCGACGGGGTCGAAGGCGAGATGGCCGACCTCGTGACGGGCGACCTCAGTCCGACCCGGTCGCGGCTGGGAAAGCTCGCGGACGAGCTCGGGGACGTCGCCGCCCGTCTGGGCTGCGCCGATGAGCTCGGCGCCGCGCGCCGCATGATCGACCAGAACGGAGCGATCCGGCAGAGAAAGTTCGCCGAGCGCTCCGGCATCGGGGCGCTGCCCGGCTGGCTCGCCGAGCGTTGGCTCGATCAGGCGAGCGTTGAGGCGGCGTCGGTGCGAACTCGCAATGCGGACGACATGTGAACGCGGAGGCTGATAAGGATTTCCACATGTACTCGACTGTCGCCGTGGGCACCGATGGGTCCGCCACCGCCGCCGAGGCGGTCAGGCAGGCGGCGGATCTGGCGCGCCGGTACGACGCCAAGCTGGTGCTGCTGAGCGCCTTCGGCAAGCACGAGACTCCCTCGTCGAGCGTGGATGAGACCCAGTGGGCGTCCAACCCGGCCTCCCAGGTTCGCGAGATACTCACCCGGACCGAGAGCGAGCTGAGCGACCGTGGGATCGACTGCAGCACGGTCGTCGACGAGGGAGACCCCGCCGACGTGCTTGTGCGGCTCGCCGAGGAGTGCGGGGCCGACGTGCTGGTGATCGGCAACAAGGGCATGCAGCGGCGCGTCCTCGGCAGCGTGCCGAAGACCGTCACTCAGAAGGCCGGCTGCTCGGTCCTGGTCATCAAAACCGACTGACCAGCGGCTAGCTCTCCCAGCGAAAGCCGGCCGGGGCGAGCTTCGGCTCGAGCGGGCTATCGGGCAACCCCGGCTCGGTGCCGTGGGTGTTGTAGCCCGACGGCGCCGTGTCGTTGGGCGTGTCGGGGTGGAAGATCGAGGCCAAATACTGAATATGCCCCCGTCCGGGGCCGAGCTCCCACTGGCCGCCGCCGTAGGCGCCGATCCCGTTCGCGTCGCAGTGGTCGTAGGCCGCGAACAGCTCGGAGAGGGGACCGAACCGGGAGGGCTTGATGTTCACCATCTTGGGCCGCCACGGCTGTCCCTCGATATCGGAGACCGAGTGGATGGGGGCATCCCAGGTGACGCGCTCAGAGACCGGATCCAGGACCGGCCTGGTGTCGTCGTTGACGTCGGGATCCTCCAGCCAGGCATCCGGGAACGCCTCGGCCAGCTTGCGATACAGCCCGGGATCGGTGTCCACGTCAACCGGGGTCCCCTTGTACTGGCCCTTCAGGTCCAGTGAGTCGACCGCGCCGGTCTCGACCAGCTGCGCGATCAGCTCGTCGTCCCAGTCGTTGGTCGGGTCGAGCTTGAAGCGGAGGGTCGGATAGATCTCGAGGCGCTGGCGCACCGGCTCGATCGTGGAGCGCTCGGGCTCCTCCCCTTCGGCGGGCAGCGGCGCGAGCCGCATCGAGACGACGAAGTTGACGGGCCTGGGCTCGCGGCCGAGATGCTCGTAGAGCGACGTTTCGGCCTGGCGCAGGGCCAGGTCGAGGCCGGCCGACTCGAATGCCCAGCGGCGGTAGTTGACCGAGACCTCGCGCTCGGGCGGCGAGGGGAACAGCTCGAGCCCGTCCAGCAGCTTCGAGAACGAGTCGATCGTGTGCTCGCCGGCCATATCGAGGACCGGCCCGGCGTCCTGGAGGGCGACGTGATCGAGCGCGTCATAGACGACGTCCTCGCCCACGCCCTCCTCGCCGCCGCCCCTGAGGTGGATCACAGTCGTCAGGCGGGTGAACCCCGGCCCCTCGTGCTCGAGCCCCTCGAGCTCGTAGGAGTCGATCCGCAGCGGCAGGCCGGCGATCTGCTCATAGCTGTTCATCGGCCGCGGAATCTAGCGGCCCGGCGCGCCGCCCAGCGAGAACACCGGCATGATCCCGGCGAGGTCGCACCATTACGCGACGCACAAACTCGCCACCATCGAACAAGGGAGAAGGAAATGACCGAGACGCTTGCAGCCGATGCCGGCGCGGGGTTGACCGCCCTGGGGGTGAACTGCACCCTCAAGAAGTCGCCGGAGACATCGAACACCGAGGCTTTGATGAACCGGGTGCTCGGGTTGCTCGCCGAGCACGGCGTGGAGACCGACATCCTGCGACCGGTGGACTACGAGATCAGATTCGGGGTCAGCTCCGACGAGGGCGAGGGCGACGAGTGGCCGCGGATCCTCGAGCGGATCAAGGCCGCGGACATCCTCTTGATCGGGATGTCGATTTGGTTCGGCGTGCGCTCGTCGGTCTGCCAGATGGTCATCGAGCGGCTCGATGGCACCTACAACGAGACGAACGAGGTGGGCCAGTACCCCCTCTACAACAAGGTCGCCGGCGTGGTCGTGACGGGCAACGAGGACGGAGCCCACGCCAGCGCCGAGACGACGCTCTTCAACATGACCCATCTGGGCTGCGTAGTCCCACCCAATGCCGACACCTACTGGGTGGGCGACGCGGGCCCGGGCCCCTCATATCTCGAGGCCGGTGGCCCCGAGCACCCTTACACGCAGAGGACCAGCTCCTGGTGCGCGCACAATCTGCTCCACATGGCGCGGATCATGCGGGACAACCCGATCCCGCCCATCGGCAACACGCTGGAGGACCACGGGGGTGACGCGGTGCACGTCGGTTGAGCCTACGCCGGCTCAGGCCGTCTCGTACACCTGGATCACGACGCCCTCCCCGACCGTCTTGGCCTCCTTCAGCTTCAGGGGCTTCTTGTCGGAGGTCTCGCCGAACAGGCGCCTGCCCGTCCCGAGGACGACCGGGAACACCATCAGGTTTATCTGGTCGACGAGGTCGTTCTCGATCAGTTCCTGGGCGAGCCGCCGGCTACCCGGGACCTGGAGCTCGCCGTCGAATTCGTCCTTCAACCTGCCGAGCTCAGCGACCACGTCTCCGCTCCCGTCGATCACGGTCGTGTTGTTCCACTCGGGGTCCTTCAGGGTCGACGACACCACGTACTTGGGCATCTCGTTGAACTTGTCGGCGAACTCGCCTTCGCGTTGGGGCCACGCGCCGGCGAAGCTCTCGTAGGTGATCCTGCCGAGCAGCAGGGCGTCGGCGTCGAGCGCCTCGTCCAGCTTGAACTTGTTCCCATCCTCACCGCGGTCGAACTCGAACGACCAGCCGGGGTACTTGAAGTCCTCACCGCCCGGGGCCTCCATCACCCCGTCGAGCGAGACGAACTCGGTCACCGTGATCTTTCCCATTGCGATCCTCCGTTCTCTCGTGTCGGTGAGAATAGGACCGGCGGGCGCATCGGGACTCATCGCGCAGCGCAGCCGGAAAGCCGAATCGGGCGCTCGCCGTGACCCGGTCGGATGGGGCCGGTCGCCTACGGCAGGGTGGCTAGGCCGCCCGCACGCCGGCCAGGGGCGATCTCGGTGTCGCGCGCGCCGACGTCCGCGCCGCACCGGTCGCACGTCAGGTGGATGCGCGGCTCGCCTCCGCAGTCACGGTGGCGCAGTCTGATCGGGGGCTCCTCGTCGGCCATGTAGCGGTCGCCCCACTCGCGCAGCGCCATCAAAGCGGGGTAGAGGTCGAGCCCCTTTCGGGTCAGCCGGTACTCGTGGCGGGTGCGGATCTGGTCCTTGTAGGGCTCACGGCGCAGGATCCCCGCGTCAACCAGTCGGCCGAGGCGGGCGGAAAGGAGCGAGCGGGAGATCCCGAGCTGGCTCTGGAAGTCGTCGAAGCGGCGAACCCGCGAGAACGCCTGGCGCAGGATCACCAGCGTCCAGGGGTCCCCCAGCAGGCTCGCCGGCCTGGCGATCGAGCAGTCCTGTTCGACGAGCTCCGATGCGCGCATCGCGTGTGATCATATCCACACTGCGTTCAGAATTCGAATCCAATAGTGTGCGGTCGACATTCGAACCCAGCGTCGATGCCCCAGCCCCTAGGCGGTGAGGCCAGACGAGAAGGAGATCCAGATGCCCAGGCTCGAAGTGACTATTCCCGACGACGCTCTCAGCCCAGCCGCGCGCGAGGAGCTGCCCGGCAAGCTGGCGGCGACCCTGCTGCGATGGGAGGGCGCACCCGACTCGGAGTTCTTCCGCGCGATCTCCTGGGCCCACCTGCGCGAGCTTCCGCGGGCGGCCATGCGCACCCCCGACGGCGAGGCCGACCCCCACGCGGTGGTCGACGTGACGGTGCCCAGCGGCGCGCTCAGCGATCGCCGCAAGGCCGGGCTGGTGGAGGACGTGACCGACCAGATCCTCGACGCCACCGGATGGGGTGCCGATGCTGCGTTGCGCGTCTGGGTGATCATCGGAGAGGTACCCGACGGCAACTGGGGCGCGGGCAAGCAGGTGATCCGCTTCGAGCAGCTCCGCGAGGCCGCCAAGGCCGAGCGCGAGAAGGCGGAGGCGCCGGCTCAGGCGAATCAGCCGGCGGAGGCCAGGGCCTGAGTCGCTAACGACCCCGCGGATGCGACAACTCACGTACCTCGAGGGCGGAGGGGTCGAGTGGCGGGACGCCGACGAGCCGCGCCTGCAGGGTGACTGTGAGGCGCTCGTCCGGCCAGTCGCCGTCGCGACCTGCGACCTCGACCTCTGGATAACCCGAGGGCGGATCCCCGTAGGAGGGTCGCTGCCGGCCGGGCACGAGGGGGTGGCGGAGGTCGTTGAGACCGGGGAGGCTGTCGCCGGGGTCCAGCCGGGCGACCTGGTCAGCGTCCCCTTCCAGGTTGCGTGCGGCGAATGCGCGACCTGCGCCGGGGGCCATACCGGCAACTGCGAGCGCGTGGGCCGGATGGCCACCTACGGGATCCCGATCGGGGAGAACTACGGTGGCTTCCTGAGCGACACCGTCCGCGTTCCGTTCGCCGACGCGATGCTGCTCCCGATCGGCGAGGGCGTCGCGCCCGCTGCGGTCGCGAGCCTGTCGGACAACATTCCGGATGCCTGGCGCGCGGTCGGGCCGCAGCTCGAGGCGAACCCAGGGGCCGAGGTGCTGATCTGCGCGGGGGCCGGCTCGATCGCCGTGTACGCGGCCGCGATCGCCCTGGCCTTGGGCGCCTCGCGCGTCGACTTCGCCGGCGGGGAGGCCGGGGAACGCGCCCGGGCTGGGGAGCTTGGGGCCAATTTGCTCGATGCGGAGTTCCCCGAGCGGCTCGGCCCCTATCCGGTCGTCGTCGACCATTCGGCGGTTCACGAGGGCCTCGCCTGCGCGCTGCGCTCGACGGCTCCCGATGGCACCTGCACGATCACCGCGATCTACTTCGAGCCATCGAGCCCCGTGCCGCTGCTGGAGATGTACACGAAGGGAGTTCAGGTCGCGACGGGACGGGTCCACGCCCGGCCGGCGATGGAGCCGGTCCTGGAGCTTGTCCGGGACGGGCGCCTGCGACCCGAACGCGTGACGGCGGAGACCGCGGCCTGGGAGGACGCCCCCGACGCGGTCGCCGGGCATGAAGGCAAGCTCGTGGTCACCCGCGCCTAGGGCGGGGTGACGCCACCGCTCGACCCTCCGCCCGACTTCGCGGGACGGAGCACCGCGATCTGCGGCTGCTGGAACAGCAGCGCCAGCGAGTCGGTCGAGGCGAAGAAGAAGAAGGCTCCCGCTCCGCGCTTGAGCCCGGCGTGGGCGCATGCGGCGGCGGTCTTGGCGGACGTCCTCGTGATCGCCATGCCCGCGCTGGGATTGGGCGTGTTGCTGAAGGAGATCTGGAGCGAGAGGTTGCTGAGCAGCGGGCGCGAGCGCTTCTTGATCGGCCGCCTGATCCTGATCTTCCGCTTCTTCACCTTGCCCTTCCCCTTCCCCTTGCCCTTCACCTTGCGCTTGATCGTCTTCAGGACGACGCGGAAGCGGTACTGGTCGAACAGCAGCTTCGTGCGCGCTCGAAAGGAGCTGGGCCCTCCCTCGGCGCAGTGATCCTGGGTCTGGATGCTCAGGGGACCGAGCTTGCGGCCGCCGAGGCGCCGGTTCTTCTTGTCCAGGTCCTGGGCGATCTCGCCGTAGTTCCAGTTCGGTAGGTCCAGCGGGACCAGGCCGCTCCGCTTGGACGCGCCCTGGCTCATTGCGATCGTGGCGGCGAGGCGAGTGTTCTGCACCTTGATCCGCTTCATCGCCAGCCTGGCGTTGTAGCTCCAGGGCGGCCTTGACGGGTCGTCGTCCCAGTCCATCGGCTCGAAGTCCGTGAGCAGCGCGTAGATGGCGGGATGGTCGATCAGCGCGTACGCGTAGCCGGCTCGTTCAGGATCGACGCCCATGCCGTTCAGGGCGGCGATCCGGTTGCATGGGAACGCCGCCCGCAGCTCGCTGGCCATCTGCGCCCACTCTGACGGCGTGGAGCCCTCGAAGCGTGTGTTGATGACGAAGATGTCCTGCTTGCGGATGAATGGGCGCAACCCTCCCGCGCCGGTGTCGACGCTGGTGTAGGCGTCGACGTTCAGCTGCTGGTTCACACGCAGCAGCATCGTGAACCGCTCCGCGTCGTCACCTCCGGGGCTGAGGCCCGTGGGCTGGACGCAGTTTTGTGCGGACGCCGGCGCGGGATCGATCGCGCCGCCCGGCCAGGCGAGGGCGAGGGCTGCGGTCGCGGCGGCGAGCGCGGGGATGGCGCCGAGGCGCCTCTGGCGTGTCGGGTTCTTGCCTGCCATGCACGAAGCGCGGAAGGAGGCCGCAGGCTCAAGCTAGCCCGCTTCCCCTTCGAACACGGCAGGCGGCTTGCAGGTGCGCCTACTCCCGAACGACCCTGATGGTCGCCAGCGTGCGATCGCTGGCGCCGCGCACGAGCCCGCCGTGGGCGAGCGAATCCGAGATGTACGCGAGCGTCTCGCCGGTCAGGCGCTCGCCCGGCAGCACGTTCGGCACCCCCGGCGGGTAGGCGGCCAGCGACTCCGCGGCGATCCTTCCCTC
>JAJTCK010000075.1 GCA_021323175.1 Solirubrobacterales bacterium | reverse complement strand
ACCGGCCCGGGGGTGTCAAGGACAACGGAGAGGTTCGATGCTGGTACTGACGCGAAAGCCGGGCCAGAGGATCCTGATCGGCGACGACGTCGAGGTTCAGGTCCTGTCAGTCAGCGGCGAGAAGATCCGGCTTGGCATCACCGCCCCGCGGGACGTCTCGATCTTCCGCAACGAGGTACTGGAGCTGCAGGTGGCCGAAGCTAGGCCATCAGCCAAGCCAGGACCTCGAACATGATCACGATCACCGTCACGACCGTGACGGTGAGCGCGACCAGGAGGACGCTGAACCTGGCCTTGCCACGGGACTCGGTCCGCTGAATCCGGCGCGCGCGCGAGCGGTTGGCCGCGCGCTTGCGCAGCTGGTCGCGCCGGCGCTTCTCGAGCGCCATCTCCTGCTCGAATGCAAGCTCGATCTGAGCCATGCTTTGACGCATACGCATCTGGGCCACGGGCCGGGTCAGGCTAGCAAGCGCGCCTGCGTTCATGAGCAGGTGCTGATCAAACGGGAGTGGGTCGACGGGCCCAGTCAGCGCCCGCAGACTCCCCAGAGCCCGCGGCCTGCTCTACCAGCGGCTGACTCCAGCCGCCTCAGGAGCGCGGCCCGCTCGTCGTTGGGAGCGATCGTCAGCGTGCGCGCGAAACCGCGCCTCACCAGGGCAGCGTTCACGAAGAAACCGGCTCCACGCGGCGCCGGCCGGTGGACGTAGGCCAGCAGCCGCCCGTAGTCGTCCCGCGCCTCCGCTCCGACGACCAGCACCACCTGGCGCCCGCCGACCAAGCGCTCGTTCGCGGCCTTGGCCTCGGGCCCGAAGCACTGGATCGGTTCGTGCGGGTTCGACTCGGGGGTGTCGACCCCGATGTAGCGGACCCGCTCGCTGCGTCCGTCCTCGAGCGCGACCGCCACGGTGTCCCCGTCGGTGACCTCGGTCACCCGGGCGCGCAGCGTCGCGCCGGCGTAGAGCCTCTCGGGGTCGCCGCCGTCGTCATGCCGCCACGCGCCCCCGCGCAGGGCCACCGCCGCGACGAGCGTCCCCAGCAGGGGCGCCCTCCACCACCCGGTCCTCAGCGGCCGCCGCACCCCGGGTTGAGGCGCGACGGACTCGTTCTAGGCGCGGGTTCCCCGTCCCTAGGGCATGCGACGGGCGTTGGAGAGCAGCGTCTCCTTGATCTGCTCGATGATCTCCAGCGCCTCGTTCCACTCGCGCTGCCAGACGTTGCGTCCGAAGATCACGCCGGTGCCGCCCGCGTCCATGATCGCCCGGGTGTGCGCCAGGACCGTCTCGTCGTCGGTTCGCGAGCCGCCCGAGAGCACCACCAGCGAGCGGCCGGCCGACGAGACGACGTGCTGGACGGCCTCCTCCTGGCTGAAGTTGCCCTCGTTGTAGGGTGCGGGGGAGTCCTTGTCGCTGTCCGGGTTCAGCTTCGGGAAATTGAGCTTGACCACGTCGGCGCCCATCTCCATCGCCATGCGGGCCGCGTAGTCGATCGCGTAGAAGGAGTCACGCCCGCCCTTCTTCTCGATCGCCGACCCACGGGGATAGGCCCAGATGACCAGCGGCATCCCGTAGCGGTCGCAGTCCTCGCGCACCCCTTTGAGCTGATGCAGGTCCTGACCCTGCAGCGGCGAGCCCAGATACATCGTGTAGCCGACCGCGTCGGCGCCCAGGCGCACCGCGTCCTCGGCCGACGCGTTGGTGGTCGAGAAGGCATCGTCCGATGGCGGGACGTCGGTCTTGCCGTTGACCTTGAGGATCAGCGGGACGTGGCCCGCGTAGTCCGGGTAGTACTTCTCGGCCAGGCCGATCTGGCATGCGATGGCGGAGTAGCCGCCCTCCGCCGCCAGGCGGAACTGGTACTCGGGGTCCTTGGAGGCGGGGTTCGGGAAGAAGTCGCGAGGGCCGTGCTCGATTCCCTGGTCGATCGGCAGCAGCATCAGCGTCCCGTTGCCCGGGCCGAACTCAAACAGCAGGCGCCGGAGCCGCGCACGCTTGCCGGGAGGTAGCACCTCGAGCAGCGACTTCTGTTCGGTGATCGTCTTCACTTCCATCGGTTCGGTTACCTCCTGGTCGTCGTAGATCCAGTATGCCCGAACCTCGGCCGGGGTCGCGGCGATGCGCGTCAAGCGGTGAACCGGCGTCCGCGCGGGTACGATCGCGCGAAGTGCTCGAGCATAGCTTCGGCGGGACACCATTCACCCTCGGGGTCGAGGAGGAGCTGATGATCTGCGACGCGGAGACGCTCGAGCTCTCGCCGGGGATCGAGCGAATCCTCGATGCCCTCCCCGACGGTCTACCGGGCCAGGTGAAGCCCGAGCTCCACCAGTCCTTCCTGGAGGTCGCGACCAACCCGTGCAAGGACGTGGCGGAAGCCGGCACGGAGCTGCGCGAGCTGCGCCGGACGGTGCGCGAGACGGCCGGTGGCCTGGGTCTCGCGATCGGGGCGGCCGCGACCCACCCCTCGGCGCTCTACGAGGAGCAGGCGATCGTGGACCGGCCGCGCTACACGGAGCTGATCGACGAGCTCCGCTGGATCGCGCGACGCGAGCTGATCTTCGGCGCCCACATCCACATCGGGATGGACCACCCCGAGAAGGCCATCTACGTCGCGGACGGGTTGCGGGGGTACGTGCCGCTGCTGCTCGGCATGTCCACGAACTCGCCCTTCTGGCGCGGGCGGGCGACCGGGATGATGTCCTCGCGCACGCCGGTGTTCCGCGCCTTCCCCAGGGTCGGGGTGCCGCCCTACTACGGCAGCTGGGAGATCTACTCGCACCGCGTCGAAATGATGATGCGAGGCGGGGCGATCGACGACTACACATTCCTCTGGTGGGACGTCCGGCCCCACCCGAACCTCGGGACCGTCGAGCTGCGGGTATTCGACCAGCAGACGCGTGTGGACTACACGATCGGCTTCGCCGCGCTGGCGCAGTGCCTCGCCCACCGGCTCGCCGGCCGCTACGACGACGGCGTGCCGAGCGTCGAGCATCCCTGGGAGCTGATTGATGACAACAAGGTGCGCGCGGCCGTGGTGGGGATCGAGGGGAAGCTGATCGACTTCGACCGAGGGATCGAGGTAGAGGCCTTCGAGATCGCGCTCGCCTTGATCGATGACCTTCGGGAGCACGCCCAGGAGCTGGGATGCGAGGCCGAGCTCGCGTGCCTGGCCGAACTGATCGAGCAGGGGACAGGGGCCCGCCGCCAGCTCGACTGGTACTCCGCGCACGGGGACATGCCCGGGCTGTTGCGAGAGATCATCGACGCCAGCGAGCCCTGAGCCGGTACGGGGGCACTTTCGGAAGGCCGGTCACGAACCGGCTGCCGACGCGCTGGTTCGGTTTTCGTAGCCATTTACTTGCAATTTGAGGCGCTTGGTACGAGAATCGAAGCAGATGCCGGCAACACGCGCAATGGCGGCCGCGCTGGACCTGCTCGGTCGTCGCTGGGCCATGCGCCTGGTTTGGGAACTGCGCCGCGACCCACTGGGGTTCGGAGACCTGCGGGACCGCACACAGATCAGCCCGTCGGTGCTCTCGACCCGGCTCGGCGAGCTCCGCGACGCCGGGGTCCTGGAGCAGGACCCTGCCGGCCGGTACCGCCTGACAGGTGCCGGCCGGGAGCTTGCCCGCCTGCTCTACGAGATCAATCGGTGGGCCGAGTCCGCGCGGGTATCCTCGCAGCGTGAACGCGCCTGAGCTCAGCGTCGTGTGCCGGAGCTGCGGGGAGGAGGTCAGCCCCTACGTCACCGAATGCCCCTACTGCGGCACCCGGCTGCGAAAGCGAGCGCCGAAGCTCGAGCGCCGCGGCGACGAGCTTCAGGCTCAGGAGTCGCGCCGGGACCGCAAGCTCCGCCGCAGAGCCGAGCGCCGCGACCGGCTGACCCAGTCACGTGCCGAGCTGAATGAGTCCGACCGGCCCTATGGTGTGATCGTCGCGATCGCGGTGTCGGGGCTCGTCGTCCTGGTCCAGCGGGCGGCCGACCTCCCGATCTCGGACCTCGGCGCGATCGTCGGGCCGGTCGGCGACGAGTGGTGGCGCTATCTCGCCGCCCCGTTCGCCTATCCCGACGTGCCCTACCTGTTCGCCTGCGCCCTCGGGATCGCGATCTTCGGATCTGCGGTCGAGCGTCGCCTCGGGACCCCGGCGACCCTGGTCCTGGTGCTCGCCTGCGGAGCCCTCGGCATGCTCGCGGCTGACGGGATTGAGGGGATGATCGGCGGCGAGGGCGACCTGCTGCTCGCCTCGGGCGGCAACGGGGTCGCCCTGGGCCTGCTCTGCGCCTGGGCGGTGTTGAGGGCGGCGGAGCTCCGCTCGGGCCTGGACGAGCATGCCGAGGTGATCGGCGCTGCGGTCTGCGCGGCGGTCCTGATCCTGCTTCCGCTGGTCGAGGACTTCGCCAACGTCTTCGCGGGCCTCGCGGGCGGCGCCGTCGGAGCCCTGTGCGGCCTTGCGGCCTCCTACGCCCGGCGAGAGCGCCGGGCGGAGTGATCATCTCCGCCACCGGGTGACCGTCGACAAGTTCACCGTCCTGACGCCCGAGCTGCACCGCTACGCGGTCGCGCACAGCTCGTTCCGCGAAGGCTCGGTTCCCGGCGTCGAGGCGGCGGCTGAGAAGATGGGCGACCTGGCCCTGATGCAGATCGCCGGCGATCAGGCGGCGTTCATGACGCTGCTGGTGCAGGTGAGCGGGACACGGCGGGCCCTGGAGGTCGGGACGTTCCTGGGCTACGGCGCGATCGCCATCGCCCGCGGCTTGCCCGCCGACGGCGAGCTGGTCGTGTGCGAGTTGGATCCGGGCTTCGCCGAGCGCGCGCGGGGCCACCTGAGCACCGCGGGGCTCGATGACAGGGCGGACATTCGGGTGGGACCCGCGATCGAGACCCTCCGCGGGCTGCCGGAGTCCGAGCCGTTCGACTTCGCCTTCGTGGACGCCGACAAGGAGGGCTACGCCGGCTACTACGAGGAGTGCCTGCGGCTGCTTCGCTCCGGCGGCCTGCTGCTGCTGGACAACGTGTTCATGGGCGGGCGGATCCTGGACCCCGACGCCGATGACGAGGCGATGTCGGTGATGCGCGACCTGAACGACCGCATCGCCGCCGATGACCGGGTGGACGCGGCGATGCTCGGCATCGCGGACGGCGTCACGATCGCGCGCAGGCGGTAGCCCGCGCTGGTAGAAAGTCGCGTCGTGAACGCGCCGCGAAGCGACGAGGACTGGCGCGATCTGGTCCGCGCCGGAATGCCGCCGTGCTGGGGCCTGATCGCCGAAGGCTCGGGAGGCGCAGTGTTCGAATCCGGCGGTGTCAGCGCCGCGATCGTGCCGAAGGCTCCCGACCGCTCGGTGTTCAACTCAGTGTTCTACGAGGACGGCGAAGAGCTGCTGGGTGCGCTCGACGCAGTCGCCGCCGCCTACGAGGACGCGGGGGTGAACGCGTGGACGGTGTGGGTGCCCGAGGGCGACGTCGAGACCGCCGCAGCGCTGGGGCGGGCGGGACACTCGCTGGACGCCGAGCCGCGTTACATGGGGATGGCCCTGTCGGAGCTGCGAGATCACGGCGCTCCGGGCGGCTTCGAGATCGCGGAACGCGAGGACTACGCGGGGATGGCCGACCTGAACGAGATCGCCTACGGGTATCCGCCCGGCGACTACGCCGCGCTCGCCGAGGCGCCCATGCCCGGAATCCGGATCTACTTCGCCGAGCTGGACGGCGACGCCGTCGCGACCCTGGGCGTCTGGCCGCACGAGTCGGACGCGGTCGTGGTCTGGGTGGCGACGCTCCCGGAGGCTCGCAACCGCGGGATCGCGACGGGGCTGATGGCCCACGCGCTGCGGAACGCGGGCGACGACGGGTTCAGGACGACGACGCTCCAGTCCACGAAGCTCGGGCGTCCCGTGTACGAGAAGCTCGGCTACCGCGACTTCGGCGCGGCTCACATGTACGAGCGCCGCAAGGGCGCTTAGTCGAGGGCCTTGCGCGGGTATGTTCTCGGCGTGCCCGATTCGGCCTATTCCGACGAGCAGATCGACGCGGCAATAGATCGCATCTCGGACCCCGAGGCCTTCAGGGAGGCGGAACGGACCGTGGCGCGCGTCGCTCCCAGGCTCCAGGTCGTGCTGGCCGAGGCGCTCAGCGCCGGCGGCTGGTTCGGCGAGTCCCACGAGGCCGAGGTCCTCAGGGCCGCGACGTCGCCGGGAGACGACGAGCGCCTGAACGCGGTCAGGACCCTCCTGGCCGAGGAGGCGAGGATGGGGATGATGGTCGGCGTCGCCGTGGGCTGGGCGCTGGCCGAGGAGCTTGCCAACCCCGAAGAGGAGGACTGAGACTCAGATGAAAATCCGCTACCACGGCCACAGCTGCTTCGAGCTCGTCGACGGGGACCACCACGTCGTCGTCGACCCGTTCCTGAAGCCGAACAATCCCGCGGCGACCGCAACCGCGGACGAGGTCGAGGCCACGCACGTGTTGCTCACCCACGGCCACGCCGACCACGTCGCCGACGCGGTCCCTCTGGCGAAGCGCACCGGCGCGCACTGCATCGCGATGGTCGAAGTCGTCAAGTGGATGGAGGCCCAGGGCATCGAGAGCACCAGCGATCCGAACCTGGGTGGGACGGTCGAGACCGAGTTCGGATGGGTGAAGCTCGTCCAGGCCTTTCACACCAACACCCTGCCTGGGAGCGGGGACGAGCCGTTCAGCGCCGAGCAGGGCGTCGTCGTCGGCCCGCCCGCGGGCCTCGTGATCAACATCGGAGGGGTGACGATCTACCACCTGGGGGACACCGCGCTGTTCGGCGACCTGAAACTGATCGCGGAGAGCACTCCCGTGGACGTGGCGCTGGTCCCCATCGGCGGGCACTACACGATGGATCGCCGGGACGCCGTGACCGCCGCCGAGCTGATCGGCGCGCCCACGGTCATCCCGATTCACTTCAACACGTTCCCGCCGATCGAAACCGACGCCGAGGCCTTCAAGAGCGACGTGGAGTCGAAGACGTCGTCCCAGGTCGTGGTCATGTCCGCCGGCGAGACGCACGAGCCGTAACCGCCGCGCGGCGCGATCGGCTGGGATTCTGCGCGCCCAGCGTGAACCAGACCCGGCGGTCTCTCCAGTCGTGCGCGACCATGGCGCCGCCCGCGAGCACGTACGCGGCGCCGCGGCCGGGTGAGGTCCGGCCGGCGAGCAGCTGCGCGAGCGCCCCGCCGGCAACCGCGATCCCCGTGGCCCCGTGGTGCAGGCGCTGGCCACCGACCCAGAGCCGCCGACGCGTCACGTCGACGCCGACTATCCAATTTCCATGAGTCCACGCCTGTCGGTGTGTCTTGGCCATCAAGCTGATCGTTCCCATCTCGGGATTGACATCGGCTCCGCGCCCCCTCACTGCAAGCACAAGAGTCGGCGATCGAGCGGACGCTTCCGCGTGCCCGGTGCCCCCGTGTCGCCGTTAGACTGGCTGACCAGCCAGTCGTGCGATCTCGGTTAAGCGAAACCGGAGAGAGGAGCCCAGGTGGAGGCGAAGGAGGCGGCGCGCAAGGGACCATCCAGGACGGAGCGGGAGGACTTTCGTGCGACCTCGGATCCCGCGCTCCAGGAGCCCGCCGACCGCGGGCGGGTGAAGCTCCTCGACTACCCCGAGCTCTACCGCCTTTGGGAGCGCCAGCAGTGGGCGACTCAGGACCTAGACTTCAGCCAGGACCGGGTCGACTGGCACGAGCGCATCGACGAGGAGGAGCGCTACCAGCGGCTCTACGGTCTCTCCAGCTTCTTCATCGGGGAGCAGAAGGTCGCCGACGAACTGGGCCCGATGATGCGCGCGGCGCCACAGGAGACCCAGCGGATCTTCCTCGCGACTCAGATCGCCGATGAGGCTCGACACGTCCAGTTCTTCGACCGGTTCTTCAGCGAGGTCGGCGTCCTCGAGGGCGCCGACGAGCTGTCACAGCGCCTCGAGCGACTCGAGCAGCACCTGAACCCGGCGTTCGGCCAGCTCTTCGACGACCTGTTGAAGACCCGGGTCGACCGCCTCGGCCAGGAGCCGGGTGACACGAGGGCGCTGATCGAGGCGGTGACGCTCTACCACATGGTGATCGAGGGAATGCTGGCCCTCACGGGGCAGCACTTCATCATCGACTACAACGAGCGGGAGGGGACCCTGCCGGGGTTCGTGGAGGGGTTCTCGAACGTCGCCCGCGATGAGCACCGCCACATCGCGTTCGGCGTCCGCTTCCTCACCGACGCGGTCGCCGAGGACGATGCGAACCGGGACGTCATCCAGGGCATGCTCGAGCAGGCGCTCCCGGTGGCTGACGGCGTGCTCGACCCGCCGTGGGCCGACGACGACACCTGGGAGCTGTTCGGCGTGAGCCGGGATGAGACGCACGCTTTCGCTGCGACCTGCCTGTCGCGGCGGCTGAAGGTCATCGGCCTCGTCTAATTTTGCCGGCCGCCGGCGGTGGGCCGTCGCGGGACTCTACTTGCCCTACTTGGCCGGCGCGACGGCCGGCTGAGCGGGCTCCAGCGTTTGCTCGAGGCTCGAATCCGAGCTTCCCTCCGAGCTGCACTCCACGGAGGCCGCGTCGCCCACACACGAGTCCTCGATGCCCGTCCCCACGGGGACCGGGTCGGTGCCGTCCTTCAGCTCGCCGTCCGCGTCCGCGCTCGCCTGCTTCTTGCCCTTGCCCTCGAC
>JAJTCK010000168.1 GCA_021323175.1 Solirubrobacterales bacterium | reverse complement strand
AGCGCGAGGAGATGATCCTCGCCGGCGCCGTGCCCGCGGGCGACAGCGACATCGAGGTCGCGGACTTCGTGATGGCGCTACGCGCCGCCCTTCCCGCACGGGCGCCGGACGAGGTGACCGCCGTAACCGTTCCGCGCCTGGCCCAGGCGGCCCGCATCGGGGCGCTCGAGGCCGACGCGCCGACGCGTGATCCCGGCGGCGCCGCTGCCGCGGGTACCGCTCCCGCCAGTGCCACCCTGGGGCGTCCGCGCCACCGCCTCGCGCTCGTGGCGCGAATCGCAGTCGCGGTTGCGCTGCTGCCGCTGCTCACGGCTGGACTCGCGGTGGCCGGCGTCCGGCTTCCAGACGCCGCGGCAGACGCGTTCAACTCGGTGGGGGTCAACCTGCCCAACCAGGCGGCTCCCGAGGATCCGAACGGGACGGGCGGCTCCGCGGGCGACGAGGATCGCGCCGGGGACTCGGGCGAGGCCACGTCCGAATCGGGCACGGCCGGCAGGGCGAACGCCGACGAGAAGCGCGGGGTCGGCAACGGCGAGGGGCAGGGCAAGGTCCCGTCCCATGCGGGCGACGGCGGCCCCCCCAGCCATTCCAACGCGGGGGGCAACGGCGGGGGCGCAGTCAACGGTCCGCCGGCCAACCCGAACGGTCCGCCGGCCAACCCGAACGGTCCGCCGGCCAACCAACGGTCCGCCGGCCAACCCGAACGGTCCGCCGGCCAACCCGAACGGTCCGCCGGCCAACTCGAACACCGGCGGCAATAAGGCCGGCTCCAGCGGAGGCCAGGGCAGCGCGGTAGAAGACCGGGGCGCCAAGCCCGCCGTTCCCCCTGGCCAGGCCCATCGCCCCGCCGACCCGGGAAACTCGAGGTCGGTTCGTGGTCAGTTGGAGGTCGAGGACGAGTAGCGGACGAGGCGTGTCCGGGCCGCCTCAGTCCTCGAACAGCGCGTAGCCGTATTCGCCCCGTTTGTAGGCGAGCTTCGCGAGCGAGCTCATCCGGTCGTCGTCGTTCGACTCGACCTGGTCGAAGTTACCCCTGACGCGCGAGGCGGCGCGCGAGCAGAAGGTGTCGGCGATGAAGCGCTCCTGGCCCGAGGCCTCCACGCCCTGGTCCTCGAAGATGTTGCTGACGCGTGAGAGGACGGCCACCTGCGCGAAGACGTCGGCGACGATGTCCGCCAGCCGCTTCTGCTGGAACTGGCGCCGGATGACGTCCTTGCCGTGCTCGCGCAGCAGCTTCTCGGTCGTCCCCGCGAGTTGCTTCACCTGGTCGGATACCGCGTCGGCGTGACCCGAGAGCTCCTCGTGGGCCATGCCGATCCTGTCGGGGCGGACCTCGCGCCTGGCGCGGTCGGCGACGTAGTCGACCAGCACCCCGATCGACCCGATCGGGTCAGAGAGGCCGATGTCGCCCAGGCCCTCGAGCTTCTCGCCGACCGGCTTGATCCCGCCCAGGGCGATGAAGGCGCGGAGAACGTCGTTGGCTCCCTCGAAGATCGGGAAGATCCGGATGTCCCTGACGACCTTCTCCCAGGGCTCGGAGCGCAGATAGCCCTGGCCTCCCGCCAGCTGGAGGGAGCGGTTGGCGGCGTACCAGAGGAACTCGGTCCCCGAGACCTTGCAGATCGCCGACTCGAGGGAGTAATCGGGCACGCCGGCGTCCACCAGTCCGCAGGTCAGGTAGGTCATGGCCTCCAGCCCGAACAGGTAGGAGACCATCCAGCCCACCTTGTCCTGGACCAGCTCGAAGTCGGCGAGGGGCTGGCCGAACTGCTGGCGTTCCTTGACGTGACCGATCGTCAGGTCGAGAAGCTTCTTGGTCGCTCCCACGGACCCTGTGCCGAGGCCGATGCGGCCGTTGTTCAGGATCTGCATGGCGACCCGGAAGCCGTCGCCCTCCTCGCCGAGCACGTTCTCGGGCGGGACGCGGACGTCCTTGAAGTAAAGGCGGCGCAGGTCGTTGCCGCGCAGGCCCATCGTGTCGTATCGCTCGCCGACCTCGAAGCCGTCCATCCCCTTCTCGACCAGCAGGGCGATGTGCTTGTCCCTGCCGTCGATCTCGCAGCGGGCGAAGACGGTGAGCACGTCGGCCCGTGAGCCGTTGCCGATGTAGCGCTTCTCGCCGTTCAGCACCCACGCCCCATCGGGCTGCCGGACCGCCCGCGTCTGAATCTCGTAGGCGTCCGAGCCCGCCCGCGGCTCGGTCAACGCGAACGCGGCGAACTTGCGGCCGGTGGCCAGGTCGGGCAGCCAGCGGTCCTTCTGCTCGTCGCTGCCGAACAGGCTGATGCCCTTGTAGCCGATGGACTGGTGGACCCCGAGCACGATCGCCAGCGTGGCGTCGATCTCGCCGATGGTCTCGAAGACCCGCGCGTAACCGGTCTGTGACAGGCCCTGTCCGCCGTGGCGCTCATCGACGTAAAGGCCCATGACCCCGATCTCGCCGAGCTCCCGCAGCGTCTCGTCCGGGATCCAGCGCTCCTCCTCGATCCGGCGGGGGTCGTAGTTCTCGGCGCAATACTCGCGAAGCCTCGCGTTCAGATCACGAATCCGGGCCTGTTCGTCGGCCTCGGGGGACGGCCACGGAAACACGAGCTCATCGTGGATCTCGCCCAGGAACAGCGCCTTCGCGAACGACGACACCTTCTGCTCGGTGTCGGCCTCCCTGAGCGATGGGATCGCCTCTCTGACCGCCATCGAGGCAGCCTACATAGCCGCCCGGCCCGGGCCTTAGAGTGGTCATATGGAAAGCGGCGGACGCAGAAGCCAGGAGGAACGCGCCGCCGCGCGCGAGGCCCGCAAGCGGGCCCGAACCGGCCCGGAGGAGGGAGCCGAGGAGCTACGGGACGACCCGGGCGTGTCGGACGCGCGCGGCGACGGAGAGGACGGGGGCGAAGGCTGGGAGCCTCCCGACCTGGGCTCGATGCGGCGGTACGGCGGTGGCCCCGACGTCTTCATGCGGCGGCGCCTGGTCGCGGTCGGCCTCGTCGCGGTCGTCCTGGTCCTCCTCCTGGTCGTGCTGCTGGGCGCCTGCTAGGGCCGGCGG
>JAJTCK010000074.1 GCA_021323175.1 Solirubrobacterales bacterium | reverse complement strand
ATCGGCACGGACACCGGGGGCTCGATTCGCCAGCCGGCCTCGCTGTGCGGGATCGTGGGCATGAAGCCGACCTATGGGGCCGTGTCGCGCTACGGGATGATCGCGTTCGCCTCGTCGCTCGATCAGTGCGGGCCTCTCACCCGCAACGTCACCGACGCGGCGCTGCTGTTGCGTGCGCTGGAGGGCCGTGACCCGTGCGACTCGACCTCGGTGGGGATCGACGGCGGGGTCGAGATTCCATCCCGCGAGGATCTGAAGGGACTGCGGTTTGGCATACCGCGCGAGCTGGCCTCCGAGGCCGAGGGGATCGAGGCAGGCGTGCGAGAGACCTTCGACCGCACCGTCGCGCTGATCGAGGAGCTCGGGGGCGAGGTCGCCGAGGCCGGGCTACCGCACGCGCCGCACGGCATCTCGGCCTACTACCTGCTGGCGCCGGCAGAGGCGTCGTCGAACCTCGCCAGGTACGACGGAGTCCGGTTCGGTCCCCGCGCCGAGGGCAGCGACCTGACCGAGATGTACGAGCTGACTCGCCACGACGGGTTCGGCGACGAGGTGAAGCGGCGGATCATGCTCGGCACCTACGCGCTCTCCTCCGGCTACTACGAGGCGTACTACGGTCGCGCTCAGCGAATCCGGACCAAGATCGCCGAGGACTTCTCAACGGCGTTCGAGGATTTCGACTTCGTCGTGACCCCGACGTCGCCCAGCGTCGCCTTCGGCCTCGGGGCCCGGACCGATGACCCGCTCGCGATGTACATGAGCGACTACTGCACGGTCCCGATGCCGCTGGCCGGGATCCCCGCCATCTCGATCCCTGCGGGACTTGCCAAGCCCGATCCCGGCAGCTCGGCAGACGGCGACGGCGAGGGATCATCCGAGCTGCCCGTTGGTTTCCAGATCGCGGGCCCCGCGTTCAGCGAGAGCCGCATGCTGGACGCCGCACATGCGCTGGAGCGTGCGATCGGATTCGATGCCGTCCCCGCCGCCCCGTCGGCAGGGCAGAACGGGGGTGGGTCGTGATCAAAGAGCGGCTGAGCGCCGATGCCCACGAGGCCGTGATCGGCCTGGAAATCCACGTCCAGCTCTCCACCCGAACCAAGATGTTCTGCGGCTGTGAGCTGAGCTTCGGGGACGAGCCGAACACCCACACCTGCCCCGTCTGCCTGGGCCATCCCGGCACGCTTCCGACGATCAACGAACAGGCCGTCCGCTACGCCCTGATGATCGCCGCGGCCCTGGACTGCGACGTGCCGTCCCGCAACGAGTTCGCCCGCAAGAACTACTTCTATCCGGACCTGCCGAAGGGCTATCAGATCAGCCAGTTCGATCGGCCCATCGCCGTCGGCGGCCGCTTCGAAGGCGTCGGGATCACGCGAGCCCACCTGGAGGAGGACGCGGCGAAGCTCAGCCACGTCGGGGAATCCGGGCGCATCCACGGGTCCGGCGCCTCCCTGGTGGACTTCAACCGCGGCGGCACGCCCCTTGTCGAGATCGTGACCGAACCCGACATCCGCAGCGCCGCTCAGGCGCGCGAGTGGGCGCAGCTACTGCGCGAGACGATCCGCCAGCTCGGCGTCTCCGACGTGAACATGGAGGAGGGGAGCCTTCGTGTCGACGGCAACATCTCGATCCGGCCAGGGGGATCAACCCGGCTCGGCGTCAAGACCGAGCTGAAGAACATGAACAGCTTTCGCTTCCTCGAGCGCGGCATCGAGGCCGAGCTGGCCCGCCAACGCGAGCTGCTCGCAACCGGTGAGGAGGTCGTCCAGGAGACGCTTCACTTCCATCCGGAGGACGGCACTCTCACCCCCCTTCGCTCCAAGGAGTACGCCCACGACTATCGCTACTTCCCCGAGCCCGACCTGGTGCCGGTCGCCCCGACCGAGGAGATGCTCGCCGAGGCGCGCGAGGCGCTCCCCGAGCTGCCGGCGGCACGGCGGGAGCGGTACGTCAACGAGGTCGGTATCTCCGAGGAGGCCGCCACCAGGCTCGCCTTCCAGACCGCCTACGCCGAGTACTTCGAGCGCGCCCTGGCCGCCGCAGACGGAACCTCGGCGAAGGGCATCGCCAACTGGGTCACCGGAGAGCTGGTCGCCTCCTTGCGCGACGCCGGTGAGGAGGATCCGCTCGGGTCGAAGGCGACCCCCGAAGCCCTGGCGGCGCTGGCCGGAATGGTCGAGTCCAAGCGAATCTCCCACGGATCGGGCAAGCAGGTGCTTGCCAAGCTCGTGGCCGAGGGCGGCGACCCGGAGGCCATGGTCGAGAGCGAGGGGCTCGCGCAGATCTCCGACACTGGTGAGCTCGAGGCGATCGTCGACGCGGCGATCGAGGCGGAGCCCGAGGCCGCAGAGCAGGTCCGTCAGGGAAACGCCAAGGCAGCCGGCCGGATCATGGGCGCGGTCATGAAGCAGACCCAGGGCCGCGCCGACGGCGGCGCCGTCCAGAAGCTGATCCGCGAGCACCTGGGTTCCTAGGCGCCTCTCGCAAGCTGTCACGGCGGTGTCCGCCGGGCATACTCATGTCATGGCTTCCAACGTCGTGATCGCCGGCGGCGGGTTCGCGGGAGCGACCGCCGCCCGCAAGCTGGAGTCCCTACTGCCCAGGCAGTCGGCCCGCCTGCAGCTGGTCAACGACGTCAACTTCATCCTCTACACGCCGTTCCTGCCCGAGGCCGCGGCCGGGCTGCTCGAGCCCAGACACGTCGTGACGCCGTTGCGGGAGATCCTCGACCGCACCTACCTGCGCCTCGGCGCGGTCACCGGGCACGACCCGGCGGCGAAGACCGTCGAGCTCAAGACTCACTCCGGGGAGGTCGAAGAGCTGCGCTACGACCAGCTGATCGTCTCGGTGGGTTCGGTCTCGAGGACGGTCCCAGTGCCGGGCCTCGACAGCAACGCGATCGGGTTCAAGAGCCTCGCAGACGCCATCTGGCTGCGGAACCACGTGGTCGAGACACTGGAGATGGCCAACTCCTCCGAAGACCCGGCGCGCCGCGAGCAGCTGCTCACCTACGTGTTCGTCGGCGGCGGCTACGCGGGACTCGAGGCGCTGGCCGAGCTGCAGGACTTCGCGGCCGACGCGATGGACCGCTACCCGCGGGCGCGTCTGCACGGGATGCGCTGGATCCTGGTCGAGGCGATGGACCGCGTCCTGCCCGAGATCGACCAGAGGCTTGCGGACTACGCCGTCCAGGAGCTCAAGGGGCGTGGGATAGAGGTGCGCCTCGGGACCACCCTCGACGCAATCACCGGTGAGTCGGCGACCCTCTCGACCGGCGAGACCGTCTCGACAAGGACGGTGGTCTGGACCGCCGGCGTGATCCCGCACCCGAGCCTGCGATCCCTCTCGTTGCCGCTCGATCAACGCGGTCGGGTGAACGTCGATGAGTTCCTGCGAGTCGAGGGGCAGGAAAGCGTCTGGGCGATGGGCGACTGCGCTGCCGTGCCGGACCCGGGCGGTGGCTTCGCGCCGCCGACCGCGCAGCACGGCATCCGGCAGGCCAGGCTGGTGGCCAAGAACGTCGCCAGTGCGATCCGCGGAGAGCGTCCGAACCGCTACCGCTACACGAGTCGCACAGGATTCGTCAACCTGGGCCGCTACAAGGCGGTCGGCCGGATCGGGCCCCGGACCTTCTCCGGCTTCCTCGCCTGGTGGATGGCCCGCACCTACCACCTCAGCCAGATCCCGGGCCTGTCCCGCAAGGTCCGCGCGGTGATCGACTGGACCGTCAGCCTGCCATTCTCCCGGGACATCTCCGAGGTCGGCTCCATCGGCCACCCGAGGCCTCTGCGCACCCAGGTCTACGAGGGCGGCGGCAGCCACCGCCCCCTCGCGGCGGGACAGGGCACCGAGGCCGAGGTCTCCTCGGACGGATAGCGAAGGCCCGGGGGGTTACAGCAGGGGTTCGAGAAGAACACCCATCCCAGGGCACCGCGTTCCGCGAAACCCTCGCTTTCTTTCAACGACGAGGGGATCCGCTGGTCCGCCGCCGGCGCGCCGCAAGTACTTGCTGTGCGGGAAGGTAACGGCGAGACACAAACTCGACTGACCTCGGAAACAGTCGCTTCCGCTTCTGAGGGAAGAAGAGGACGGAACTAGCGTTGTTGTGCTGGCCGAAAGCCGTCCGCGGCACACCGGCATCCTCGGCGAGTCTTCGTGCAACGGGGCGGTTGTATGCACCGCCGATCGAATACGGTTTCATTTCGTCGCTCAGGCCGATAGTCCGCACATCCTCCTGGGAGCGTACGAAGATGAAAGGGACCGGAAAGTGGACGAAACCGAGTCTCGAACGAAACTCAAACATGCTGGAACCACTTGAGTCCATCCGTTCAGCGTCTCTGGACGGTGGCTCCGAGATGTCCCAATACCTACCCCCCTGGAACCCGGTGATCAGCAGCGTCCCCGGCAATACGTCGGCGAAGGGGACGAAGTTCGCTTCGTGCCCGATCATGCCTGTCGCGAGAAACTCAGCGGCAAGATCGAAATGATCAGGGTCCGTCAGGTCAGCCAACGTCTCGCCCATGGCAGCGTCCTCGCGCTCATGAAACGGGGGGCGGTCTCGTTCGACGAGCGAGAGCCCGAGCGCGCGGGCCACTTGACGACCCGAGTCGACGCCTCCACGACGGCCAGTTCGGGTTGTGATGGCACGTTCACATCCCGCCGCCTTGGCGAGCGCTGCGCACGCCGGAGAGTCATATCCCGCCGAAACCGCTGCAAGGGGTTCGTAGGTTTGGCGCCGACCAGTATGCAGGGCATTTGCAGCGATTACGTTGATGACAGACGCGACCGAAGACCGGTAGTGCGCGTAGTCGTCGAACTGCTTCAGTTCCGGCAGCGGCATCCGGTAGGCCATTCCATCCCGCCGGATCAGATAGTCGTAAAACACCAGCTTGTCCAGAGCGATCTCATCGTTTTCCAAGAGTCTCGAGTCGTATCCATAAAAGCCCCGCTTCACCTGGAGGGCCCGGCTTCTCATCTCCTCGCTCACACTGATGTCGGCAACGCAACACACGCAAGCGAGGGAATTCGAGAAATAGAGTCGCCGCGTGCGCTTGTCCTCCACAGAGAAGACGCCCTCGAGCGTGTGTTTCGGCGTGAGAATGAGAAGCTCGCCCGAGTTACCAATCACTCCACTTCCGAAGTAATGTTCCGCGCGCTGTGGCTCACGCAGGTCGAACAGCCCATCCCAGACGCCCTCGAAGACTCCGCCACGAATCTCTTCGACCTCGTCGCCGACGACCAGAGCAGCGCCGGATTCGTCGATCGAGCAAAGCCAGGACATGCGCGGCAGATCGCTGCGTCGGTCGGGGGCCGGGAGGCTCGTTGGGATCCGCGCTGCCGCGTCAGGGGAAACCAGCGGAAGAGGTGAGGAATCGGGCTGAACCGGCGCTATGCCACTGAGTCTCTTCAACGTCAGACCGGAAGATTAGTGGCAGGTGGCCCAGAACCAATCAGGCGGTGGACTGAGAGACTCCGAGGCCATGAGCGGCCCGACTACCCTCCGGCCCATGCACGTGTCAGGACCAGTCGGGGTCTTGCTGCGTGCGACGCCATGGTTACGTACGTCCACATTGGCCTGCCCAAGACGGGATCGACGTCCCTGCAAGCTTTCTTCCGTAAGAACCGGAGAGCGCTCAGCAACTGTGGCGTCGTGTATCCCGCTACGACGGGGTCGACCATGCTGGACGCCGCCGACGCGCTGCTAGATCGGAGCGAGTTCTCGGACGTCGAGGAGTTCCGCACCACACTGCGGCGCTTCTGGAAGCAGCACGACCTCGCGAACGTCGGCAATGGCACCGCGTCCGCCTTCGCCCTGCTCAGCGAAAATCCAGCGATCCGCGCCAGCAATCCGAAGTACGCATCGCCGCGACTTGATTTCGAAACATGCTGGCGAGAGCTGAGCCAGCAAGCGGAGCAGGACGAGGTGCTGCTGGTGTCATCCGAGGAGCTGGCGGCGATCTCCCCGCTCGAACTGCAGCACCGGGCTGCCTTTGACGCCCGGGAGAAGCGCATCATCGTTTACCTGCGCCGGCAAGACTTCGCGATCGAAGCCGCGTACTCACAGGCGGTGCGGACGGGGCTGTTCAGGGGCACCATCGATGAATACGTTGAGGATGTGCTCATTAACCGCAATCCGGCGCGCGGAATCTTTGATTACCGGAAGCTGGTATCGGATTGCTGGGAGGCATTCGGGCGACAGCACGTACGAGTCTTTCTCTTCGAGGAGGATCGAGACTCCCAATGGATCTTTGCCACCGCACTTGAAGCTTTGGGACTCCCCCTTGACTCTGACCTTGATCTTCCGGAGCGCTCGAATCCCTCGCTGCAACCATTGTTCGTTGAGTATCTGCGGCGGAGTCTCATCGCTGGCCGATGGGGGTGGCCTCTGGTACGCCGTGTGAACCAACTCACACGGGATCCGGATCTCAGCATCGGAGGTCCACGCGGCCTCCTTTCGCGCGAGTCGCGGGCCCGCGTGCGAAGTCATTTCGACGACGACAACGAGTGGCTCGCCTCGGAGCTGTTCGTCGAGCCCCGCGAGCTGTTTATAAGCGATGCCTATCCAGAGCAATTCGTGGCGGACGAGTACGACGGATACTTTGAGCTGCTGGACCAGGCGACCGCCGACCTGCGGGCCCGAAAGTAGTCGGAATCGGCGTGGGGATCAGTCGCGAACTCCCCGTGGTCGGGCTTCACTTCGCGCCCGCTGGCTGATTCTGGCGATGAGTGCCAGCCGCCGGCGAAGGCGCCACCATCCGCCCCCCAGGCGCCACCACCTGCTGCCGGTGACGTTCGCGAGCTGCTCCGCGGTCTCGGCCCGCCGCTGTTCGGTCTGCTCGAGTCGCGTCTGAAGCCGCCCAAGCTTCCGTTCGAAGTTCTCAACTCGCGACCGGAAGAACTCGGGATGGACAAGATCCAGCAGAGGAGGGTGCTCGGCGTCAGCGGCGGCGAGAGCTGGGAAGCTTGCAAGCGCCTGCTCAGTGCAGAAAATCAGGATGTTCTGCGCATAGAACGGTGGGACCCGCTCATCCCTCCAGACCCTGGGCCGAATCGGGTCGAGACACACGTAGCCCTCGCTCCGAAAGAGCCGTGCCCAATGGGCGGCCCACTGCTCGTTGACGTGATTTGTGCCCCCTTGTCCCGGCAGAGCCGCAGAGAAGAGCACCACCTCTCCGAGGCCGGTCAGCGAGTGAACGAACTGTGCCGCGCTCGCCGCGGCCAGATGCTCGGCGACCTCCAGCGAGACGACGAGGTCGAAGCGGCGCTCGAGGCGGAGTGGCTTTTCGAGATCGGCCACGATGAAGGACGACTCCGGGATCTCGAGAGCTGTCCTGTCGATCCAGTGACCATCGATCCCGCATATGTCCTCGACACCGTGATCCCTGAAGACGCTCAGCCATGTCCCCGTTCCACATCCCACGTCGACAACGTGCTTGGGTCTGATCAGCTCGAGGACGAGCGGGACGATCACCTCCGCCGCGGGTCTCGCGTACTTGTTCACATCCTCCGCGTAGAACTCGCGGCTGTACGGCTGTCCCGCTTCCATCATGCGTAGCTTGCCGAGTGCGGCAGGGCGGGTATAGAGTCAGCCGTGCAAGGCATGAGGCAATGGTATGCGCATCTTTTCCAGCGCCACATGCGGCTGGGGCGGCTCAGGCGGGGTGGTAAAACGATTTTTCAAGGGTTCTGGCATGGGCCACCCGTGGGGTCGCTTCGTGGAGCATGTCTGCGTTCGTTCATCGAGCAAGGGCATCGGTTCCACCTCTACACGTACGACCCGATCGAAGTTCCCCCGGGCGTGGAACGAAAGGATGCGAACTGGGTCATTCCGCGCGACGAAATGTTCCACTTCCGGAATCCATACACCGGACGCGAGGATCTTGGCCCTTTCTCTGATCTGTTCAGGTTCCGCTTGCTCAGTACACGTGGGGGCTGGTGGACCGACGTCGACGTCTTCTGTCTGTCGCCCGATATTCCTGAGGTCGACAGCGCCTGGGCCCCTGAGCTTCCTGAGGTCGACGAGGGAAGGATCGGTACGGCTCAAATCGCACTCAGCTCCGGGAGCCCGCTTTCGAAAAGGCTCTACTCGGAATGCCTTGCCCTAAGCCGTGAACCCTTCGAGCGTCGAGAGGTGCTGGGTCCACGCCTGCTGTCTCGCCTTATAGCCGAACTCGATCTGCCGCCGTCCAGCTTCGGGACTGCGGCGACCTTCTATCCGATCAGGTGGATCGAAGCGTTCAAGCTGTGGCTTCCACAGTTCTATGACGAAGTCAGCGAGAAGGCTGCTGGCGCGATGTTTCTGTCGCTTTACCAGTCGCTGCCGCACTACCTCGGAATGGACCTGGAGAAATTGCCACCCGCCGGCAGCTATCTCGACCTCCTGCGTGAGCGCTTCGGCCTTGATGACGGCGGTTTGGCACGGCACGATCCAGACGACGTGATCCAAAGTGTGCGGCGCTTCCTATTTGAGACGAACTGGGCGATGAAGGAGCTCGAAGTGGTCGGCGGAGAGAGCACCATGCAGACCCTCGGGCTGAGGTGATCGCGGGCGGGCCGAGACCGTTCTGGTTCGCCTCCGTGCGGCCGCCGGACAAAGGCTTCGCCACCGCCTCGGCATCGTCGCCCTCGCCGCCAAGGTGAACAGGTTGAACCTGGAGCTCGGGAAACTAAGCGAGCGAGACGGCGACGTCCTCGCTCGCCTGGAGGCAGCCGAACGCGAGCTGAAGCGCTCGCGCAAGCGCCGCGAGCGCCTCGCCAAGGACAGCGAGGCCGTCCTCGATCGCCTCGAGGCCGCCGAGCGCGAACTACGGGTCTGGCGCTATATGGCCTGGCTGGCGCGCGCCCGTCGGTGCTCGCCCAGGCCCACACGGAGTTCGAGCTCATCGTGGTCGACGACGGCAGCGAGGATGCCACCCCCGAGATGCTCGCTCGCTACAGCGATCCCCGGGTCCGCTCGCTCCGGATCGATCACGCCGGGGTCAGCGCTGCCCGCAACCGCGGGCTCGAGCGGGCGACAGGATCGGTCGTCGCCTACCTCGACGACGACAACCTCATGGATCCGCTGTGGCTGATGGCCGTCGCGAACACGTTTGACCGCCACCCCAAGATCTCGCTGCTCTACGGAGCCAGGCTGATCGACAATTGGCGCCCGCCCGCTCAGAAGCAATATGACCGCAGCCCCAGGCTGGCG
>JAJTCK010000167.1 GCA_021323175.1 Solirubrobacterales bacterium | reverse complement strand
TGATTGGACAACGACTGCGAGCGCTAGGCACAACTTGCCGGGTCAACCCGGCCGAACGCCGTGACGGTAGCAATCTGGTCGGCAAAAGTGGCGCTCGCGTCCGAGCGAACGACATGGAAGGCGGAAGCGGGATTGTCGTCGGGCTGGCTCAGGTCAGGTGCGGGAGCTTGGTTTGCTAAGCTAATTAGCAAGGCTAATCAATGTCAGATCGGAGGTCAAATTTCTCGTGAGTTCGACCGGAAAGACTGCAGAGAAAGGCGACCTGCCAGTGGCCGTCACCCCGGAGCTTGCCGCCCGGCTGCGGCTCACCATCGCCCGCGTGGCGCGGCGACTTCGGCAGGAGGCGGGGACGGACCTCGGTCCCGCCCAGAGCTCGGCCCTGGCCACCATCGAGCGCCACGGTCCCCTCGCCCCCAGCGAGCTTGCCCAGCGCGAGCGGATCAAGCGGCCGACCGCGACCCGCTTGCTCGGCTCGCTCGTGGAGCTGGGCCTGGTGGACCGCGTGCCCGACCCAACCGACGGACGCGGCTCGATCCTGACGGCAACGCCCCAGGGGCGGGCGCTCTTGCGCAGGCTTCGCGCGCGCAAGACCGCCTATCTGGCCCAGCAGCTTCGCGACTTGCCGCCCTCCGACGCGGCCGCCCTCGCGCGCGTCGCCGAGGTGCTCGAGCGCATGCTCGAGGAGGACCCCACGATCGAGCGGGCGATCGCGTGGGAGGGCGCGTGACAGAGGCACTCGGCCGCTCCTTCGTAAGCCTCCAGATCCCGAACTACCGGCGCTACTTCGTCGGGCAGCTCGTCTCGCTCTCCGGCAACTGGATGCAGACGGTCGCCGAGATTTGGGTGATCCTCTCCCTCACCGGCAGCGGCGTCGCCGTCGGCGTGACCACCGCGCTCCAATTCGTGCCCATGCTGCTGATCGGGGCCTACGGTGGCCTCCTGGCCGACCGGCTGCCGAAGCGGCGGCTCCTGCTGCTCACACAGGCGCTGCACATGGCCGCCCCGCTCGCGATGCTCGCGCTGGCCCTGACTGTGGGGCTGATGCCCTGGATGGTGTTCGCGCTCGTCTTCGTCCGCGGCACGGTGAACGCCGTCGACTATCCCACGCGTCAGGCGTTCGTCATGGAGATGGTGGGCGGAAACCGGGTGGTGAGCGCGGTGAGCCTCAACAGCGTCCTCGTCCACGCCGCCCGTGTCGTCGGCCCCGCGGTTGCGGGGGTGATGATCGCGCTGGTCGGCCCCGAGCCCTGCTTTGCTCTGAACGCCGCCAGTTTCATGGTGATGATCGCGGCGCTTGCGACGATGGACACCGACGCCCTGCGTCCCTCGGAGCCCGCACCTCGAGAGCGGGGGGCGGTGCGAGCCGCGCTCCGCTACGTCCGCGCGACTCCGGAGCTGTGGATCCCCCTGGCGCTGATGGCCGCAGTGGGGACGCTCGGGTTCAATTTCCAGGCGATCCTGCCGCTGCTCGCCCGCTTTACCTTCGAGGGCGGGCCGGGCGCATACGCGGCCCTGGTCTGCGCGATGGCGGTGGGCGCCATCGCCGGGGCCCTCTTCACCGGCACCCGCAAGCGGGTGAGCCACGGCCTGCTCGCCGGAGCCGCGATCGCGTTCGGGGGCCTCGCTCTGCTGGCGGCCGGCGCCCCGACGCTGGCGCTGGAGCTGGCCGCGCTCGCTCCCCTCGGGGCCGCCAGCGTCATGCTGGCCGCGAGCATCAACTCGTCATTGCAGCTCGCCTCCGACGGCGCGATGCGGGGGCGAGTGATGGCCCTCTACTCCATCGTCTTCCTGGGCTCGACTCCCATCGGCGCCCCGCTCGCCGGATATCTCTCCGAGGTACTCGATCCGCGCGCCGCCCTGGTCCTGGCGGGCGTCGCGGGCATCGTCGCGGGGCTGGGAGCAAGGGCCGCGTTCGGGCGCATCGGCGCCGATCACGCGCAGGCCGCTGCGGCCTAGCTGCCCGGAAACGAGACCGGCCGCCAAGTGAATGGCGGCCGGTCTCTGCAATCGGCCCCGTCAGGACGGGCAGGGGTACGTCTCGGGGGCCTTACTTGGGGGGTATGTGTGGCTCCGGGCGACGGGAGGCGCCTTTCGGCTAAACGCCCGGAACCTATGTGCCGGAAAGGGTGTGCCGGGCGTCCCGCCCGACTACGACTCTCCCGACCTACCTAGTATCGGCAGAAGCCGCCCCAAAAGGCAATACCGGTTATTTGGTAATCCGATATTTAGTAGGAACGTTCAGGCGGGGGCGACGGCGGCCGAGAGGGCAGACCCGTGAAGGATGTCGCGTTCGGAGACCTCGACCTCGTCGAGCCCGAACGCGCGCATCACCTGCACCAGGATCACCGTGCCGGCCACGATCGTCGGGGCCCTGCCGGGATGCAGTCCCGGCAGCCGCAGGCGCTCGGCGAGTGGGGCGGCGGCCAGGCGCGAAAGCATCCGCTGGACTCGCCCGAGCGCAAGCCTGTAGCCGTGGACCCGTTCGGGGTCATACGGCTCGAGCTCCTGCTCGATCGCCGCGAGCGAGGTCGGGGTCCCCGCGACCGCGATGGCCCGGACCCTCTGCTCGCCGGTCTCCTCGGAGACAGACGCCTCGATCAGCTGGCGAACGTCGTGGGCCAGGTCCTCCAGCTCGTGTGGCTCCGGCGGGTCAGAGGTCAGGTGGCGCTCGGAGTGCCGGATGGTCCCGGCCTGCAGCGAAACGTGGAAGCCGACCTTGTCGCCGGACCCGACGACCAGCTCGGTGGAGCCGCCCCCGATGTCGAAGACGAGGGTCGGGCCCTCGTCCCCGCGCTGGGCGGTCGC
>JAJTCK010000166.1 GCA_021323175.1 Solirubrobacterales bacterium | reverse complement strand
GAGCTGCTCACCCTCGCTCCGCTGGACACCGTCTTCGTCGAGCCGCCCCATCTCCGCCAGCTCTTCAACGACACCGAATCCGAGCAGCTCTGGCTGATCGCAGGGGCGCCCAACGAGGCGGCCAACACGCTCGAGATGACCGACGAGGAGCTGCGCCGGCTCTATCCCGACGGGCCCACGGCGATGCCTCCGGAGCTCGGCGGGGGAGACTTCGATCCCAACCAGGAGGAGACCAGATGACCAAGCGCAGCGAGCAGCTCGCCTACCCGATCGTGAGCTACCAGGACGCCAAGGCCGGCATCGAGTGGCTCCGCCAGGCGTTCGGCGCCGAGGTCCTGATGGCCCACGAGGACGACGACGGCAGGGTCGTCCACTTCGAGCTCGGCCTCGAGGGGGCGATCGTGATGGGCGGCAGCCGCGGCGCAGGCGAGCTGGCGAGCGATGGCCGTGTGGAGCTCGGCCGAGCGTCCGTCTACCTGATCGTCTCGGATCCCGACACCCATCACGCCCGAGCGACCGAGGCCGGCGCCGAGGTGGTCATTCCATTGCGGGACGAGGACTACGGATCGCGCGGCTACGCCGCCCTGGACCCGGAGGGCAACGTGTGGAGCTTCGGCACCTATCGCCCCGAGGTGCCCTAGGCCTGCTTGCGGGTGCGGTCCTTGCTCGGCTGGACGCGCCTGGGCTCGTCCCGCTGCTTGCGGAAGTGCGGCGGCCACGGAGCGTCACCGAGGCCCTGCTCCTCGTCGCGGCCGGCCAGGTCCAGCAGCTGGTCGAGCGACCCCGCGTGCGAATCGATTTCGCCTGAGGGGTCGCCCTTCTTCCTCAGGCGGGCGGGGACGGTGTCCAGGCGCAGGTCGCCGGGCTCCACTCCGGGGACCTCGTCCCATGTGACCGGGCAGCAGACCTTGGCATCCGGCACCGGGCGGACGGAATAGCCGGACGCGATCGTCCGGTCGCGGGCGTTCTGGTTGTAGTCCACGAAGACGCCATGACGCTCCTCCTTCCACCACTTGCTGGTGGCGCGCTTCGGCTGGCGGCGCTCGACCTCGCGGGCCAGGGCCAGCGCGGCGCGGCGGACCTCGACGTAGTCCCAGCGCGGCTCGATCCTGACGTTGACGTGGATTCCACGCGAGCCCGAGGTCTTCGGGAATCCGACCAGGCCATGGTCCTCGAGGACCTCCTTGACGCACATCGCCACCAGGCGAACCGTGTTCCAGCGGACCCCGGGGGTGGGGTCCAGGTCGACCCGCAGCTCATCGGGACAGTCCAGGTCGGCGCGGCGGACGGGATGGGGGTTGAAGTCGATCACGCCCAGGTTCACCGCCCAGGCCAGGTGTGCCGCGTCGTTGGCGACCAGCTCGGTGGCGGTGCGCCCGCTGGGGAAGGTGAAGGTGGCCGTCTGGAGCCAGTCAGGGGCACCCTTAGGGACCCGCTTTTGGAAGAAGAAGTCGCCCTTGACGCCGTCCACGAAGCGCTTCATCGTCCCGGGCCGCTCGCGCAGCTGGTTGACCGCCGCATCCTCGACCGCGAGGTAGTACTCGACCAGGTCGAGCTTGGTGTGCCCCGGCTTGGGGAAGTACACCTTGCTCGGACTCGAGATCCGGACCTCATGGTCCGCGGCCTCGACCGTCGCGTACTCCTTCTTCGCCATGAGCTGATGTTCGCGGATTCCGGTCCCGTCAACGGGTCCGCCGAGCTCGAGTTCGCGAGACGGGCTGGCGGCGAGCCTCGCGGTGGGGGAGGATGCAGGCGTGGCATCAGGGGAACTGCGGACGCTCACCTACGAAGCCGCCGGGCCGATCGCCCGGATCACGCTGGACCGGCCGGATCGGGGGAACGGGATCACTCTCGAGATGCCGCGCGAACTGGCCGCCTGCGTCGAGCGGGCCAACCTGGACCCCTCGGTGCACGTCATCGCGCTGGCCGGCAACGGGACGGGATTCTGCGGAGGCTATGACCTGGTCGCCTCGGCCGAGGGCTTGTCGTCCGAGGCCTCGTCCTCCGCTTCGCCTACGGATGCGGCGTCGGGTCTCGGCGACCCCGGCGCCCCACAAGGCTCGCCGCTGGACCCCGCGGTCCAGGTGCGAAACCACGACCCGTCCGGCACCTGGGACCCCGTCACCGACTTCCAGATGATGAGCCGGAACGTGCGCGGGTTCATGAGCCTGTTCCACTCCGAGAAGCCCGTGATCTGCAAGGTCCACGGGTACTGCGTGGCGGGAGGCACGGACATGGCCCTCTGCTCGGACCTGCTGGTGGTCGAGGACCGCGCGAAGATCGGCTATCCGCCCGCTCGGGTGTGGGGCGTCCCGACGACCGCGCTGTGGGCGTTCCGGATGGGCCAAGCGTCTGCTCCTCACCGGCGACTCCATCGACGGGACGACCGCGCTCGAGTGGGGCCTCGCGACCGAGGCGTCTCCGGCCGGCGAGCTGGATGCCGCCTTCGAGTCCCTGCTGGAGCGCGTGGCGCGCCTGCCGATCAACCAGCTCGTCATGCACAAGCTGCTGGTCAACCAGGCGCTGTACTCGCAGGGTCTGCAGGCGACCCAGGTGCTGGGCACCGTCTTCGACGGCATCGCCCGCCATACGCCCGAGGGCTACTCCTTCCAGCAGCGCGCGGCCGCGGACGGCTTCCGGGAAGCCGTCCGCGAGCGCGACGAGCCGTTCGGGGACTTCGGCCGCTAGGCCGAAGGCCCCGGAACACTGGGATGCCGGGGACTTCGGCCGCTAGCCGAAGGCCTCGAACACTGGGATGCCGGGGACTTCGGCCGCTAGCTGTGGTCGGGGCCGTCGTCGCCACCGCCGCCACCGCCGCCACCGCCGCGACGCGATACCTCCGTCGCGACCCAGCGGCCCTTGGCGTTGCGGCGGGCGTTCGCCTCGACGTTCTTCATCCCGCGCCTGAGCGCACCGAAGCCGGTGAGCCGCTCGAAACGGGTCGCCTTGTTGACCTTGATCTTCACGGTCCCGGCTCCCTCGTCCTGCTTGATGCTGAAGGTTCGAGCTTGCTTGTCCTTGGCGACGACCGTCCCCTCGAAGCTTGCGGCCTGCGCGGCCGTCGCTCCGAGCACCAGCGTCGCGGCCATCGCGACGGCCAGGGTGGCCGCCGTCCGCCTGATTGCACTCATCGTTGCCTCCTGTCCGATTCCCATCTCCCGGTCAGTCTGGAGGCGCCCGGCTAAAGGCCGGTCAGGGCGGGGTTAGGCCTTGGCAAGCCCTGCGAATCTCCGGAGCGACGGGAATGGGTCCAAATGAAATTCGACGGTAAGTCGTTCCCCTAGCCCGAGCTCCTTTGGCATGCCCTCGCGCAGAGTAGGGTTGCGGGAGACCCACGCAGGTCGATCCAACGAAGGAGGGGAAGAATGGCTGACGCCGCATTGTTCATCGGGTGGGGTCAGGTAGTTCGCGGACGCGAGAAGCGAGCCGTCCAGGTATTCAACGAGAGCGTCGAGTACTGGGGAGGGCTTCAAGGCGACGGCAAGATCGAGGACTTCGAGCTCGCCCTCCTGGAGCCGCACGGCGGCGACCTGCAGGGCTTCGCCCTGCTGCGCGGCAGCGAGGAGCAGATCGCCGCGCTACGCGCCGATGAGGAGTTCCAGCGCCGCATCGTGCGGGCCGACCAGATCGTCGAATCCCAAGGGGTCATCAACGCCCTGGTCGGCGAGGGCATCGCCCGCGGCATGACCCAATACCAGGGCGAGGTCGACGACCTGGATTAGGCGGGCACTCCTAGTTTGTCGCCGACTGGGATAGGCCCGAACAAATAATGCGAAGGTAAGCCCTCGCAGTGGCCGGAATGGCGGACCTCTACTTCAGGCCGGGGCTCGGCATGGAAGGGGGGGCGACTTCGGCGAGATAGGCGAGGTGATGTCCTAGGAGAACATCGCCGCTTATAACGAGCAGGCAGGTGCGCGTCAGCGCCTGAATCTGGTCAGG
>JAJTCK010000073.1 GCA_021323175.1 Solirubrobacterales bacterium | reverse complement strand
GCGGGCCAGCAGTACGTCGCCGGCTCCGACGGCAGCGGCGATCCCTTCTTCCCGAAGGCCGGGAACGGGGGCTACGACGTCTCGCACTACTCGCTCACGCTCGATTACGACCAGCCCGCCAACTTCCTCAGCGGCACGGCGGTCATCGAGGCCACCGCGACCCAGAACCTGCGCCGCTTCAACCTCGACCTCCGCGACTTCTACGTGATCTCGAGCCTGACGGTCAACGGCGCCCCGGCCCAGTTCGTCCGGCCCGACGCTCAGGAGGTCGCGATCAGCCCTGCCACGAGGCTCGACGATGAAACTCCGTTCACCGTCGAGGTGCAGTACGCCGGCAAACCGAAGCCGATCAAGGACCCGGATAAGTCGATCGAGGGCTGGATCCCCACCGACGACGGCGCGTTCGTAGTCAACGAGCCGCAGGGCTCGCCCGGCTGGTACCCGGTCAACGACAGCCCGCGCGACAAGGCGACCTACGACTTCGCGATCACCGTACCCTGGCCGCTGGAGGCGGTCGCGAATGGCCGGCTGATCTCTGAGACCACCGAGGACGGCAAGACCACCTGGCGCTGGGCCGAGGACAGCCCGATGGCGCCGTACCTGGCCACCGCGACGAACGGCGAATTCGAGACGGAGTCCTACAGCGCGAACGGCCTCTTCATGTACGACGCGGTGGATCCGAACACCCGCCGCCTGCGGACGGATCCGGCGAACCCCGACCTCGCCTTTGAGCGGCTGGAGCCGCAGCCGGAGATCATCGCCTTCTTCTCCGGGCTCTACGGCTCCTACCCGTTCACCAGCGGCGGCGGGATCATCGACTGGGCACCCGACGTCGGCTATGCGCTCGAGGCGCAGACCCGGGCCAACTACCACCGCATTCCCAGCGCCGCGACCGTGGTGCACGAGATCGCGCACCAGTGGTTCGGCAACGCCGTCACGCTCGAGGTGTGGCCCGACATCTGGCTCAACGAGGGCTTCGCCACCTTCTCCGAGTGGATCTACGACGAGATGCACGGCGGCCCGAGCGCGGCGGACACCTTCGATGATGTCTACGCGACCCCGGCGAGCGACGAGGACCTCTGGTCCCCGGCGCCTGCCGCCTTGCGCCATCCCAGCCAGCTGTTCCATACACCGGTCTATGACCGCGGCGCGATGACGCTCCAGGCCCTGCGCGAGAAGGTCGGAGACGTGGATTTCTTCGAGATCCTCCGGACCTGGTACGCCGACAACAAGTACGGCAACGTGACGACGGCCGAATTCATCGAGCTCGCCGAGGAGATCAGCGAGCAGAACCTGGAGCAGTTCTTCCAGGTCTGGCTCTTCGAGGAAGGCAAGCCAACCAGCTGGTAGACCAGAATCGACGGAGACCTCGGCAAGTCCGCGGCGGCATAGCGAGGGGCTCCGCGGTCGACGTCGCGCCCTCCGTTTGGTCCGACGCAAGTACCTGGAACCGCGCCACGTTCCCCGCCTAAGTGATGCTGGCCCTGACGATCCGCGTTGGGTACCCCCTCAGGACATTTTTGCGCCTGCTGGGAACCGGCCCAGGGGCCGCAAAAACGCCGTGAGCAGGAGTTCTAGGGAGTGGAGCTAGCCGGACTCGAACCGGCGACCCCTGGGTGCGATCTCGGAACCACTCGGCCTGGAGGCTACTCCCGGGCAGGATTGGGTCTGCTGAGGTGCTACGAGGTGATCTCAGTTTCGCTCAGTTTGTGCCCCCGGACACCAAGGCCCGCTCCGCCCAGGTCGCGCCGCCGCACGGTCCGGGGCGTAGGCCGCATAGCGAATCAACCCATCTAGAGGCCGAGCTCCCCGAGGAAGCGCCCCACGACCCGTTGCGCTTCCAGGTGTTCGGCGGCGATCTCCCGGGCTCGCTTCGAATGATGCATGTAATTACCCGTCGCCTCCTCGATCGCCGAGGCGGCCTCCTCCACGTTCTTGACAGCGAAGAGACCCTCCCCGCACGGCAGATGCTGGCTGAAGCCTGTGTCCTGCAGGACGACGGGGCGTCCAGTTGCGAGGTAGGCCGCGCTCCGGTCGCTGAACCAGCCGCTGTTCGTTGCCACGAAGACGTTCTTCGCCACCCCGAACTCCCCTCTGGAAGCCTGCATGTAACGACGGTACGCGCCGAACGTCTTCGTGACTGCGTGCGCGTCGCGCAAGCCCCAGCCATGCTCGCTCAGAGCATCTCGGGGCACATCCTTCCCGGAGACGGCGACCTCGACCGGCACCGGCGAGCGCTTGGGGAGGTCCAGGAACTTCGCGAACTCCACGTCTTTCTGGCCGTACACTTTTCCGGCCCAGCGGATGGGATCGTGCGCCCGCCAGTTCATGACGGTCGTGAAGGACCCATCCGGAGCGGGTTCGGCAGGCTGGAAGAGGTCCAAGTTGACCGGGTGGACGACCCAATTCCACGCCCTTCCTGCCATTGGTGAGCTCGCGCGGTCCGTGCCGATGTTGGCCCCAACCGTGTAGTAGCGGTCGTAGGTCGGCACTTCTTCCCCCGCTGCGAGCTTGCGCTCCATTTTCATCTGGGTGAAGGCCGGCTCGCCGTCGATGAGCACCCGCAAGTCGCATCCGGCCGCCTCCTCGTTCCATTGCCCGTGTGAGCCGAAGTCCAGATAGAGGTCGGCCGATGCGAGGACCGCTTCGATCGACTCCCTGGAGAGACCGTGGTAGCGCCCATCCGCGGCCACGTAGCACCAGCGACCGCCGAGGCCATGGCGGCTGAGTAAGGCATCAACGACCTTGGTGCCATAGGAGCAGTCGTCGGTCATGACATTGCGCGAGGGATTGAAACACGAGCTCGCCCATCCGCTCTTCTCGACCAGGTAGACCTCGTGCCCCAAGCGGTCGCAGGCGACAAGCCACTGAAGCGGAGAGGACAGCATCCCGGCGAGCGGATAGCGAACCATGTAGGAACCGAGGACGATGCGAGCCACTCAGCCCGTCCCGGCCGAGCGGCTGGAGAGGAAGCCGAGGAATTCATCCCTGGCGCGCCCGAGCGTCTGCATCGCACGCGCGCAGCATGCGCGGGCGGCCTCCCGAGCCTCCTCGCTCAGGCACCAGTCGAGCGACGCCGCCACCCCGTCCGGGTCCGCGGTGTCGGCGCCGAATACGGCAGGCCAGCCGATTGCCTCCGCCTGCCGGCGCACCTTGGCTCCACCGGCTACCGGATCGATCACGAGAGGCGGGACCCCCCTCTTGATCGCCAGCACGGTCCCGTGCAGGCGCGTCGTCACGACCACGTCCATGCGAGCGATGACCGCCTCGACCTCGCCGGCGCTCCTCAATCCGGTGCTGTTCTCGTCCAAGCGGGTGTCGATGCGGATCGCGGCGATCTCCCGATCGGCCAAAGTGCGTGCGATCAACTCGTCGGCGGCCTCCCGCCTGTCGCGATCGCCGTATTCGGGCTGATTGTCGATCAGGACCAGACCGGCCACCGGCACCGATGAGGGAGGGCTGAGAAGCGACACGTCAGGCCGCATCGTGCGCGAGCTGTCGCGCTCGATCAGCAGGTCGAACGGATTCCAGGCCTCGAGCGGCTCGAGCATCGACAGATCGACGCCGACGAGCGCCTGCGCGTGGAAGCGCTCGAGGAAATCGGAGAGGGGCGGGCCGTTTCCGAACGGTCCGCAGACGAAGACTACTTCAGAGTAGTCGGAGGGTTCGACGCGCTCCCACTCGACCCCGCCCTTGAAAGGCGCCGCCACCGCGACGTCGTAAGGGCGCCCCGCGGAGTCGAGCCAGGAGCACACCACGTCTCGAGCCAACAGGTCTCCTGCGCTCGCGCCCATCTGCTCGAAGCTGAACCAGCCGGCGACGAGCGCCCTCATGGCAGCTTCTGGAAGGAGGTCAGCTCAACGCCATTGTCGGAAAGGGCATCGCGCACGCGGGGCGCACAGAGTGTTTCCACTTCCACCGCCCGTTCCTCCCGGTAGGCCCCCTTCACATCACCGTGCAGCCCCGGGTGGCAGCAGAGCTCTGTGACTCCGGGACCGACTCGGGAAATCAAATTGACCAACCGCGCGGGAGCCAGCGCACCGGGAATCGGGGAGCCGTCCTCCTGCTGGCCGTGGAACTCGCCGCAGTAGCGGACGACGGAACCGACGTGGCGAAGCGGGACCGACAGCTCGATCGCGCGGGCAGCCAGCGTCGACCGGACCGGTTGGCGCCTGTGGATGTGCTGATGAGAGTCGATGTGCGTCGGATCCCGCCCGACGAGGCGCCGGAAGCCGCGGAGCTGACGGTCGATCTCCTCCCCCACCGTGGCGGCATCGTCGAGTGAGACCACCTCGTAGCAGGGGTGCCAGGCGCCAGCGGCGTAAGTCCACTCCCCCAGGTCGACGTGCAGACCGACGCTGAGCGCCGGGTGATCTCGCGCGAAGGCCGCGGCTTCGTCGGCATCTGGCCAGCGGACCATCAGGCTCGCGCTTGTGACGATCCCGCTCTCGTGGGCCACCCGGATGCCCTGATTGACGCCCGAGCTCCGGCCAAAGTCGTCTGCGTTGACGATCAAGTACTTCGGGGCGGGCATGTTCAGGCCGCTAGGTCCTCTAGCAGACGCTGCAGCACCGTCTCCGCCCGGAAGTACTCCTCCGCGATCGCGCGCGCGGCTCGGCTATGCCGCCCGTAGTCGGACTCGATCGTCTCGAGTGCAGCAATAGCTTCATCGCTGGTGCTGAATGCAAACAGGCCTTCGCCTGTAGGCAGTACGGTGCCGAACCCGGTGTCCTGGGTGACCACAGGGCGACCCGCCGCCAGATAGCACGCGCTTCGCTCACTGAACCAACCCGTGCGGAGGCGAACGTTCTGATCCTTCGCGACGCTGAACTCTCCTCGCGAGGCCTGCACGTAGTCCCGGTAGGGCCAAGGGTCGGTCGTGAATGCGTGGGCGTCGACCAGGCGCCAGCGATTATTGGCGAGCAACGTGCGCTCCTCTTGCGTCATGCCCGCCGCCGGGATCATCTCCCCCAAGCCAGGCTTGACAGTGTTGGCGTCCTCGAGGCCCATCGCAACCTCCAGCGGCCTTCGCGCCCGCAGGGGGAGGTCGATGAACTTGAGGAACTCGTGGTGCTTGCTCCAGCGGTAGATCTCGCCCCGAAACTCCAGGTCGTGACCCTCTTGCTTCCAATTGCAGACGGTCGTGAAGGCGTCCTTTGATGGCGGACCGTTCTTCCACATGTCGAGCAGCACGGGCTGACGAGTCCTGGCCTTCAGACGCGGAAGAGGCGGAACGGGCGACTCGGGCGTCCCGATGTTCTCCCCGTAGGTGACGAAGTCGTCATGCTGGTCGATCGTCCTCCGAGCGATGCGATCTCCCTTCGAGAAAGCGAGATCCTGGTAGGGCGGGTCCGTGCCGTAGTAGACCAGCCGCCCGATCTCGAGGGCTTCCGCCCAGCCCTTGGTCCTTGGACGCGTGGCACCGGCGACGTTCAATACCGCATCCGCCTGGGCGAGGAGCGGCTCCACGCGCGACCGGATGGGGCCCAGCCATTCACGGTCGCGGAAGCTGCGCCGGTACGCCCAACGGTCCCCGAGGCCGAATCGCTCGGCCACGCTCGCGAGGTATGGCACGGCGTAGTCGGCGTCGTCCACCTTGAGCTTGCGGACTGGGTCATACGGCCATACGGAGGTGGCCTCCACGTAGTAGGCATCGTGCCCGAGCCTCCGGAGACCGGCTGCGATCTGCATGTGCATCCAGGCCATCCCGGCGTAGGGGTTGGAGGCCAGGGTTCCGAGGACGACGATCCGAAGCCGGCTCATCCCGGCGCCTCGGATGTCGCCGCAGGCTCGATGAGACCGAGCCGCTCCGACAGGTCCCGCACCGCCTGAAAGCGCCAGCGACGCCGCTCATCGCGTATGTACTCCTGACTGATGCCCATGTATCGGAAGCACAGATAGAGCCGCGCAGCTGCCAGCGTCGTCTCGAAATCGACGGGCACCGCGTTTCCCCACCGCGCCCGCGCGTACGAGGTTTCGCAGGAGGCCATGAGTTCTGGGGGCCAACTGAACGTCAGCGCAGCCAGATCGATCTCTCCGACCCCCACCGCCGCCCACTCCCAGTCGAGCGGCCACAGACGCCCGTCACTCAACAGGATGTTGTCCGGGTAGTAGTCGCCGTGGACGACCGTCGTCGAGCGGGCCACCAGGTGCTTGACCAGACTCTCGTAGGCTTCGCAGGCGGGCGCCAGCCAGGGGTGCCGGCCGCGCAGGTCGCCAGCGAGCGCCCGCGTCCGCCGCGCCCAGCGCGCGTAATGCTGCGCGTCGTAACGCTCGACCCAGTCGGGCACCCCGCTGGGAACGAGCGGCTCGGTGAGCCGATGGAACTCACCAATCCAGCGTGCGGCGGCTTGCATTGCCGCGCCTTGCGCGGATGCCTTGTGTGCATGAATCGCCTGGTCGATGTGACCGAGCACGAGCCAGCACCTCTCGTTGTTCGGGTCCCGGTAATCCCCGTAGAAGGGGACCGTCTCCACAGGCAGCGCTTCGAGCACCTCTCTGTAGATGCCGGCCTCATATTCCAATCCGCGCCGGCCAATGTCTACGTCGGGGTGGGTCATCGGCCCGTACTTGCAGAAGAGGCGGAGGGCTCTGTCATCTCCGAGGCCGCAAGTCACGATCTCGCTCGCAAAAGTGGCAGCGTACGGATTACGACGCCTGTCGAACACGCTCACGGTCCCTGAAACCTCGCCGAGGATCCTAGTCAGACCGCGGGTGAGCTCTTGGGGCGACGGTAGGTCGCGGGCCGGATCGATCATCGCTGCCCGGAGGGGAAGCGGAGGCATCGGTCAATCAGCCGACTGACGCCCGGAGGTCCCCGTCGCGCAGGGAGCCGCCCGATCATCACGCCCACCCCATCCGCTTCATCGCTTCGGGCAGCGACTCCCGATAGAGGCGAAGATGTCTCATCGGCTTTCTTACCCATTCGTACGCGAGTCCCCTGCTGGCCCACGAGACGGAGGCAATGAGTCGGAAGATCACGCCAACCGTCGCGCACCTCTGTACGTCCTCGAGGCGGAGCTCAGGCCAGCGCTCGCGCACCGTGTCCCGATATGCCTCCAGGTCGGCTTCCCCGTCGTGCATCGTGAGTACAGAAAGGTCGGGCGCCGGCGATCCCCAGCCGGCGAGCTCCCAGTCGAGCGCGATCATCACTTCCGACCCCTCCCTGACCAAGAGCCGCACGTTTTTGCCGACGAAGTCCCCATGCACGAACGTGCTCGGGAACCGTTCGCACGCCTCCACTACCTCCTGCCAGCGCGACTCAACCGTATCGCACTGCTGAATGAGCGCCTGGAGCACGGCGCGGTCTGCGGAGCTGAGTGCCGGGTTGCCTAGACCAGCGGTGACACGATGCCGGCCGTCGCGCAGGTGCCTCGCGTAGTACTGCGGTCCACGCGAGCGGAGCAGCGGCTCCAGCTTGTCGCAGGCACTGCTTGCGTGTAGTGACCCAAGCCAGCGGGCGGCCATCGCCCGGTGCTCCGCTCGGCGACGGTCGTACACCTTGTCGCCGGCGTCCTCGAGGAAGAGCCAGAAATAACCATCCTCGTCGTGGAGCCTCCCGTAGTACCGCAACCGCGGCACCGGGAGCCGCGGAAGCACACGCTCGTAGATCTCGGCTTCGGCAACGGCATCCGGATTGCTTCCCCCCTTGGCTACAACCGTGGAGCCCCGGGGCCCAGCACCGTTCAGTCTGTACACCCCTACCTTTTTCTTCACTTTCAGCTCCTCGACCTTGCCTCGAGCCGGCCGGCCGCCGAGCGCCGCCCAGGCTCGCACCGCGGGATGCTCCGAAGTCGTACGCCCCTTTTGCGAACGCTCAGCCATGACTTTCCACGGGAAAGCCGGAGGCCGGATTACAGCTCGTACGATTCGAATCATGCGTACGGTGTGCGAGCGAGCCCGGGGTGGTGATCACGTGAATCCAAGCGATGCGCTCACGGAACGCGTTGCGCCGAGCCGCCAAGACGATGCAGGATCGGGCGCCCGCCGCCACGCGCCCGCGGCTAGCCAGCGAAACTGGAGGTAGAGCTGAGCCAGGCGCAATCTGCGACGCCAATCCGGGGGTGCTCCACCGGGCCAGCGCGCCTGTTCGTAGGCCCGCTGGCACAGCTCTACCGTCTCGGCCGGCCATTTCTCAATCAAGGCGGCGAGGTCGACCTCCCCGGCCGCCACCGCCGCGCTCTCCCAGTCGATCGGACGGATCCTGCCGTCGTGGACCAGGATGTTCTTCGGGTAATACTCGCCATGTATCGGCGATGCGTCCGTGCACAGGAGCGCGTCAACCGATTGCCTGAACCCGGCAACCGCTGCCTGAAACCATTCCGCGGCGCCGCTCGCCTCGACCGTAGCTTGCTCGGCACGCCGCGACCAGCCGAGGTAGTAGGCTCGGTCGTACTGCTGCAGTCCGGGAACTGGTCGGCGCCCGAGTAGCTGTTCCCCACGGGCATGGAACTGCCCGAGCCACTCGGCTGCCTGCATCATGGCGGCGGCGCTGCCCGCCGACTTGCTGACGCGAAGTGAGCCTGTCATGTACTCCGTGATCAAAAACGACTGCCCCGCGTGCCCGTCCGCGTAGAAGCCGTAGTACTCGGGCACCGAGACGCCAAGTGGCCGCAGCAGGATCCGGTTGACGCTTGCCTCGTAGGGCACGCCGCCACGGTGACCGTGCGAGCCGTTGCTTCCCCCGGACTCGTACTTGAGGAAAGCGTGAAGCATCGCGCGGTCGGCCAGCTCCAGCTTCGCGATCTCGCTCGGGAAGGTGCTGGTTTGGGGGTTCGGTTGGCGCTCGATCACTCGGACCGAAGAGCACCCGAGCGCCTCCGCCAGACGGCCTTCCAGCGTCGCTGTGTCCGGCAGGTGGGCGGAGCGCATCACGCTTCCACCCTCACGGGCAGCCGCGGCTCCGCGGCCGGACCTGCCCATTTGGTCTCCACCAGACGCCCGTCCTGCAGCTCGACGTGCACGTCACATCCCTCGAGTGTGCCGAGGCGGTGGGCGATCATGAAGGTCGTTCGGCCCTTCATCAGCCGGGCCATCGCCTCGAGGATGGACGCCTC
>JAJTCK010000072.1 GCA_021323175.1 Solirubrobacterales bacterium | reverse complement strand
CCGGGTCGAGCACATCCACGTCCACCGACAGGAACGTGGGACCGTCGCCCGCGACCGCCACCGCCTCCTCGACGACGGCGCGGATGCCGCGCTCGCGGACGTCGTGCATGAAGATCGCGGTGATGCCGCGCCGGTCCTGCCAGCCGAACTCCTTCTCGCCCGGCCAGTAGCCACGCAGGCCGATCTGGGCGTAGCGCTTCGGGTCCACATGGCCCTGTTCGACCAAGCGGTACATCGGCGTGCCGTGCGAGACCTCGACACCGAAGACCTCCGTCCCGGTGTCCGTGTGGGTGTCGAAATGGACGAGCCCGACCGGCCCGTGCTTCCTCGCGACGGCGCGGATGTCCGGCTCGGCGATGCTGTGATCGCCGCCCAGGACGATGGGGATGACCCCGGCCCCGACGACCTCGCCGACCGTGGCCTCTATGGCGTCGTGGGTGCGCGCCGCGTCGGCCGGCAGGACCGGCGCGTCGCCGTAGTCCAGCGCGCGGAGTTCCTCGAAGGCGTCGATCTTGGCCTCCAGGTGGGGGCCCGCCGGGCAACTGGCGGAGCGGATCCCGCGAGGGCCGAAGCGGGCCCCGGGCGCGTCGCTGACCAGATCGTCGGTTGGCGCGCCGACGATCGCGAGGTCGAATCCCTCCAGGTCGGCGGGGTCCTGGGTGTAGGGCAGCGCGGAGAAGGTCAGGAGGCCGGCGAAGTCGGGCTTCTCTCCGTACTGCTTCCAGCGGTCCATCGGATCTATCAGCGTCACGTCTCCTCCTCGTCTGGGCCGTCCACGAACTCCCGGATCAGGCTGTTCACCTCGGTCGGCCGTTCGTAGGGGACCCAGTGTCCCGCGCCGGGCAGGACCCGCAGGCGCATCTCGGGAATCCATTCCTCGAGACCGCGGGTCAGGCCCAGCAGCAGCGCGGGATCGCGCTCGCCCCAGATCACCAGCGTCGGCAACTCCAGCCGCATCCCCTTGATCTTCTCCTCGTACTCCTCGGGAACGCCGCCGGCCGCCACCTGGTCGCCCATGCGGGCGGCGCGGTAGTAGTTGAGCCCTCCGCGAAGTGCGCCCGGCTGGGACCAGGCCTCGTGGTAGGCGGCGCGCTCGGAGTCGCTCAAGCGGGCGTCCGAGGCCCCGATTCGCTCCAGCATGGCGTCGAGCATCGCGAAGTCGTTCATCGCCAGCATCTCCTCGGGCCTCGGCGAGGGCTTGGAAAGCTCGAGCATGTAGTTGACGGCCTCGCGCTGGCGCGGGCTCTCGCGCAGGTCGCGGTTCCAGGTGAAGGGTGGAGGCGAGTCGATGATCACGAACCGCTCGAGCAGCTCCGGGTGCTTCAGCGCGAAGGCCCAGCACACGATGCCGCCCCAGTCGTGGCCGATCAAGGTGAACGGGGCCAGATCCAGCTCTTCGACGAGCACCCGGACGTCACCCAGCAGGTTGCGCATCCGGTAGGCCTCGACGTCGGCGGGCTTGTCCGACAGGTTGTACCCCCGCATGTCCGGGGCGACGACCAGATGGTCTCCTCCAAGGTCGGCCAGCTGGTGGCGCCACAGGAACCAGAACTGGGGGAAGCCGTGCATGAAGACGAGCGGGCGGCCCTGGCCGCGCCGGACGTGGTGAATCCGCACGTCCTCTCCCGTGAACCCGTGCTCGACCTCGACCCCCAGCGGTCCCTCGCCGATCGTGGAGGTCTGCGGCGGGGCGGGCACGTGCCAAGTCCTATCAGGGGGCCGGGCCTGCCCGTGGCCCGCAAACCGCTACGTTGGCCCCATGGACGCGCACGGGTCCCCGGAGTCCTCGGTCGAGGTCGAGCTGCGAGGCCTCTCCATATACACGCACCACGGCGTCACCGACGCCGAGCAGGAGGTCGGGCAGCGGCTGGAGTTCGACCTGACGTTCGACGTCCCGGACTGCGACGCGGTGCTGACCGACCGTGTCCAGGACACCGTTGACTACTCCGAGGTGTGCGACATCGTCGCCCTGGCGGCGACCGAGCGCAGCCATCGCACCCTCGAGCGCCTCTGCCAGGTGGTGGCCGAGCGTCTGATCGAGCGCTTCGACTGCGATGAGGTCCGTGTCCGCGCCGCCAAGCCCGAGCCTCCGCTTCCCTACCCCGTGAACGAGGCAGCGGTCGAGGTCACGCTGGAGCGCGCAACGGACCGCGAATCCGACGACGAGGGCGAGGGAGTCTGAGCGCAGACGCCGGGGGCGGGCCCGAACGGATCGGCTACATCGGGCTCGGGTCGAACGTCGGCGACCGCGAGGGCGAGCTTGCGGCAGCCCTGAGCGGCCTTCGCGCCCGCGGCGTCGAGGTCGAGGCCGTCTCGTCCCTGTACGAGACTGACCCCGTCGGCGAGGTCCTCGACCAGCCGGACTTCCTGAACGCCGTGGCCCGCGTACGCACGGCCCTCGAGCCCGAGGCCCTGCTGGACGTGTGCAAGGCGATCGAGGCCGAACGCGGGCGGGACTTCGACGCCCCGCGCCACAGCCCGCGCCCGCTGGACCTGGATCTGCTGCTCCTGGGCGACCTGGAGCGAAGCACCGGCCGGCTGATCCTGCCGCACCGTGAGGTGACCTCCCGCCGCTTCGTGATGGTCCCGCTGCTGGAGCTTGACCCCGAGCTGGCCCTGCCGAACGGCACCCGCCTAGAGCAGGAGCTGAAGTCGCTGGACGATGGCGAGCGGGTGGATCGAGTGGGAACGCTGGAGCGATAGGAGCTGAAGCCGCGCTTGCGTCGCCCAAGCGGCGGCCGTCGTATGGATAATCGCCCGAATGCTGCTCGCGGTCGACATCGGCAACACCCAGACGCACGTCGGCGCATTCGACGGGGACGATCTGGCCCATGACTGGCGGCTCGCCACGGATCCTCATGTCACCTCCGACGAGCTCGCGGCGGTGCTCGCAAACCTGCTCGGGCTGGACGGCCTGGCCTACTCCGCGATCGACGCGGCGATCGTCTCCACGGTGGTGCCGCAGCTGGGGCCGGAGTACCGCCGCCTCTGCGAGCGCCACATCGGGGGGACCTTCCTGAAGGTCGGCCCGAACGTGAAGACGGGGATGCCGATCCTGGTGGACAACCCCCACGAGCTCGGGGCCGACCGTCTCGTGAACGCGGTGGCTTCGCACGCGAAGATCAAGGGGGCCTGTGTCAGCGTCGATTTCGGGACTTCGACGAACTTCGACGTGGTCTCAGGCGCCGGGGAGTATCTGGGCGGCGTGATCGGTCCCGGGGTGGAGATCTCGCTCGAGGCGCTGACAAATCGCACCGCCAAGCTGCCGCGCATCGACGTGTCGAGCCCCCAGGGGGCGATCGGCCGCAACACCGTGGCCGCGATCCAGTCGGGGTTCGCCTACGGATTCGCGGGCCTCGTGGACGGGATCAACCGGCGCCTGACGGCGGAGCTCGACGAGGATCCCCGCTTCATCGCGACGGGGGGCCTGGCCGCGACGATCGCGCCGCAGTGCGAGACGATCGACGAGGTGGACCCCCTGCTGACCCTTCGCGGCCTGCGCCTGATCTGGGAGCTGAACGCTTGAGCTATGCGGGCGGTCCTCTCCGTCCGCCGCCGGCGGCCCCGGGTGCTACCCATAGGGTGGTGCAACCGCCCCTGACCAGTCCCCTCCGCATCGGCGACGTCGAGATCGCCAACCGTGTGCTGCTCGCGCCCCTTGCCGGCATCGGCAACTGGTTCGTGCGCCTGCAGGCGCGACGGCACGGCGCCGGGCTGGCCGTCTCCGAGATGGTCTCCAGCTTCGGCCTGCACTACGGGAACGAGCGCACCCTTCGCGAGCTGCTGCGCCTGCATCCCGACGAGCACCCCGTCTCGATCCAGCTGTTCGGCCAGGACCCGAAGGTGATGCGCTCGGCGGCCGCGATCGCGGCGGATGCTGGAGCGGACCTGATCGACATCAACATGGGCTGCCCGGTGCGCAAGGTCTGCAAGACGGGGGCTGGCGCCGCGCTGCTCGACGACCAGGAGCTGGCCCTCGAGATCGCCCGCGCGGCCCTGGAGGGCAGCGGGCTGCCGGTCACCGTCAAGGTTCGCTCCGGGCTCCGCGCCGGGGAGCGGCAGGGCCTCGAGCTCGCCGTGCGCCTGGCCGCCGAGGCGGGCGTGGCCGCGATCGGGTTCCACCCGCGGGCGGCCGCCACCCACCACAAGGGAACGCCGGACTACGCGATGACGCGCGAGCTGGTCGAGCGGATCGAGGTACCCGTGATCGTCAGCGGCGGCCTGGACACCGCCGAGGCGGCGCGCCGCGCCTACGAGGAATCGGGTGCGGCAGCCGTGATGATCGCCCGCGGCTGCCTGGGTTACCCGTGGATCTTCGAGGAGCTGACCGGACAGCGCGTCGATGCGCCCTCCCGGGAGGAGATCGCCGCCGAGCTGCTCTGGGTCATGGACCGCGCCCAGGAGCACCTTGGGCCCGAGCGGGCGGCGCGCTACCTGCGGAAGTTCTACCCGTGGTACCTGGAGCGCCTGGGCGCAGACCATGCGACGGCCGCCGCGCTGCAGCAGGGCGACGATCTGGCGGATGCTCGCGCGCTCGTCCGCGAGCTCGCCGCGCCCGCAGCCGTGCCCGCATAGAGTCGGGCCATGGCGCTGACCGCCCGTGTGCAGGCCTGGCGCGAGCGCGGGGCCCGTGAGCAGGTCGCCGGGCACCGCATCCACGTCTTCCGGCGCGAGGGCGCGGGCCCGCTGCTGCTCCTGTTACACGGGTTTCCGTCCAGCTCCTATGACTGGAGGCTGATCCTGGACGAGCTCCCGGGGCGGGCCGTCCTGGCCTTCGACTGCCTCGGCTTCGGACTCTCGGACAAGCCGCGCGATCACGCCTACACCCTGGGCAAGCAGGCCGACATCGCCGAGGAGCTCGTCGGTCGCCACTGGGACGGACCGGTGTTCTTCGTCGCTCACGACATGGGCACCTCGGTGGCGACGGAGTTGATGGCCCGCGATATGGACGGCGAGCTGCGGATGGATTTGGTCGGCGGGCTCCTGTTCAACGGCTCGATGATCCAGGGCGCGGCCAGCCCGACCCTGGGACAGAAGCTGCTGCGGGGCCCGCTGGGGCCGCTGGCGGCCCGCCTCTCGAGCGAGCGTTTCTTTCGGGCGCAGTTCGGATCGATCTTCTCGCCGGGCCACCCGCTCAGCGACGAGGAGGCCGAGGACCAGTGGTGCCTGATCACCGAGCGGGCCGGCCAGCGGATCGGCCACAAGACGATCGTCTACATGAAGGAGCGCGTGCGCTTCGCCGAGCGCTGGTACGGAGCGATCAGCGGCTGGCCGAAGGACCTGCACCTGGCTTGGGGGATGCTCGACCCTGTCGCGACGAAGGCGGTCCTGGACGGGGTCAGGAAGCTGCGCCCCGAGGCTCCGCTGACCCCGCTGGAGGACCTCGGCCACTATCCCCAGATCGAAGACCCGGCGCGCCTGGCGAGGGCAATCGCAACGGCACTGGACGCCTGACCGGACACCGCCAGGAGGGCCTTCCGGCCCCTGTGGCCTGGTTACCCCGGCGCTATACTGACGCGCTTCGCCCGGGTCGTCGCCTCCTTCTGAGCGTCGGCACGGGCTCATTTTTCGCCAGTTAGCAGGGGTTTCCGGCAAGACGGGACGACCTGCTCAGCACCGACGAGGAAGAGGTAGGAGTTGCGCGAGACACTGATCACCGCGGAGGGCCTCGAGAAGCTCAAGCAGGAGCTCGAGCACCTGGAGACCACGAAGCGGCGTGAGATCGCAGACCGCATCAAGGAGGCCCGTGAGTTCGGGGACATCGCCGAGAATGCGGAGTACGACGACGCCAAGAACGAGCAGGCGATGCTCGAGCAGCGGATCATGCAGCTGCAGGACAAGCTGCGCCGCTCGACCGTCATCGACGAGAAGCACATCGACACCGAGACGGTCGACGTCGGCGCCATCGTCCACGTCAAGGACCAGAAGTCGGGCAAGTCGCAGAAGTTCCGTCTGGTGGGGGCGGCCGAGGCCGACCCGGCCGAGCAGAAGCTCTCCAACGAGTCGCCGATCGGCAAGGCTCTGATCGGGGCCAAGAAGAACGAGATCGTGACCGTGGAGACGCCGCGCGGCCCGAAGAAGAAGCTCAAGGTCACCAAGATCGAAGCCGCGTAGGCTCGGGACCAGCCCTGGGCCCCGTCGCCTAGGCTGCTCCGGATGTCCGAGCCCGAGCGATCCGAGCCGGAGGTGCTCGCCGACCGGCGGGCGAAGCTCGAGCGCCTGCGGGAGGCCGGCGTGGAGCCCTACCCGCACGCGTTTGCAGCCAGGCAGGACGTCGCCTCGGTGCGCGCGCGGCACGAAGACATCCAGTCCGGCGCCGAGACCGAGGACCGCGTTCGCGTGGCCGGCCGCCTGACCGCCCGCCGTGGACACGGCAAGGCGTCGTTCCTGGACCTGCGTGACGGCAGCGGACAGATCCAGATCCAGGCGCGCCTGGACGACCTGGGTGACCGCTACGAGGGACTGCTCGGGCTGGACATCGGGGACATCGTGGGCGTCGAGGGCGTGGTCTTCGCAAGCAGGCGGGGAGAGCTGAGCGTCCGCGCGGAGTCCTGGGAGCTCCTGTCCAAGAGCCTGCGCCCACCGCCCGAGAAGTTCCACGGCCTCGAGGACACCGAGACCCGGTACCGCAAGCGCGAGCTCGACCTGATCGCGAACGAGGAGACCCGCGAGCTGTTTCGCCGGCGCGGCGCCACGATCGCGGCGGTGCGCCGGTGGCTGGACGACCGCGGCTTCGTCGAGGTCGAGACGCCCGTGCTCCAGCCTCTATATGGAGGGGCGCTGGCACGGCCCTTCACGACCCACCACAACGCGCTCGACCGGGACCTGTACCTGCGGATCGCCACCGAGCTGTACCTGAAGCGGCTCGTGGTGGGCGGGATCGACCGCGTTTACGAGCTGGGCAAGGATTTCCGCAACGAGGGCATCTCGCAGAAGCACAACCCCGAATTCACGATGCTCGAGTGGTACGAGGCATACGCGGACTACGAGGACACGGCCCGCGAGCTCGAAGAGCTGGTCTCCGAGGTCGCCCGGCAGGTCCTCGGGACGACCGAGGTCGAGCGCGACGGCCGCAAGATCGACGTTGCCCCACCGTGGCGGCGGGTGACCCTGCGCGACGCGATCATGGAGAAGTCGGGGATAGACGTGATGGAGCACCCCACGCGGGAGGCTCTTGCCGAGGCGATGGGCTCCGAGGCGAGCCCCGAGGAGGGCTGGGGCAAGCTCGTTGACGGCCTCCTCTCGAAGCAGGTCGAACCCGACCTGATCGAGCCCACCTTCATCACCGACTACCCGGTCGAGCTCTCCCCGTTCGCCAAGCGCCACCGCACCGAGGAGGGGCTGGTGGAGCGCTGGGAGGCCTTCGTCGGGGGAATGGAGATCGCCAACTCCTTCAGCGAGCTGAACGATCCCGACGAGCAGCGCCGCCGCTTCGAGCAGCAGCGCGAGGAGATCGAGCGGGGCGACGAGGAGGCCCAGCCGTACGACGAGTCCTTCGTCGAGGCGCTCGAGCACGGCATGCCGCCGACCGGCGGCGTCGGCCTCGGCATCGACCGGCTGGTGATGGTCCTGACCGGAGCGGCGAGCCTGCGCGAGGTTGTGCTGTTCCCGGCGATGCGCACCTGACCCACCGAAGTCTTCCTACCCAGTAGGCGCAGTCCCGTGGTCCACATCCGCAACCTCACCCCCGACCGGGTCGTCCACCGCGTCGCCCCCGTCCCGGCCCTCCTCCTCTCGGCTAAGCAGCAGCCGCGCGCCGACCACGAAGGGACTCGCGATCAGGGCCAGGGCGGCCAGTGCGGCCGGCCAGCTGACGAGCACGCCGATGCCGGCATCGGCGCCGTTCTCGTTCCAGACGTAGACCGTCCACGTGATCCAGGCGCTCAGGAGCAGCACGGCGGCCACCAGGGCGATGGCCAGGCGACGGTCGTTCCTGAGGCGGTGAATGAGGGCGCTCATCGCCCGGCAAGCTAGCGCGATCCCCCGACGCTGGGCACGCCTGGAGGCGGGGCCTCGACCTTTCCCGCAGATTGCAGGGAGATCCCGTGCGTCCGTTCACACGCGGTTGGGCGGTAAGAGGCCAGGGCTATACTTGGCTCCTCGCCGTCCCCGACAGAACCGGAGGTCAAGTCAAAGATCGGCAGGCAGGAGCCGATACGGATTGGACCACCGGGCGAGTTCGCGTCCCCCGACACCACTACGCAGGACAGCCGAAGCAGCTGATAGACCAGAGGACGAGGTAGAAGGAAACGAATGTTCGAGAGATTCACCGAGAGAGCGCGCCAGGTAGTCGTCCTCGCCCAAGAGGAAGCCCGGACGCTGAAGCACAACTACATCGGCACCGAGCACATCCTGCTCGGCCTGCTGCGCGAGGAGGAGGGTCTCGCAGCGCGGGTGCTGGAGTCGCTCGACATCACGGTCGAGCGCGTTCGCTCCCAGGTCGTGCGGATCGTCGGCTCCGGCGAGGAGGTCACCGCAGGCCAGATCCCGTTCACCCCGCGCGCCAAGAAGGTCCTCGAGCTCGCCCTGCGCGAGGCGCTGAGCCTGGGCCACAACTACATCGGCACCGAGCACATCCTGCTCGGACTGGTCCGCGAAAACGAGGGCGTCGCCGCCCGCATCCTGCTCGACTTCGACGCCGACTCCGAGAAGATCCGCAACGAGGTCATTCGGATGCTGTCCGGACCGGGCGGGCGCCGCCAGGGCTCGGGCGGTTCCAGTGGCGAGGGCAAGAAGTCCTCGAAGCTGCTCGACCAGTTCGGCCGCAACCTGACGAAGCTCGCCTCCGACGGCAAGCTCGACCCCGTGATCGGCCGCGAGACCGAGATCGAGCGGATCATGCAGATCCTCTCCCGCCGCACCAAGAACAATCCCGTGCTGCTGGGCGAGCCCGGCGTCGGCAAGACCGCCGTCGTCGAGGGCCTCGCCGCCCGCATCACCAAGGGTGAGGTGCCCGAGCTGCTCAAGAACAAGCAGATCTACACGCTCGACCTGGCCGCCCTCGTCGCCGGATCGAAGTACCGCGGCGAGTTCGAGGAGCGCCTGAAGAAGGTGATGAAGGAGATCACCCAGCGCGGCGACATCATCCTGTTCATCGACGAGCTCCACAAC
>JAJTCK010000071.1 GCA_021323175.1 Solirubrobacterales bacterium | reverse complement strand
AGAACGCGCCGAGTCCCACCGTCTCGGTGATCGAGCTGTCGCCGATGTCGAGGTTGGCGTCCTGCGGCCCGAATCCGCTGAAGAAGAGGCCCTCCACCTTGCCGGCCGGACCGGTGAACCAGCGCTCGCCGGTGCCGCTCAGCCGGATGCCGAACTCGACTCCGTTTCGCGCCATCGCCGTGACCACGCTGGAGCCCTCGACTCCAGCCGCCGAGTCAGCCGTCGCCTTGGCCGCCGCCATCGCGAGGTTGAGGAAGAAATGGTCGTTGCCGTCGAGGAAGCGGAGGGCCTCGGCCGCCTCGGGGCCTCCTTCGTCGGCGAGTGCGGGAGCGATCGCCCTGATCAGGAGCGAGGTGGCCGCCCGGTTGCGGTTGTGGACCTCATCGCCCATCTGCAGCGCCTGGCCGATCAGCGCCCGCAGGTCCGGCTTCGCCTCGGTCCGGCCCAAGGCGCCCGCGAGCGCCGGCGCGAGCACGTCACGCATCCAGCGAAGCCGCTCGATGACCTCTTCGTCGTATGCCCCGTACCGCAACACCCGGCCCAGGCCCTCGTTGAGCGTGGAGTAAGCGCGGTTGCCGGCGTCTTCGTTCTCGACGACCCACACCGGCATCGAGGGGCTGATGATCCCCGCCATCGGGCCGACAGCCTGGTGGTCGTGGCAGGGCCTGAGCTCGATCTCACCGCCCGCCGCCATCCGCTCAGCCTCCTCGTCCGAGTCGGCGAGTCCCTCGTAGAGCAGGGCGCCGACGATGGCGCCGCGCATCGGACCGCACATCCGACCCCACTCGATCGGCGGGCCGGCGTGGAGCACCGTTCGTCGGTCCAAACCCGGGATGACGTCGCTCGCAACTGCGATTCCGGCGAGGGTCGGCCTCGCCTCCTGCAGGCGCGCGATCGCCGCGTCGTTGGCCGTCGCGGTAAGCTGCGCCTCGATCGCGAGCCTTTCGAGCGCGCTTGGGACGCCCGAAGGCCGCCAGTCGACCCGGGTCACGTCCACGCCCTGCGCCTCCAGCTCGCCGGCGATCGTCTCTATCCCCGCCGTGACAACGACCGGGGGCGCACCCAGCGGACCGGCCTCGCCGCTCATCGCTCGCCCATCCCGCTCGTCCTGACCCGCTCGACGCCGGCGGCTGCGAGCGCGATTCGCGCGGCCTGGGCGTTGCTCCGCGCGACGACCGCCCCGGCTCCGGCCAGCAGCGTCGCCTGCCGGTCGAGGCCCTGGGGATCGCGCTCCGCTCCGCACAGGGAGACGACGAAAGCAGGGGCGTCCGGGCCGCGGACGGTCACTGCCGATTCGATGGCCGCAACCAGGCCGGCCGCGGGATCGGGATGGGCGCACCGCCCGAGGACCACGTCCGCCAGGATCACACCGACCTGCTCGTCGGCCGCGTGGCGGGCGAGCTCCTCGTCGCGCAGGCCCGGATCGATCATCGGGTGCGGCCGGCCGCGCGTGAGCGACTCGCTGCCGAAGTCGATGAACGCGTCCTGGCCGCCGAGGGACCCTCCGACGTGGTCCATGGCCAGTGGCCGGCGGCCGTCGGGCATCGCCGCCGCGAACACCGCGAGCGCCTCGTCGCGCAGGGTCCCGCCGCAGAACAGGCCCCGGGTGGCGCCGGGCCGGGGGGGAGGCCGCGCAGGATCGCCGAGCTCCAGGGTCGCTCCCACGAGCTCGGCCGCTCGGACGGCGGCGGATTCCAGGCTGCCGGCGGTCTCGACACCGGCCGGCGTCCTGATCGCGGCCTCCGGCATTGCGAGAACGGCCCGCTTGCCGGTGTTCCCGAGGTGGTGGGCAAGAGCCGAAGCCACGTTGGCGTCCGGGGACTTGCCGACCACGACGACGCATTCGGTCCGCGGGTCTCGGCCCAGCATCGAGATTGCGTGGGCGGACATGACGCCGCCGACGGCACCGCTCAGGTCCCTGCCGCCGACCCCGATCAGCTCTGAGATCCCGACCCCGGCGGTGCCGAGGAGGCACGAGATCTGCTGCGCCCCGGTGCCCGACGCCGCGACGATCCCGACGGGGCCCCGCTGGACCTCGTTTGCGAAGCCGATGCCAACACCGTCCAGGATCGCCGTTCCGCAGTCAGGGCCCATCAGCAGCAGGTCCAGCTCGCGCGCGCGGCGCTTGAGCGCCGCCTCGATCCCGACGTCGAAGCCGCTCGAGAAGCAGAAGACGTTCAGCCCGGCCTCCAGCGCGGTGGCGCACTCGTAGGCGGCCCGGTCTCCCGGAACCGAGACCACGGCCAGGTTCGCGTCGCGCCGCCGCCGCGCCGCGGCCGCGAGCGAGCGGGGGGGGCGAGACTGGATCGGGTCGACGTCCGGCGCGCCGCCGCGAAGCTCCGCCCTGATCGTCTCGAGCGCATCCTCGGCCGCGTCGGCGTCGCGCGCCCTGACGGCGATGACCAGGTCCGCCGGCGTGGCGGCGTCGGCCTGGGCCGAGGAGAAGCCGTCGCGCTGGAGCAACTCGAGGTTGAGCGGAGTAGCCGAGACCGCCATCGCGATGTCGACGTCGACGAGCCGTGACGCGGACTGCGAGGCGGACATCATGGAGACCGAGTCCCTGTAGGTGCGCTCCACCACGACCACTCGCTCAACCACGTCAGGTCCCGGCCTTGACCGTGGTGCCGGCAGCGCCGGCGAGTGCGCGGTCGAGCTCGCCGAGGTGGCAGATCGTCGCCTCTTCGCCTCCCCCCTCGACGAACCTGGCGCAGGCCTCCACCTTGGGCAGCATGCTGCCCGCGCCGAACTCGCCGGCGTCGATGAGCTCGCGCAGCCGATCGGATGAGATGCTGTCGATCCACTCGGGGTCGTCACCGCCGAAGCCGGTCGCGGCCGCGCGTACGTCTGTCGCGATCAACATGCGGTCGGCGCCGATTGCGCGGGCGAGCAGAGCGCCGCAGAGATCCTTGTCTACGACGGCCTCAACCCCTCGGATGCCGCCGTTCTCGCGGATCATCGGAATCCCGCCGCCGCCCGCCGCTACGACGATGGCGCCGTCGTCCAGCAGTCGTACCACGGCGTCCCGGTCGAGGATCTCGACCGGCTCCGGCGAGGGGACGAGCCGTCGGTTCGACTGGCCGATCGGCTTGCTCGGGTGCTCCCACGCTGGGTCGGCTGGGTCGACGAGGACGCGGGTCAACAAGACCGCCAGCGCGCTCCCGATGCGGCGAACCGCGAGCTCGCGCTCGAGGGCGGTCATGATCAGGTACCCGATCGTGGCCTGGGTCTGGGCGACGCACCAATCGAGCGGGACGGGGGGAACCGCGTGGCGCGCGATCTCGTTCTTCAGCAGCAGGTTGCCGACCTGGGGCCCGTTGCCGTGCGTGATTGCGACCTCGTTCCCAGCGGCGACCAGCTCCGCGACCTGCTTCATGGCCCGCTCCGCCGCCCTGCGCTGGGCGTCCGGCCCTGCGTCGCCCTCCGCGGTGAGCGCGTTGCCCCCCAGGGCGACCAGGATCCGACTGGAGCCGGTGCCGCCCGAGCCCTCAAGGGCCGGCGTCACCGGACGCCCAGGCGATCCCGCACGAAGCCGGGGGTCGCCACCTCACGCCCCGATGCGCGCACGAGCTCGACGGCCCGGCGCACGAACTGGGCGTTCGACTCGGCCAGGGTCCCCTTGGAGATGTAGACGTTGTCCTCGAAGCCCACGCGGATATTTCCGTCCATGGCCAGGGCGGCCAGGGACAGCGGCAGTTGGGCCCGCCCGATCCCGATCGCCTGCCACGTCGCCCCGGCGGGCAGCATCGATCGGAGCAGCGGTAGCAGCGCCGGGTCGCCTGGCATGCCCCCTCGGACCCCCATGACGAAGCTGAACTGCAGGGGCTCCCGGATCAGCCCCTGCTTGACGAGCTCGAGGCAGAGACCGACGTGGCCGACGTCGTACACCTCCAGCTCGGGATGCATGTCCCGCCCGTGCATCGCATGCGCGAGGGCCTCGACGAACTCGGGCGGGTTGTTGAAGGTCCCACTCGCGAAGGTCATTGACGCGGGGTTGAGAGTCGCCATCGTGACGTCGACCTCACCCGACGAGACGATCCTCAGACGCTCCTCCCACGGCACGGTGAGCCCGACGCCGGTGGACGCCTGCACGACGACCTCGCATCGCGACCGAATCTCGTCGGCGATAGCCGCGTATACCGACGGGTCCGCAGTGGGCTCGCCGTTCTCGTCCCGAGCGTGCACGTGGGCGATCGCCGCGCCCGCCTCGGCGGCGTCGGCGACGGCCTCGCCGATTTCGGACGGGGAGAGCGGCACCCCCGGGTGCTGCTCCCTGGTGGTCAGGGGTCCGGTGGGGGCCACGGTGATGATCACGGGGTCTGCCATCAGTGGGTCATCGTCCCCTCTGTGCGCCCGCCGGCTCGCGAAGGGCCCTAGCCCTCGGGGACGATCGCGATCGCCTCTATCTCGATGATCAGGTCGGGTTCCATGAGCGCTGACACCTCGACGAGTGTGCTTACCGGGTGAGGCTCCTTCAGGTACTCGCGCCGGACCGCAGCCATCTTGGAGAACTCGTCGATGTCGGTGATGTAGTTGACGACCTTGACCACGTCCTCGAAGGTCGCCCCGGCGGCCTCCAGGCCGAGCTCGATGTTCTCCATCACCTGCCGGGTCTGAGCGGCCACGTCGCCCTTGCCGACCACCTTTCCCTCGGCGTCGTAGGCGACCTGGCCGGCGATGAACACCATCCGGCCCGATGCCGAGGCGACCGCGTTGGAGTACGGGCCGACGGGCGGTGGCATCCCCTTCGGGTTGTATGTCTCCTTGGCCATCTCAGCCATGGCCCTTGGTTGCAGCCGCCGCGGGCGTGCCGCCGCGAGTGTCGAGCTCGCCCGGGTCCCGGAAGAGCTTTTCGCCCAACTCGTTGACCTCGAAGGGGCCTGTCCCGCGCGGCCGCCCGTCCTCGGCGAGCTCGCCGCGCAGCCTCTGAGTCTCCTGCTCGTCCACCTCGTAGACGAGCGCATCGGCGTCCACCTCGGTGATCGCGACGCCGTAGGTCTCGCGCGCCTTCTCGAGCGACAGCAGCTCGTCCATGACGTCGTCGAGCACGGACTCGACCTTGCGCTCCCAGGGAAGCCCGAAGCCGCCGCCGCCGTTAGAGCCGAACTCGAGCTGGTCGCCTTTCTTCAGTTTCGCCTTGGTCGTGAACATGCCCAGGTTCTCCTCCTGGTCGGTGCCGGGATTGAGGATCACCATGTTCGGTCCTCCGTTGGTCCCGCCCGCCAGGCCGAAGGGTCCGACCCTCTCGCGGTCACCCAGGACCACCAGCTCCGTGTCCCCCGTCGCCCTGAAGCTGCGCCAGATGCCGAAGCCGCCGCGGTACTCCCCGTCCCCGCAAGAGTCGACGACGGCCTCGGTGCTGGTGTAGACCATCGGGTACCAGCGCTCCAGCGTCTCGTTGGGCTGGTTGGATGCGCCTCCGATGAAGATCATCATGTAGAAGGAGTTGCCGTCGGCATAGGCCCGGGCGCCTTGGCCGCCTTCGAGCCACATGTAGGAGACGAATCCGGCGCCGGTCTTCGGGTGGATTCCCCCCGTGCAGAAGTTCTGCAGGTTGACCGTGGCGGCGTGGATTCTCCTGGGGTCCACGTCCTGCAGGGCCTGGCCCCAGCACGCCATGGTCACGGCGTCGACCTTCTCGTAAGCGCCGGAGCAATACCCGGTGACCGGGGTCGGCTCCTGTACGTCCACGCAGGTCCCCGGCTTGGAGACGATGTTGATCGCGCGCACGACGCCGTGGTTGAGCGGCGCCAGCTCGGGGAAGCAGTGCATCGTCCCGTCGTAGGTCGCAGACTGGAGCGCTGGACGGGCGAAGCCCCAGGACGCCACTGGCGCCGGGTCGCAGCCCGTCCAGTCGACGGTGACCTGGTTCCCGTCGATGGTCATCTTGCAGTGGACCCGGATCGGCGGCTCGTCCTCCTTGCCGAGATCCCTGTCGCCCCAGTCCTCGAACTCGTACTCGCCGTCGGGGAGCCGGCTGACCCACTCTCTGAACCGGCGCTCGGAGTGGTCCATGGTGTCCTCGAAGCCGTCGCGCATCACATCCTCGCCGAACTTCTCGACGTATCCCAGCAGCCTCTCCTCGACCAGCACGCCGGCGCGGTGCTGGGCGTGCATCTCGGCGACGCGCTCCTTGGGCACCCGGATGTTCATGCTGACCAGGTCCCAGATCGGCTTGACCGGCTCGTCATTCTCGTACAGCTTCAGCGGAGGCATCCGCAGTCCCTCGGCGTAGCACTCGGTCGCGCGGGGGTTGAAGGTGCCGTGCATCGGCCCGCCGACGTCCGGCCAGTGGCAGAGGGCGATCGCGAACGCGAACAGCTCACCGCTCCAGAAGATCGGACGGATGATCTTGACGTCATTCTGGTGCGTTCCCCCGGTGTAGGGATCGTTGTAAATGAAGGCGTCACCGGGGGCGAACTCTGTGACCTCTCGAATCAGGTTCTGCACCGAGGCCTCGAAGGTGCCCATGTGCGGAGCCTGGTCGCGCTGCCCGTGGGAGACCAGGCGGCCGTCAGGGGTGAGGATCGAGACCGAGTAGTCGTGGCCCTCGGTGATCGTCGGGGCGTACGACACGCGCTCGATCAGGGCGCTCGCCTCGTTGCAGATCGACTTGAAGGCATTGCGCAGGACCTCGAAGGTGATCGGGTCGTTGCGCAGGTCGCCGACGCCGCTGCTCGGCGCGGTGGCGGTCTCCATGCTCAGCCTCCCTTCGCGGCGGCGGCCGGAGCCTTCGCCTCTGGAGCCGTTCCGCTGGCGCTGACGGCGATGACGATGTTGTCGAAGCGATCGACCTTGGCCGTCGCCCCAGGCGGTACCAGCACGGTCGTGTCGGTCTGCTCGATCACCGCCGGCCCCTCGAGCTCGGCGCTCGCGCCGAGCTTGGCGCGGTCGTAGATCGGAGTGTCCGTGAAGTCCTCGGTCTCGTCGAAGTAGACCGGGCGCTCCCCGGCGCGGGCGTCGTCCGCCGACGCGCCCTCCAAGTCCTCCTTGAGCGCAACGTCCTCGGTCAGGCCGATGGCCGCGACCCGGGCGTTGACGATCTCGACCGTCGCGACCTCCTCGGGCAGCTGGTAGCCGAACTCGGACTCGTAGCGTTCCCTGTACTGGGCGACGAGCGCATCGAGGTCGGCCTGCCCGGCCAAGGCGCTCTCGAGCTTGAGGTTCATGTACGGAGTCTGCCCGTAATAACGCGCGTCCACTGAGAGTTCGATCGAGCGCCGATCGTCGGGGATGTCCTCGGCCTCGAGGATCTCGGTCGCCTCGGCGGTCAGATGGTCGAACGACTGGGCCAGCGCCTCTACGTCCAGGTCCTTGACCTGCTGCAGCACGGGGGCCAGCAGGTCGTGGCGCAGGTCCACCTGCAGGATGCCGAGCGCCGAGGTGACGCCGGGCGTGGGGGGGACGATCACCTGCGGGATTCGCAGGTCGCGCGCGATCTCGACCGCGTGCAGCGGGCCGGCGCCTCCACCTGCCACGAGGGCGAAGTCGCGCGGGTCGTAGCCGCGCTCCACCGAGATCAGGTGCGTGGCGCTGGTCATGTTCGCGTTCGCGATCCGCAGGATCCCGCTCGCCGTCTGTGGCGCCGAGAGCCCGAGCTGGTCGGCCAGGCGCTCGATCGCCTGCTCGGCCAGGTCAGGGCGGATCTCAAGGTCCCCACCGAGGTAGGTCTCGGGATTCAGCCGCCCGAGGTAAAGGTGGGCGTCGGTGATCGTGGGCTCCTCGTTGCCATTTCCGAAGCAGGCGGGGCCAGGGTCAGCGCCGGCGCTCTGCGGTCCGGCGCGGAGCGAGCCGCCCGTGTCGACCCACGCGATCGTGCCCCCGCCGGCGCCGATCGCCACCAGGTCGATGGCGGGGAAGAGGATCGGAATGTTCCAATCGACTCGCCACTCCGGCGCGAGCGTCGGCTCGCCCTCGTTCACGAGAGCCAGGTCGGCACTGGTGCCACCCATGTCGAAGGTGATCACGTTGTCGAAGCCTGCGTGCTTGCCGACCAGGAGTCCCCCGACAACGCCTCCCGCGGGCCCGGAGTGGCAGATGCGGGCGGGCACGCTGCGAGCGGCACGGGCCGTCACGACCCCCCCGCCCGAGTGGGTGACGTAGACCTCGCCCTGATATCCCCACTCCCGCAGGGAGTCGAGCAGGCTGTCGATGTAGCGCTCCATGACCGGCATCAGGTATGCGTTGGCCGCGACGGTGGAGGTCCGCTCGAACTCGCGGATCTCCGGGAGCACCTCGGACGAGGTCGTGACGTACGCGCCTTCTCCCAGCTCCTCGAGCAGGATCTCCTTCGTCCTGCGCTCGTGATCCGGGCGCATGAAGGAGTTGATGTAGGCAACCGCGACCGACTCGATATCGCGAAGCTTGAGCTTGCGGGCCGCCTCGCGGACGTCGTCCTCGTTCAGCTCCTCGAGCACGTTGCCCTCGTAGTCCACGCGCTCGCGGGCCTCGAGTATGTGCCTGCGGGGCACCAGGGGCGGCGAGGGATCCCAGTTCGAGTTGAAGAGGTCGGGACGGTTGGCTCGCCCGGCGGCGAGAACGTCCCTGAAGCCCTTTGTCGTGACCATCCCGGTGTTGGCGCCGCGCCGCTCGATGATGGCGTTCGTCGAGATCGTCGAGCCGTGCTTGAAGGTCACGATCTCCTCAGGCTTGATCTGGGCCTTCTCCAGCGCGTTCATGACGCCCTCGATGAAGGTGGGCGGGGTCGACGGCGTCTTCACCGTGATCAACTCCTGGCCGTCCTCGTCGTAGGCGACGAGGTCGGTGAACGTCCCGCCGATGTCAACGGCCGCCCGCAGCTTTCGCAAGCTCGCACTCCCTTTCGCTCGGAGACGCGGCACGTCCCCCATTCGGATCGTCGGTCCGGATGAGTATCCGGGGGACGGCCGGTTCTGTCATCGGGGCTATGCCGATTTAGCCACGCGGGTTTTCCCGCTGGGGCGGCCCCGGAGCCTGTAACGGCGCCCGGCCGGGGATTTCCCGCCCAGGCCCAGGGGAAACCCGGCGCGCCGCCGCCTGCGCTTGACCAGCCCTCGGGGGGTCAATACCGTCATCGAAAGGAGGGCCGCGGCCCCGGAGCGGCAATGAGAGGACTCTCCATCTCCCCCGTCGTAGACGTTCACACCCACTACATCCCCGAGGAGCTGATCGAGCTGATCCACTCCGGCAAGGGGCCCACGGGGCTGACCGTCGAGAGGCGCGAGGGGAAGGACCCGCTGATCATCCACGACAACGGGCTCCGCTACCCGGCGTTCGAGGTCTTCCGTGATCA
>JAJTCK010000165.1 GCA_021323175.1 Solirubrobacterales bacterium | reverse complement strand
CGAGCCGTGCGAGCTCACCCGCCCCCCTCCTCCGCTTCCTCGAGCGCCTGCACCCCGACCTCGCCCGGCACGACCACGACCCCGTGCCCCCTGGCAACGCCGAAGACGACGAAGTCCAGCAGCTTGATCGCCTGGTGGGCGACCTCCTCGTCGTTGCGCAGCACGCCGACCCAGCAAACGAGGACGTATCGGCCGGGCATCAAGGGGTTCTCTAGCGTCGCCGAGACCCGGGCGTGCCGCCCCACCTCCAGGGCCGCTCCCCGCTCCCCGTCGCCCAGGTCCCCTCCGATGCTGAACACTCCGACGCCGTCGGCGTTGTTGACGTGCAGGGTGAACCTGGGGTTCTCCAGCTCGCGCCTGGCCTCCATGACCGCGTGCAGCCGAATCGGACTGCCCGCCTCGACGTTCGTGACCCGCTCGCCATCCAAATCCTCCAGCCACGCCTCGACCGGCCGGGCAAGGAAGTCTGTGACCATCGGCATCTCGCCCCTGTCTCCCGGGGAGACCGGCTCGCGCTCGAAATTCATCCGCAGGTACTGGCGGCCCGCCTCCTCGGGGTCGCCGATGAAGGACAGCCCTCCGTCCTCGAGCAGCATGGCCCGGTCGCAGTAGGTCTGCACCGCGGTCATGTCGTGGGTGACGAGGACGACCGTGCGGTCGCCGCGCTTCATCTCATGGAACACGTCGCGGCACTTCTGCTGGAAGGACGCGTCGCCCACAGCGAGCACCTCGTCGATCAGGAGGATTTCGGTGTCCGCCTCGAGCATCACCGAGAAGGCGAGGCGGACGAGCATCCCCGACGAGTAGTTCTTCAGCTTCATGTCCACGAACTCCTCGAGCTCGGCGAACTCGAGGACCGTGTCCAGCTTGCGTCGCGCCTCGCGCTGGGAGAGCCCCATCATCACGCCGTTCAGGACGACGTTCTCGCGCGCGGTTAGCTCGGGGTTGAACCCGACGCCGAGCTCGATGAACGGGGCGGGGCGGCCGGCCATCCTGATGGTGCCGGCGTCGGCGCGATAGATGCTGGCGAGGATCTTCAGCAGGGTGCTCTTCCCCGATCCGTTGCGGCCCACGATGCCGAAGAACTCGCCCCGCCGCACGTCGAACGAGACGCCGCGAAGCGCGTGCAGCGTCCTGTACTCGGGTCGCGCGAATGGATGGACCACCCGCTCCTTCAGCGAGTCGATGCGGTGCGTGGGGACCCGGAACGTCTTCTCGACGCCGCGGACCTCGATCGCGAGAGGGTCGCCGCCTTGGCTGGGCATTCGGCTCGCGCAGGCTAGCGGCTGGCCCTCGCGCTTCGCGCGCTGGGGAGACCGCCCCAGAGACGCCTCGCAAGCCGCTCGTAGTCACGCAGATCCGCTCCGCGCGGCATGAGGGCTTGGCGAGGCGAGGTCCCGGGGGCGCGGAAGAAGAGCAGCGCCGCGAGCAGTGCCGCGGCGACGTACGAGCAGCAGGAGACGATGGCCGCCCCGGTGGACCCGTGGTCCGGGATCACGAGCAGGAAGGCGATGAACGTGAGCGGGAAGCTGACCAAGCCCACCAGAAGCGCCTGGTTGGCCGCCCCGGCGCCCGTGAACGCGGCGACCATCACCCTGCCGATCCCGAGCAGGACGACGCCCGGCAGCATGATCAGCCCGAGCCGCAGCGTGTCCTCGAAGCCCTCCCCCCATACGAATGGGGCGAGGGCGAGTATCGGGACCACCGCGAGCCCCGCCGCGAGCGAGACCACCACCGAGTGCCGGGCGGCCGCGTTCTGCTCCGAGGCCGGCAGCTCGGGGGCCAGGCCCGGATCGGCTGCGGCGATTCCGGCGTTCCGTGGCAGCACGACCGACGCCAGCGGCTGAGAGACGATCCAGACGAGCGATGTGATCGAGACCGTGACGGCGTATACACCCGTGTCCGCTGTGCCGAAATACGCGCTCAGGATGAAGAGATCGGGCCGCAGGTTGATCAGGGCGAAGAGGTCGTTGACCCACGCGCGCGCGCCGAAGCCTCCGGCTCGCCGCAATCCGTGCTCCGGGCCGTGCGCGGCTGTGGGGTCCCTGGCGTGTCTCAGGGCCCAGAGCGAGCTGACCGAGCCGCCGACGACGTAGCCACCGGCGAAGCCGATCACCGCTCCCGTTTCGCCGGCCAACAGCGCCAGAGCGGGACACAGCAGGAGCACCGAAGCCGGGGCAGAGACGGTCAACGCCGCGTAGGCCTCGAAGCGCTCCTGGGCCAGCGGGATCGCCGGCACGATCCACCAGGCGAGCGCGAACGGCAGGGCGGCCATCAGCGAACCGGCCATCAGCGGGCTGAAGTCGCTCAGCGCACCGTCCCGAAGGAGGGCCCAAAGGCCCATGCCGGCGGCGGCCCCCGCGATCCCGAGCACGAAGGCGGCCTTCAGGGCCCCCCGCACGGCGCTGCGAGCGGACCAGAGGCCCGCGCCGACGCGCCGACGCGGTAGGTCACGCTGGTGCGCAATCCCGCGCCCGCGACGAAGGTGGCCAGGAAGATGAACTGCGAGGAGAGGGCGATCAGCCCCGCGCCGTCAGGTCCCTCGATGCGCGAGATCGAGATGCTGTTGAGGCCCAGGGCGGCGAAGGATCCGGCGAGCGCGAGCGAGGCCAGGACCGCGCTCGACCCGAAGGAGCGCTCGGGGCCGGCCGCATCGCCGCGCCGAGGCTGAGCGCGGTCGCCCGCCCGCATCGATGGCAGGTTACTCCGTAGGCCTGGGATTTCGTGTACGAATCCGCGGCTACATGGATCCGTCCGCCGCTCCCGCTTCCTGATGCAGATGGATCGTCTGCGGTCGCGTATCCATCCCGCGACCCTGCTCGCGGCCGCCGCGGTGATCCTCTCGGGGGGGCTCCTGCTGCACTGGTTCTCGAACCTCACCTTCTTCCGGGACGAGTGGGA
>JAJTCK010000070.1 GCA_021323175.1 Solirubrobacterales bacterium | reverse complement strand
GCTTCCAGGCGACGAGAACGTCCCGGAGATCGTCGTGGAGCACATGGTGGTGCCCACCCATCTCAATCCGGACGGCATCAAGGGAGGCGGTGAGGGCGGGGCCGTCGGCGCCCCGGCGGCGATCGCCAACGCGGTGGCGGATGCGATTCATCCCGGCGCCGTCACGGCTACGCCGCTGACGCCCGACCGGGTGTTCGCCGCCCTCAACGGCGGCGCGGCTGCCTAGAGGCGCCGGTCGCCGACCACGAGCCCGTAGACGTCGGTGCGGCGGTCCGCCCGCGGCGTGATCAGCTCGGAGCGACGCTGCGCCCGCTCAGCGTCGGCCAGGTCGATGGTCGCGAGCGCCAGCTCGTCCGAGGTTCCCGAAAGAGGGCCCAGCAGGAGCTCTCCTCTCGGGCCGACGAGGACCGACGATCCGAGAAAGAAGCGTCCCCCGCGCTCCCCCGCCTGCGACGCGCAGGCGATGAATGCCTGATTCAGGTTGGCCTGGAGCACCGCGCCCTCGGCCTGTGGCGCGAGGCCGTCGTCGCGCCAGCGAACCTGGTCGAACCCGGTGAGCCATGCGGTTGGCACCAGGATCAGCTCGGCTCCCTGCAGGGCCAGGGCGCGGGCGGTCTCGACGAAGCGAAGGTCGTAGCAGACGCACAACCCAACGGTTCCGAACCCCAGTTCCGCGACCGGGAGACCGAGGTCGCCGGGCTGGAACGCCTTTTTCTCCCTGTCGAAGAGATGGAGCTTGCGGTAGTGGAGGGCGATTCCGTCGGGGCCCACGACGACGGCGGAATTGAAGCGCTCGTCGCCGTCCGACTCGCAGAACCCGCCCGCGATGTAACCGCCGGAGGCGGCTGCGATCCGGTGCCATTCGGTCACGGCAGGCCCGTCGATCGGCTCTGCGAGCGGCGCGAGCCGCTCGGCGTCCGCGGAGTAGCCGGGGATGATCATCTCCGGCAGCACGACCACGTCCGCGCCGCGCTCGAACGCCCTGCGAGCGAAATCACCCGCGAGGCGACGGTTCCCTTTGGGATCGAAGGGCTCACCCGTCACCTGGCAAAGCGCGACCGTGACCTCGCGGGCCATCTCAGCGCTCGGCCCGCAGTGGTCCCCGGCGAACACCACGCTCAGGGGGAGCCGGCCTCGCATGCACGGGGCGATCCCGATCCCTCTCGTCGAGGACGTCCAGTACCTCGACCAGCCGTTCCAGCGAGGCCAAGTCGTGGCCCGGCAGGAAGTGGTCGACGTGGGGCAGCGCCGCCGCCATGCCAGCCGCCAACGGCTCGTACCCGGGCTCCCCGGCGAGGGGGTTCACCCAGACCACCGTCCGGGCCGCGCGATGCAGCCGTTCCATCTCGCGATCGAGCAGGCCTACGTCCCCGCGCTCCCAGCCGTCGGAGAAGACGATCACGACGGCGCCCCGGGTGACGCCGCGGCGTCCCCACGCGGCGTTCAGCGTCCGCAGGTTGTCTCCGATGCGTGTGCCGCCCGCCCAGTCGGGGACGGCGGCTGCCGCGCGCTGCATCGCCCGCTCCGGATCGCGCTCTGCGAGCTCGCGGGTCAGGCGCGTCAGCCGGGTCCCGAAAGCGAACGCCTCCACCCGGCTGGACGCCTGGCGGACCGCCTGGCAGAAGATGATCAGGGGTCGCGCATAGGCCTCCATGGAACCGGACACGTCGACCAGGAGCAACATGCGGCGGGGGGCCGTGCGGCGCTCCAGGCGCCTGAGCTCGAGCGGATGGCCCTCGGTCCTCATGGCGTGCCGCAGGGTAGAACGCCGGTCGATCAGCGGTCCCCGGGAGCCGGCGCGCCGGCGACGCGAGCGGCGCCTCGGCAGCGTTCGCGCGATCCGGTCCAAGTGAGCACGAGCCGCAACGAGCTCGTCGGGACCCCACTCCCGAAAATCCATCTCGCGCAACCGCTCGATCGGGCTGAACCGCGCCCCGATCTCCTCGCCGGCCGGGCTCTCGTCAGCATCGCCGTCGGCGTCCACCGACAGGGCGACACTTCGGGGCTCGACTGCCGGGTCAGCCCCGCCGGGAGCCGGGCCCCGACGCTCCGGCGCGCTGCGCTGGGGAAGTGCCTGCTCGAGACGCATGCCGGGCACCGGCATCCCGCGCCAGAATGCCGCGAATGCCTCGTCGAAGGCCTCGGCGTCCTCCCGGCGCGAAAGCAGGGCGCAGCGCAGGGCCCAGTAGGTCTCGTCCATGTTCCGGCCGTCCACGCAGGCGACCGCCCTCACCGCCGACTCCACCCTGCCGGGTCCCACGTCCAGGCCCCGCCGACGAAGCTCCCGGCCGAAGGCGACAAGGGGCTCGACGAGCGCCCCGGTTCCCGCCGACTGCATCACTCCGCCTCTTCTGTGGCTGCCGCAACCATGGCGGCCAGATCCCCGCGGCGGACGCGGTCCAGGTCCTCTCTCTCCTTCAACACCGCGCCGAGCGTGGCGTCGACCGATTCCTCCGTGAGCACCGTCTCATCCAGCGCGGCGAGCGATTCGACCCAGTCGATCGTCTCGGCGACCCCCGGTGCCCGGGAGAGCCCCATGTCGCGGAGGCTCGCGACGAAGTTCGCAGCCTGGCGGGCAAGCGGCTCGGCCGCGCCCTCCACGCGTGCCCGGACGATCGCGGCCTCTCGCACCGGCGAGGGGTGGTCGATCCAGTGGTACAGGCAGCGCCGCTTCAGCGCATCATGGAGCTCGCGGGTCCTGTTCGAGGTCATGATCACGATCGGCCGCTGCTTGGCGCTGATCGTCCCCAGCTCGGGGATGGTCACCTGGAAGTCTGAGAGCAACTCGAGCAGAAAGGCCTCGAACTCGTCGTCGGCGCGGTCGATCTCGTCGATCAACAGGATCGGCGGCTCGGAATCTTCATGGTCTATGGCCTCGAGCAGCGGGCGCCGGACCAGGAACGCGGGCCCGAACAGTTCGTCAACCTGGCCCGCATGGGCGCTCTCGTTCGCCTCCAGCGTACGGATGTGCAGCATCTGGCGCGCGTAGTTCCAGTCGTAGAGCGCGTGGGCGACGTCGATCCCCTCGTAGCACTGCAGGCGGATCAGGCGGGCGCCGCGCAACTCGGCGACGGTCTTGGCGAGCTCGGTCTTCCCCACCCCCGCCTCGCCCTCGAGCAGGAGGGGCTTCCGCAGGTCGATCGCGATCGAGAGCACCGTCGCCAGGCCCCGGTCGGCGAGATATCCATGGGCGACGAGGTCCTCCTGGAGCTGCTCGGCCGAGCTGGGCACCCTCAGCTCCCGGCCAACTGGCGCCTGGGGTGGATCGGTCCCTCGGTCTCGGAAAGACTGTCGGCGGCCCTCGCGTTCTGGTTCGCGATCACCTCGCCCAGGATCGAGACAGCCGTCTCGGGGGGCGTTCGGGCGCCGATGTCGAGACCGCAGGGAGCCGCGATGCGGTCGATCTCGTCCTGCGCGACGCCAGCGTCGAGCAGGCGCTTGACGCGCTCGGACTGGGTCCGCCGGCTCCCCAGCGCGCCGACGTAGCCGGCACCCGAGCTGAGCGCGGCGATCAGTGCCGGCTCATCGAGCTTGGCGTCGTGGCTGAAGACCAGGACGACGTCGCGCTCTTCGAGCTCCTGCCCCTCCAGGTAGCGATCCGGCCAATCGACCACCACCTCCGCGACCTCGGCAAACCGGGGCGAGCGGATGAAGGGCTCGCGGGGGTCCGCGATCGTGACCCGGTACCCGAGCTGGCGTGCCAGCGCGGCAGTCGCAACCGAGAAGTCGATCGCCCCGAAGATGATCATGCGCGGCGGTTCTGTGAACGAGCGCACGGACACCCGGAGGTCGGAGCCCATCGCGGCGCCATCGGCCCCGTACCGGCGAATCCCGGTGATGCCCTGCTCGAGCATCCCCCGGGTCTCACGGTTCACGGTCTTGTCGAGGAACTCGAGCCCGAGGCCGCCCACGGTCTCGCCGTCGATCACGGCCAGCCGCGCTCCCGCGTCCTCGCCGTCGAGCAGAGTCGCCACCGCGGCCGGCCTGGCCTCGACAGCCGCCGAGAGTACGCGGCCGAGCACGTCGCGGGATTGCCCCTCAAGCCGTTCGACGAAGACGTGCACGGTCCCTCCGCACATCAGGCCCACGCTGCCCGCCAGCTCGTCGCTGATCCCGTAGGTCTTCACGCGCGCGGGCTGCCCGGACAGGACCTCACCACCCTCTTGGACGAGCGCCCCCTCGACGCAACCGCCGGTGACCGATCCCTCGATGTTGTGGTCACCGTCGATGACCATCATCGCCCCGACCTCGAGCGGCGAGGAGCCCTCGGTCTCCACCAGCGTCGCCACGGCCATGGGTCGGCCGTCCTCGATCCACTCGAGCGCCTTGCGAAGGCTGACCGCTGCGATGCTCATGACGTGTCGGTGCGCCCCCTAGCGGCGCCGGAACACCTCGAAGTGGATGAACTCGGTGTCGACGTCCACCATCGAGACCGCGAGCAGGTCGCCCCGGCGGTCGTAGTGGTACTCGAGCAACCGGGTGAATGCCTCGCCGCGGTCGACGGGCAGCCGCGTCGTGTCCTTATTGCGCTTCACCACCGGGAGGATCTCGGCGACCACGTGGTCAACCGGGGTGATCCAGTCCCGACTGGAGAACTCGAAAATCGAGGCGGGAACGTCGGAATCGAAGTCGGGGTCCTTGAGGTTCGCCCAGGGCATGGCGTCGCGGACGGAGATCGCCAGCTTGCCGTCGGCGAGGTAAGACTTGTCCGTCAGCAGCGAGGCCTGCCCGGGGTCGAGGGAAAAGGTCTCCACGAATCCGGCCTCGGGATTCCCTCGCGTCCACGTCACCTCGGCCTCGACCTCGTGCCCCTTCTCGCGGAGCAGACCGTCGAAGCCCACCATCCGCTGCAGCGCCAGGGTCGAGGGCCGGACATGCGCGTTGACCGTCGTCCCAATGGCGCGCTTCCGCGTGATGATGCCCTCCTGCTCGAGGCTTTGGAGGGCGGTGCGAATCGTGGTCCGGCTGACGTTGAGCATCTCAGCCAGGGTCTCCTCGGAGGGAAGCCGCTCGTCGAACCGCTTGTCGACGATCGCCTCCAGGATCGCGGTCCTGGCCTGCTCCGTGAGCGGCACGTTCTCGATCCTGCCGATGGTCGCCTGGTTGGACGCAGCCATTAGAGGAGGGCGTTGATCATACGAAAGACCAGGAACGGGACACGGGGCTATTCGCCCGCCCCTCCGAAGGGCCCGAACAGGCTGGCCGCGTTGTCGCGCTCGATGCGCCCGAGCTCGTCCGGCTGGAATCCGGCCCCGTCCAGCGCCTCCCGGCTGCGGGAGTGCTCCCAGAACGGGTAGTCGCTGCCGAACATCATGCGCTCGGTCCCGACGAGCTCTGCCGTGCTCCGCAGGGCGGGTGGCCACGCCGAGACGACGTCGGTGTAGAGCAGCCTCATGCGCTCGCTGGGCCGGCCGTCTAGGGTCCCGAGACCTCGGGCGCCGTGCCGCTCTGACTCGTAGTCGATGCGCCCTGCGAGCTGGGGCAGCAGGCTGCCGGCGTGGCAGAGCACGAGCTTCAGCTCCGGGCGGTCCTCGTAAGCGCCGCCGAGGATCAGCCGCAGGATGGCTGTGGTGGTGTCGACCAGGAATCCCAGTGCGGGTATGAGCGCGTAGGCGTCCATCGTCGCGGCCGAGAGGGGGTAGGTGGGATGGATGACGATCGGGACCTCGAGCTCGGTCGCGGCGTCCAGCACGGCTCCGGTGGCCTCCGCGTCAAGCGGCCGACCCGCGATGTTCGAGTAGACCATCGCGCCCTGCAGGCCGTTGCCGACCGCGCGCTGGAGCTCGGCGGCCGCCTGCTCCGGAGTCTGCATCGGCAGGACCGCGAGAGCGGCGAGCCGGGTTCCGTCATCCCTGACCAGGTCGGCCAGCTCGTCGTTGACCTCCCTTGCGATCGCAGCTCCGTCCGCCGGAGTGAACCAATCGACTCCCGGAAGGTTGACCGTCAAGACGGCGGCGTCCACCGATGCATCGGCCATCTCGCGCTTCTGCCTGTCGAGATCCACCATCGCAGGGAGCAGCGCTGCCGCGTTCCCGTAGCCGTACTCGATCACGCGGTCGTCTCGCGTCCCCGAGATGCGGGGCAGCTCCGTGCGAGCCTCCATCGCGGTCACCAGAGCATCCGCGAGGTAATGCGTGTGGACGTCTACGACTCCCACTCGCGCCCCCCGGCTGCGCGCCGGACCTGCTCGGGGGTGATCGGGAAGTGGTTGAACTCGACCCCGAGGGCGTCGCCCACTGCGTTCGCGATGGCGGGCGCGGGCGCGATGGTGCCGCCCTCCCCAACCCCCTTCACGCCGGTGCTGGTGGCCGGGCTCGGCAGCTCCATGTGGATCAGGTCGACGTGCGGCACGTCGGCTGCGGTCGGAACCATGTAGTCGAGGAGAGAGGCGGTTCGCAGCTGCCCGGCCTCGTCGTAGTCGTGCGCCTCCAGCAGGGCCCCACCGACCCCCTGTGCGGTCGCGCCGTGGACTTGGCCCTCCACGACCAGCGGGTTGATGATGGTGCCGCAGTCCTCCGCGACGACGTAGCGCAGGATCTCGACCTCCCCCGTCTCGGAGTCCACGCTCACCGCGCAGGCGTGGGTCGCGTACGGGTAGACCGCCTGCTGTGGGTCGTGCGTGGCGCTCAGCCTGTAGCGGTCCGGATCGGCCCCGGCCAGCTCCGAGATCTCGACATAGGATCCTGGCGACCCCGCCACGTGAATCTGTGAGTCGCGAATCAGCAGGTCTCCTGGGGACGCCTCGAGCCGGTCGGCGGCGTCGCTGAGCAGCCTGTCACGCAGCTCGGCGCATGCCTCGGTTATCGCCCCACCAGTCGAAACCGCGCTTCGCGACGCGAAGGTCCCCGTCCCCCGCAGCTCGGCGGCGGCCGTGTCGGATCGCTCGATCCTGATCGAATCGGCAGCGGTCCCCAGTGCCTGAGCGGCCACCTGCGCGAGGGTGGTGTCGGAGCCCTGGCCGATGGATGGGGTCGTGGTCCAGACCCGGACGAGGCCATCGGCGTCCATGCTCACATGGGCGCCGTCTACCCCCGCGATCCCGATCATCCCGCGCATCTTGAAGACCTTCGAGTTCATCCCGGTCGGCTCGACGTAGCAGGCGAGACCGAACCCGAGGCGGCGCCCACGCTCCTCCTCTTGGGCCCGCAGCTCGCCAAGCCGGTCATGGCCGACTCGCTCCAGGGCGAGCGCGAGCGCCTTGCGGTAGTCGCCGTTGTCGTAGGGCTGGTGCGTGATCGACGTGTAGGGGAAGTCCTCGGGCGCAAGCAGGTTCCGGCGACGCACCTCGGCGGGGTCCAGACCCGCCTCGCGGGCGAGGACCTCCACGACGCGCTCGTGAACGAAGGCCGCGACGACGAACCCGACCCCGCGATAGGCGCCCAGCGGAGACTTGTTCGTGAGCGCCGTGCGGACCCGGACCCGATAGTTCCTGAGCTTGTATGGCCCCGGCAGCATGCCCGAGGTCGTCATGGCCTCGAGCGAGACCCCGTGGGGATAGGCGCCGTAGGCCCCCTGGTCGCACACCATGTCCGCGTCCATGGCCAGCAGGTCCCCGTCGGACGTCATGCCCGCACGCACGCGCAGTTCCTGCGCCCGGGCCTGGGTCGAGGCCGCCAGGTTCTCGGCGCGGTCCTCGACCCACTTGAGGGGCCGTCCCAGGCGCAGCGCGGCCGCGGCCAGCGCGACCTCCTCCGGATAGGCGTGCGCCTTCACTCCGAACCCGCCGCCGACATCCGGGGTGGCGACCCTGACCCGCCCGGGCTCCATGCCGAGGATCTCGCTGACCACCTCGCGGACCGAGTGAGGAGCCTGTGACGACGTGAAGATCTCCACGCCCTCTCCGGCGGGCCTCGCGAGTACAGCGCGGGTCTCGATGGGCAGCCCGGAGTGCCGAGGGGTGCGGAAGGTCCGCTCGACCACCACATCGGCCGCCTCCATGGCCGCGTCCACTTCCCCCTCGTCCCTGGTGAACTCGACGGCCAGGTTCGGTGTGTCGTCGTGGATCTGCGGCGCTCCGTCCTCGATCGCCGCGAGCGGATCGATCTGCGGCTCGAGGTCATCGATCTCGGGGTAGATGGCGTCTCGAGCATCCTCGGCGAGGTACCGGTCCGCGGCCAGGATCAGGGCGATCGGCTCGCCGGCGAAGCGCACCTTGCCGTGGGCGAGTACGGGCTGCGGAGGAGGCGCGACCGAGGGGTTGTCATTCGGCGGCACCAAGGGACCGAGGTCGAGGTCCTCCGCCACCAGTATCGCCTCGACCCCGGGCAGTCCGCGCGCAGCGTCCACGCCCGCGTCCACCAGCCTGCCGTGCGCCACCGGGCTGCGCACGAACGCGACCTCGAGGCCGTCCTGGAACGGCAGGTCGTCGACGAAGCTCGCCGAGCCGGTCAGGAGGGGGCGGTCCTCCACCCGCAGGCGGCGCTCGCCGATGCCGCCCGTCAGGGTCCGACCGTCGGTGACTTTGCTGGGCGAGTGTTTGGTCATACCTCGGACTAAGCCTCCCCGGAGACGCCAAGACTATTGCTTCGGCGCACGGCCGAACCGGCGGCGGGTCTGGTAGGTGTGCCGCGAAGGACGCAATTGGCAGTCACGCGAACACCTGTCCACTCGGCCTCCGAGATTCGGCTGATGCGCCTCCGAGCGCAGCGGCTGCTGCCCGGCTTCGAAGTGGACTCTGTCGAGGATGCCGCGAGGGAGTGCCTCAGCATCCAGGCCCAGGACCCGCCCGCCGCCGCGCTCGCGGTGCGGGCGCGCACCCACGGGCTTACGGCGGAGCAAGCGCGAGGACAGGCGGCGGACGGATCGGTGCTGCGGGCGTGGCTCATGCGGAACACGATCCACATGTTCGCCGCGGCCGACCTGGCATGGATGCGCCCGCTGCTCGCCGAGCGTCCCCTGCGGCCGGCCGAGCGCAGGCTTGATCAGCTCGGGGTGAAAGCGCCCGAGCGGGCGCGCGTCCTGACGCTTCTGGGCGAGCGGGTCGCCGCCGGTCCCCTGCCCCGCTCCGAGGCCCGGCGGCTGGTGATGGACGCGGGCATCGACCCGGGCGACGGCAGCCAGCGCCTTTACTGGATGTTCCACCTGGCGGCCATCCAGGGGGTGATCGCTGTCGCGCCGGCACTCAGCCAGAAGCAGAGCTTCGTAGCGGCGCCGGCCGACGAACCGCTGCCGCGCGAGGAGGGCTACGCCCGGTTGGCAAGCCGGTTCCTCGCGGCCTACGGCCCGGCCACCCCGCGCGACATGGCTTACTGGGGGAAGGTCACCGTCACGGACGCCCGCAAGGCCTTCGAGGCCGTGGGTGACCTGGAAAGGCTCGGGACCGAGCTTGGAGATATGTGGGCGCTCGCAGGTACCGCCGACGTCCCCGAGCTCGACCGGCCAGTGGTGACGCTCCTGCCCGTGTGGGAGAACTACCTGCTCGGCTATGAGGACCGCTCCCCCGCAGTGCCGCCTCCGCACGACCGAATGCCGGGAGCCGGCAAGCCTGTCGCGGTCGCGGATGGCCGCGCCTTCGGGCACTGGCGGCTCGAGCG
>JAJTCK010000016.1 GCA_021323175.1 Solirubrobacterales bacterium | reverse complement strand
GATCCGGCTGGAGGACCACACGCCCTCAAGCCTCTATCTGATCTGGCTCACCAAGCTCCCGATCGAGGAGGGGGGCTCTGACGCCGTCCAGGAGATCAGTGACATACGGGTGTTCAGTCCCCAGGAGAGCTGAGCTAGAACTCGTAGGAGCGCACGTCCCGCTGGCGCTCGATGGCGATCATGACGAGGCGGTCGCAGAGGTCCGGGTAGGCGATTCCGCCGGCGGCGAGCAGCTTCCCGTACACGCTCGTAGTCGTGAAGCCCGGGATCGTGTTCAGCTCGTTGACCAAGACCGCATCGCCCTCGACGAAGAAGTCGCACCGGGCCAGGCCGCTGCACCCGCACAGGCGGAAGATCCTGGCCGCGAGGTCGCGCAGCAGCTGTGCCGAGGCATCCGGGATCTCCGCCGGCACCCGCAGGTCCATTCCGCCCTCGGAGTACTTCGCCTCGTAGTCGTACCAGTCGGCGTGGGTCACGATCTCACCCGGGACCGACACCGTCAGCTCGGAGTGGCCGAGAACCGAGCATTCAACCTCCTTGCCGGGTGAGTTCGCCTCGACGATCACCTTGGGGTCGTGCCGGCGCGCCAGCGCCACTGCCTCGTCCAGCCCATCCAGCGACTCCACCTTGGTGATGCCGACGCTCGACCCGAGTCGCGAGGGCTTCACCCAGAGCGGCAGACCCAGCGCGTCGACCCGAGTCCTCCAGGCGGAGTCCGCGTCGGAGCCGGAGTCTCCCGGCACGGCGCCCGCGTCCGCAAAGCTCACCTGCGGGAGGCCGGCGCTGGCCAGTACCCGCTTGAAGGCGAGCTTGTCGAGGCAGAGGGCCGAGGCTTCGACGTCGGAGCCGACGTAGGGCACGTCGAGTACCTCGAGCACCCCCTGGACGCTCCCGTCCTCTCCCCCAGGGCCGTGGAGCACCGGGAAGGCGGCGTCGCATCCCATCAGACCGTCCGCCGGGATCAGCTCGATCTCGGCGCCCTCGGCGAGCCAGCGGCCATCCCGTTCGATCACGATCTCGACCGTCTCGTGGCCCGCCTCGCGCAGCCCCGCCGCGACCGAGGCGCCGGACTCCAGCGAGATCTCGTGCTCGCTGGAGCGCCCGCCCCGGATCACCGCGACCTTCATCGGGGCCAGCCTAGATCAGCGCCGCGACCGTGAGCGTGACCGGGTCGCCCCGCTGCCCGCGCGTGCCCGCGGGCGGGTTCTGTGAAAGCACGCGGTTGTCCTCGGCCGGGTCCTCGGTCGGCTCCTCCACGATCGACGGGGTGAAGCCCTCGCGCTTGAGCGACGTGACGGCCTGCTTTCGCGTCAAGCCGATCACGTTGGGAACGGCGATCGCCCCGCTCGAGACGAAGATCGTCACCGGCGCCCCGCGCTTGACCAGTCGGCCGGGACCCGGGCTCTGGCCGACGACCAGCCCCTGTGGGGCGTCGTCGTCGCGCTGGAGGACGTTCCCGCCCAGCTCGGCGTCGCTCAGGATCGTCAGCGCCTGCTGGTCGTCCAGGCCCACCACGTCGGGCACCTCGACCTTGTTGGAGCCGCGGGAGATCGTCAGTATCACGGTCGAGCCCGAGGAGATGCTCGTGCCGGGACCGGGCTCGGTCCCGATCGCGCGGCCTTTGGGAACGGTGTCTGAGAAGGCGAATCCGGGATCCACCTCGAGGCCCGCCTCCTGGAGCACCTTCGTGGCCTGGCGCTCGTTCAGGCCGCTGACATCCGGGACCGGCACGATCGCGGGACCGGAGCTGACGGTCAGGATCACCGTCGAACCCTCATCCACGGACTCTCCACCCACCGGGTCCTGCTCCAGGACCGTTTCGCGAGCGGCCTGGTTCGGAACCGGGTTCAGGTCAACGTCTAGGCCCTCCGCCTCCAGGCGCTCGGTCGCGGTGTCCTGCGGGATACCCACCACCGAGGGCACCTCGATCGAGCCCGGCCTGGTGAGCGCATACGCCACCAGGCCCGCGACCAGGGCGACCAGGATCGCCAGGAAGATCCAGCGCCGGCGCCGGCGCCGTTCCTCCTCCTCACGCCAGGCCTCCTCGTCGTACTCGTCGTCTTCGAGCTGGTCGGCCTCGCCGGCGGAAGGGACGGCGGCGAACGCGGCCGTGTCCTCCGGCCGCGGCCGCAGAGGCGCGCTCTCGGCGGCGTCGAGAGCCCTCATGAAGGCGTCGGCGTCCCTGAAGCGGGCCTCGGGGTCCTTGGCCAGCGCGCGCATGACGACCGCGTCCAAGGCAGGCGGGACCTCGGGGTTGATCGCGCTGGGAGCCCGCGGCGGCTCCGACACCTGCTTGAGCGCGACGGCGATCGCGCTGTCGCCCTGGAAGGGGACGCGGCCGGTTAGAGCCTCGTAGAGGATCACGCCGATCGAGTAGATGTCGGACGCGGGGGTCGTCTCCTTGCCCTGCGCCTGCTCGGGCGACAGGTACTGCGCGGTGCCCATCACGGATCCGGTCGCGGTGATGTCGGAGCTCTCGCCCCGGGCGATGCCGAAGTCGGCGACGCGGGCGCGGCCGTCCTCGTCGATCAGGACGTTCTGGGGCTTCAGGTCGCGGTGGACGATCCCCTTGCGGTGCGCGAAGCGGGCGGCGTTCAGGATCTGCCGGGTGAAGTCGACCGCGTCCCGGGTCCCCATGCCTCCCGTGACCAGCTGCTTCAGCTGGGGACCGTCCACATACTCCATCGCGATGAAGTAGGTGTCGCGGAACTCCCCGCGGTCGAAGATCGAAACGACGTTCGGATGCTGCAGACCGGCCGCCGACTGGGCCTCGCGCCGGAAGCGCTCGACAAACTCCCTGTCCTGCGCAAAGCGGTCGTGCAGGATCTTGATCGCGACGTTGCGTCCGAGCTCCGAGTCCTCGGCCAGCCAGACGTCGGCCATCCCCCCGGAACCGATCTTGTGGTCGAGCTTGTAGCGCTCGTCGACGACCGTTCCCTTGCTCGCGGCGGCCATCACTCGCATTCCGGTTCGTTGTCAAGCAGCACCTGCATCACCTCCTGTGCGATCGGTGCGGCAACCGTGCCGCCCTGGCCTCCCAAGGTGCGCTCGACCGTGACCGCGACCGCGGCCCGCGGGTTCTCCGCGGGAGCGAAGCCGATGAACCATGCTTGGTTCAGGTTCTGCTCGGGGATGATCTCCGCGGTTCCCGTCTTACCGGCGACCTGATCGGCCGCCAGCGCGGCCGCGCCGCCGGTGCCCTCGTTGACGACGTCGGTCATCATCGACTGCAGCGTCTCGGCCGTCTCATCGCTCATGACGCGGCTCATCCGCTCCGGGTCCATCTCCTCCTCGCGGCCGTCGGTGTCGATCACCTTCGACCACAGCCTCGGCTCCATCAGCTCTCCGTCGTTCGCCACCGCCGCCGCGACCATCGCCATCTGCAGGGGGGTGACGTTCAACTTGTCCTGGCCGATCGCCATGCGGCCCACGTCGATCTGGTCGCTGCCGGCGTCGAGCAGCTTGCCGTCGGCGAACTCCCCCGAGGTGGCGAGCTGGAAGCTCGGGTAGTCGAGCGGCGGCTCGCGGTTGAAACCGAAGCGGTCCATGTACTCGTACATCGTCTCGGTGCCCAGCTGCTCTCCCACCTGGGCCCAATAGGTGTTGACCGAGTTGGTGAGCGCGGTCTCCATGTCGATCGTCCCGAAATCGGCCCCACCCGAGTTTGCGAGGGGCACGCCCGAGATCTCGACGCCGCTCGGCGCGTTCAGCGTGGAGTCCGCGTCGAACTCCCCGCTGTCGAGCGCGGCGGTCGCGGTCACCACCTTCATCGTGGACCCCGGCGGGTACCCCGCCTGCGTCGCGCGGTTGAAGAGCGGGGAGTCCGGATCCTTGTTGAAGGCCTCGAACGTCTGCGAGTCGCGGACCGCGTTCGGGTCATAGCCGGGCACGCTCACCATCGCCCGGACCTCGCCGGTGCACGGCTTGATCGCGACGACCGAGCCGTTCTGGCCGCCCAGGGCCTGCGTCGCCGTGAGCTGAGCCTCGGGGTCGAGCGAGGACTGCACGTCCGAACCCTCCTGGGCGGCGCCCCTCAGCGCGTCCAAAATCGAGAGGAACTCCGTCTGCTCCCCGGCCAGCTCGTCGTTGTGGGAGAGCTCGAATCCGACCCGGCCGCGCTCGACGAAGCTGTACCCGATCGGGTTGCCGTACAGCTCGCCCTCCGGGTAGTTCCGGACGAACGTCCTGTTGTCTCCGCGGCCGCGCGCCTTGGACCGGGCGATCACGGATCCGTCGGATGCCAGGATCTCGCCGCGCTCGATTCGCTGCTCCTCCAGCAGTGGGCGCTTGTTGGCGACGTTGGCCTCGAGCCCCTCGGCGTCAAAGATCGACCAGTAGGACGTGAAGCCGAACAGCAGCGCGTAAAGCACCAGGACGACGCCGAACAGCTTCACGATCTGCGGATTCACGCGCTCCCCCCCTTCAGCGCCTCCTGCTCACGGCGCACCCGCCGCCGCGCCTTGTCCGAGATCGACAGCAGCAGGGCCAGCAGTATGAAGTTCGCGACGATCGAGCTGCCCCCGTAGCTGATGAATGGCAGGGTGACTCCCGTCAGGGGGATCACCCGCGTGACTCCGCCGATGATCACGAAGGCCTGCAGCGCGACGATCGCCGTCAGCCCGGTCGCCAGCAGCTTCGAGAATCCGTCGTCGGCCAGGATCGCGGTCTTGAAGCCGCGCTCGGTGATCATGGCGTAGATCAAGACGACGCCGGCGCCGCCGAACAGACCCAGCTCGTTGACGATGACGGCGTAGATGAAGTCCGTGTGAGGGGCGGGCAGGATCGCTCCGCAGTTGGGGAAGTCGTTGATGCAGTCCTTCGACGCGTTGGGCAACTGGACCAGGGACTCTCCGAGCCCCCTGCCGAACAGCCCGCCATCCGCCTGTGCGAACAGGGACTGCGCGACCTGGAACCCATCCCCCTCGGCGTCGTCGAAGGGGTCGAGCCAGATGTCGAACCTGTCCTGGACATGTCCGATCGTGTTGGCGAAGAACCAGGCGCCGGCGAAGAAGAGCACCAGGCCGACGATCACGAACGAGATCCGCGCGGTGGCGACGTAGATCATCGCCAGAAAGGCCCCGAAGAACATCAGCGAGCTGCCGAGGTCGCGGATGAATACGAGCATCACCATCGCGGCGCCCCAGATCACGAGCAGCGGCCCCAGGTGCTTCAGCGGCGGCAGGACCACGCCGGCCACGGTCCGGGCGCCGACGACCAGAACCTCGCGCTTCTCGTTCAGGTAGCTGGCCAGGAAGATGACGATGCAGATCTTCGCCAGCTCGGTTGGCTGGAAGGACAGCGGACCGATGCTGACGCTCAGGAACGCCTCGTTGGTCGTTTCGCCGAGGCCGGGCAGGCGCGGTAGGAGGAGCAGGACGATGCCCGCCGTGGCGATCAGGTACCGGTAGCGCTCGAGCACCTCGTAGTCGCGCAGGAACACGATGGTCGCCGAGAACGCAATCAGGCCCACAACGAACCAGTTGGCCTGGTCGCGGGCGAGCCCCTCGTCGAGCCGGAACAGCATCACCACCCCGAAGGCGGCGAGGAGCGCGACCAGCGGGAACAGGAACGGGTCGGCGTCGGGCAGCCTGGCGCGGATGACCAGGTGAGTGGCCAGGCAGAGGCCCAGGAAGTACAACCCGAAGACGAAGCTGAGGTCGCCGATCTCCTGCGCGTCGACGATCAGCACGGCGGTGAAGCCGGCCGTGACCAGCAGCCCGACGGGGATCAGCGCGAAGAGCTCGCGGCTGCGGGCGCTCAATTCCCTTGCGGGCTCTGCTGTTGCTTCTGTTTGGCCGGCGCCTTGGCCCTCTGCTGCTGCTTCTTCTTGTCGCCCGCCTTGGGCTTGGGCGCCGGGGTGACCGGTGGCGCCGATCCCTCCCGCTGCTCGATGTCGTTGACGATGTCGGTGGCGTCGTCCTCCGAGCGCAGCTCGTGCTCGGTGACCACCTCCTGGCGCTCCGGGGACAGGCCGGCCGCCTGGACGCCGATCGAGTACTGCTCCGAATACAGGTTCACCCCGAAGGGAAGCTCGTAGGGAAGCCCGCGGTACAGCGCCACCCTGCCGTCTTCGTCGGTGCCGAGGAAGTACACCTGCCGCACCAGCAACACCATCCCGCCGAGCACGATCGCGACGGCCGCTGCGATGAGCGCCACCCGCAGCCAGATGCGCTTGCGGTGAGGCAGCGGCATCGGGCCCTGTCCCCGCAGGCGGTCGCCGGCGCGCCGCATCCGCTCGCTCGTCATGCCCGCCTGCTCGGCGGTGCGCGAGATCAGCGTTGCGCCCTCCTCCGGCTCGGCGCCCACCTCGGCCACGCGGAAGGCCACGGCAGTGATGTTGTCCCTGCCGCCGTTGGCGTTCGCGGCGTCCACGAGCCGGTTGACCGCGCCGCGCAGGGTCTTCGCCTCGGCCAGAATCGCCGCGATCTGCTCGTCGCTCACCATCGTGGTGAGGCCGTCGCTGGAGAGCAGGAAGACGTCTCCGGCCTTGGCCTGGAAGGTCATCGTGTCCACATTCACCTCGGGCTCGGGGCCAAGCGCCCGCGTGATGATGGAGCGCTGCGGGTGCTCCTCGGCCTCCTCCTCGGTCAGGCGTCCCTGGCGCCGCAGCTCCTCGACGAGCGAGTGGTCCTTGGTGAGCCGCTTCAGCTGGCCGTCCCGCAGCACGTAGGCGCGGCTGTCGCCGACGTGCCCCAGCGAGACCTCGTTGCCCTGGACCATCGCGGCCGTGAGCGTCGTCCCCATGCCGGCCCGCGAGGAGTCGCGCTGGGCCAGCTCGTGGATCTCGCGGTTGGCGTTGAGGGCGATCTGCTCAAGCCGGCTTTCGGGCGGAGCCTGCGAGTCAGCGCTCCTCTGGAACGCCCCCGCGGCGATCCGCGATGCGACCTCGCCAGCCTGCGCTCCGCCCATGCCGTCGGCAACGGCGAACACCGGCGCGCGCGCGAAGTAGGAGTCCTCATTGGCGTGCCGCTGGCGCCCGGTGTCGGTCCGATGCGCGTGCTCGATGACGACGAGCGTCACGCGCGGGCCTCCGCGGAGTCGCCGCACCGGTTCCCGGGAGCTCCGATCACGAGACCTCGAACGTGAACTCGGTGCCGCCGATGCGGATCTTGTCCCCGGCGCGCAGCTCGGCCTCACCGTTCAGGTCCTGACCGTTCAGCAAGGTGCCGTTGGTGGAATTCATGTCCTCGACCCAGTACGAGCCCGACTTGCCGTAGACCCGCGCGTGTATCCCCGACGCGTACCGGTCGTCCAGCCTGATGTCGGCGTCCCCGGCCCGGCCCAGCGAGACGCCGCCGAACACGTCGAAGCGCTCGCCGCGCGAGAGGCCCCCGCCCTCCTCGACGATCAGCCAGGCGTCGGTGCCGCCGGGCTCGACCGCGCCCGCGACCTCGTGGTACCCGGTCTCAAGCCCGGGTGTGGCGACGCCGCGCAGGTCCCGGAGCGACATCCGCATGACCCAGAGCAGGAACAGGAAGAGCACGGCCAGGAAGCCGAACTTGAGCGCTACCGCTAGCGGCTCGAGGTCGCTCACTGCTCGATATCGAAAGAGAAGACGAGGGTTCCGAGTGTGATCTCGTCCCCGGGCGAGAGGCGGGTGGAGGAGACGCGGCGCCCGTTCACCTTGACGCCGTTGGTGGAACCGAGGTCGACGATCTGCCAGTCGCCCTGGCCGCTGCGCCGCAGCTCCGCGTGCTTGCGCGAGATGTTTGGGTCATCCAGGACGCAGTCGCACTCCTTGGAGCGCCCGAGGCTGGCGGTCGGCCCGTCGAGCACGTAGCGGCGGTCGTCCAGGGAGACGATCGCGCGGGTGTCGACGTAGGCGGTCTCGGGGCGGCGCTTTGAGCGTGCCTTCTCTGCCTGAGTCGCCGAGTAGACCATCGTGTGCCCCGGCTCGCCCTGGGTCGGCTCCGCGCCCTGCCGCTGCGGGGGCCGTACCAGCCGGGTCTGGATGCCGAACTCGCCCAGACGCAGCCGATCGTCCTGGTCGAGCCCGACGACGGGCCTGGTCAGCAGGTCGTAATCGTTGCGGCGCGCGTGTTCCAACAGGTACGCGCTGAGCTCCTGGGCCAGCGAGGTCTCGTAGTCCTTGAAGCGCTCGTAGTCATCGGGCGCCAGCCAGACCGTGTACTCGTTCGGCACGTAGACGCGCGCCACCGACGCGGTCTTGTGCGCGTCCATCTCCTTGGCGAGCTTGCGCGCGATCTCGACCGGCTGCACGCCGGAGCTGAAGGCGCGGCTGAACACGCCTTCGACGAGACCCTCGATGCGGGCTTCAAGGTTGCGTAGGACGCTGATGGCTGCTCCTCGGCTGGCTCGGGACAGCGGCCTCGCCGTGAGCGTGGGCCGCAGGCCGAAATCCTAGAGTGCCCACCCTCTCATAGCGTCACGCCGGAGCGACTTCGCTCGAGGGCCGACTGCGGGATCACGGGCCCGGCCCGCAGGCGGCGTGCGGCGATCACGGCCGCGGCGGCGGCCAGTGCCGATGCCGCCAGCAGCCCGGTCGGCTCCCCATCGGGCCCCGCGATCACGCGATGTGCCGAGATCAGGCCCGCCGCCCAGATCAGGGCCCCGATCAGGTCGATCAGGGGCACGCGGCCGCGCACCAGCATCGGCAGCAGCACCGCAGCGAGCGCCCACAGGCCCGCCACCGCCAGCACCTCGGGGGCGAACAGGGGCGCGATGACGTCTTCCATCGCGGTCGAGACGGACTCCTGCCAGCCGGCTGCGGCGGGTGGCCCGGCGTCGGCAAGAAGGGTCCGGTCCGCACCGATCTCCCACGCCGAGAGCCACAGCGCCCCGCAGGCACCCAACAGCGCGCGTGACGCGGCGCCGGCGGTCAGGCCGGCCAGGGCGGGGTAGGCGGGCGCGAGCCCAAGCGCCCCGAGCACCGGGGCGAGCCCCGGGAGGGCGACCCCGGCGCCGGTCCCCGCCGGGATTGTGAGCAGGGGAGCGGCCAGCAGGGCGACGACCAGGGCGGCTCCCGGCTCGCGCGCGCCGATCGCCAGCCACGCCGAGGTCGCAAGCGCGGCCCCGGCCAGCGCCGCTCGCGGACGCGCCATGGCGATCAGGCCGGCGAGCGGCGCGACGGCCAGCAGTGGCGGGGGCGCGGCGGCGATGAGCATCGCGACCAGGGCGAGCACGCCGGCCGAGGCCGCGGGGGCGAAGCGCCTCACCGCGCCGCCTGCCAGCACCGAAAGCTCAGGCTCGGGGTCGCTGGGGCGCAGGACGGGAGGCAGGCGCTCCTGGCCCAGGTCACGCCGGCTCCCGGCAAGGGCAGCCTCCAGCTCGGACGCGAGGGGGCGCCGCTCGGGATCGGGATCGAGCCCGGCGTCGATCGCGTCGGTGACCGCGTCGGGCAGGTCAGGCCGCACGTCGCCGAGCGGCAAGACCGGCTCCGAGATCGCGCGCGCGGTCGCGGCGGGGCCGTGGCCGGCGCGCGGATGCTCGCCGCAGAAGCACTCGTACAGGGTCAGGGAGAGGGAGTAGACGTCGGCGGGGGGACCGGGCCGGAGCCCATCGGCCTGCTCGGGCGCCATGTAACCGAGCGTCCCGAGCACGTCGCCGGTGCGGGTCAGCGTCCGACCGCCGTCGATGCGCGCGATCCCGAAGTCCACGAGCTTCGCCTCGCCGCCGGGGGCGATCAGGACGTTCTCGGGCTTGACGTCGCGGTGGACGACCTTGCTGCGATGCGCGTGAGCCAGGGCCGCGCCGCAGTCGGCGCCGATGCTCGCGACGAGGCGGTCGCTCAGTTCCCCGCTCCGTCCCACGGCGCGCAGGGTCGGCCCGTCGACCAGCTCGGAGACCAGATAGGCGCGGCCGTCCTCGTTCGCGAGCTCGTAGAGGGTCGCGACATTGCGGTGATCCAGCCGGGCGGCGGCCTGGGCTTCCCGGGTGACTCGCGGCGCCGCGGCATCGCTCTCGATCACCTTGACGGCGACCGGGCGCTCCAGGCGCTCGTCCCAGGCGCGGTAGACCGTGCCGAAGCCGCCGCTGCCGAGCTTGCGCTCGACGCGGAACCGCCCGAGGATCAGTTCGCCCACCATTCTGGGTTCCCGTTCGGCGAGCCCCCCGCGACTCCTGCGCGCGGAACTTGCGTGTGGTCGTGTGTTCATACTCTCGGTGTCTTGGCGTTCCTCGACGAGGAAGAGCAGATCGCCGTGCGCGAAGAGCCCGGCCGTCCCCGGCGTCGCGAAGGGGGCCCCGAGCGCAAACGGCAGCAGTTCCTGGTCCGCCGCCTGATCGCGGTCGGGGTCGGCCTGGGCTTCCTGATCCTGCTCGTGGTCGGGGTCCGCGGGTGCCTCGAGGCGCGCTCGGACCGAGGCCTCCGGAACTACGCCAGCGACCTGGGCACGATCATGGCTGAGTCCGAGCAGCGCGGCATGGACTTCTTCGATGCGGTCGAGAGCAGCACCGCAATCGACCTGCAGAACCAGGTCGCAAGCCTGCGCGGCGCTTCTGAGCAGTTGCTGGACCGCGCGGAGAGCCTGGACACGCCGGGCCAGATGCGGGACGCGCAGAGCGCCTCCACGCTCGCGCTGCGCCTGCGCAGCGACGCGCTCACGACCATCTCCGAGAGGACCACCGAGGCGGCGGCCGACGCCGAGACCGCCGACGCCATCGAGGGCATCACGGCCGCGATGGGCTCGCTGTACGCCAGCGACATCCTCTGGCAGCAGGTCGCCTCTCCGGAGATCACCCAGGTCCTCGACGAGGAGGGCGTCGAGGGCATCGACCTCCCGCCGGGCAACTTCATGCCCGAGGGCTCGGGCACCCAGTTCCTGGACCAGAGCGAGATCGCCTCGATCTTCTCCGGGGTGAGCGGAGAGGACGCCGCGCCCGGCGAGCACGGCCTGGGCCTGGTCCAGACGTCGCTCGGCGACACCGTCCTCGATCCGGAATCCACCGTCTCGGTCCCCGACGACGCGAGCGAGATCGCCGTCCAGGTCCAAAACCAGGGCACCGCCGAGGAGACGAACATCGAGGTCGTGATCACGGTGGACGGCACGGACCTCCCCGAGGCGCCGATCCGTGAGCTCGGCCCGGGCGAGACCGGCACCGCCAGGGTCACCGTCAGCCCCCTGCCCCAGCCGGGATCAGAGATCACCATCGAGGTCCTGGTCGCTCCCGTGCCCGGCGAATCCGTAACCGACAACAACCAGTCCACCTACTCGGTCACCTTCGGGACCGGTTAGTGGCCGCCCGTCAGCCCTCGCGCCCGGAACGCCCCTCTCTCCGCCGTACCTGACGATGCGCGTCGCCTACCTCGGCCCTCCGGGCACGTTCACCGAGGACGCCCTGCGGGACGCCACCCGCTCCGCGGCGCCGGAGCTGATGCCGGCACCCTCCGTCTACGCCGCGATCGCCGCCGTAGAGGCGGGCGAGGCCGACCGCGCCTTCGTCCCCTTCGAGAACTCGATTGAGGGCGCCGTCCGCGCGACCCTGGACACCCTCGCGTTCGAGGCCGAGGGGGTCTCGCTGGTCGGCGAGCACGACTTCCCGATCAGCCACTGCCTGATCGCTCGCAGCGAGATCCCGCTGGACCGGATCGAGGTCGTGCTCTCACACCCTCAGGGGACGGCGCAGTGCGCGCGCTTCCTGCGAGAGGAGCTACCCGGGGCAGATGTGCGCGCCGCGTCCAGCACCGCCGAGGCGGTGCGCATGGTCAGCGAGGAAGACGCACCGTGGGGGGCCCTCGGCGCCGCCTCCGCCGCGGCTCTCTACGCGTGCACGATCCTGCGCGACGGGGTCGAGGACGAACCCGACAACATCACGCGCTTCGTCTGGGTCGCCCCGGCCGGGACCGAGCCGGCCGGCGGCGGCGACGCGCCGTGGCGCACCTCGCTCATCTTCGCCGAGCTCGGCGAGGACCGCCCCGGGGCCCTCGTCGACGCTCTGCAGGTGTTCTCCATCCACGGCGTCAACCTGACGCGCATCGAGTCGCGACCGCGACCGGGGGGCCTGGGCCGCTACATGTTCTTCGTGGATCTCGAGGGGCAGGACGCGTCGGCGCCGGTCTCGAAGGCGATCGGCGAGCTGCGCGGACACGCTGAGTCGGTGCGCGTCCTGGGGAGCTATCCGGTCGCCCTGTAGTCGTCGGCCCTGCCCGCGGGCTCGTGTGGGCCCTTGGATAGAATCGCGCCCCAGATGGGCACAGCTTCCGCAGCGGGCAACGGAGTGGTGCCGGCAGGGGACCGGAGGGCTAGGAACGGCGACGGTCCGGCCGGCGCGGTCGCAGTCGCCTCGAACGGGGTGGCCCCGAGCTCGAACGGCCACGTTGCCGCAGGAGCGGCCCGCCGCCTGTCGCGCGGCCGGGTCCTGGTCCTGAACGCGACCTACGAGCCGCTCAACGTGTGCACCGTCAGGCGCGCGCTCGTGCTCATCCTCAAGCAGAAGGCCGAGGTTCTCGAGAACGGCGACGGCGTCCTCCGCTCCGAGACCATACGCCTGGACACTCCCGAGGTGATCCGCTTGGTCAGCTTCGTCCGGGTGCCCCGCGACATCCACCGCCGGCGGATCACGCGCAAGGCCGTCCTTGCCCGCGACGGCTGGATCTGCCAGTACTGCGGCGGTGAGAAGCCGGGTCTGACGGTGGATCACGTGATCCCTCGCAGCCGCGGCGGCGAGTCGGTCTGGGAGAACATCGTCGCCTCCTGCGCGGCCTGCAACCGCCGCAAGGGGAACCGGATGCCGCACGAGATCCGCATGCACCCCCGCAGCCGTCCGCGGCCCCCGGGCCCGACCGTCTTCATCCGAATCGCCGCCCCCAAGACCCCCGAGGCCTGGGAGCGCTACTTACCCGGGGCCTAGGGCCCTCCGCCGCCGGGATCGCTAGGGCTTGCGCTGCTGGCCGCGGACCGTACCGGGGTTCGGCTTGCGCTTCGGCTTCGCAGCGCCCTTGGAGCCAGCGCCGGACGACTTCGCACGTCCCTTGGCGCCGGCGGCTGAAGACTTCGCAGCGGTACGGCCCCTCGCCGACCCGGCCTTCGACTGGGCGCTCGCCTCCGCGCCACCCCTGGCCGATCCCTTGGCCTTGGCGCCACCCTTGGGCTTCGGAGCCTTGGCAGCGCTCCCCCGCTTCGCGGCGCCCTGCCTCGCGGTTCTGGGCTTCGATGCCGGGCTCGCGCGTCGCGAGCCCTCGCCGTCGCCGGCTTGGCCGTCGCCGTGCGCCGCCTCTGCGTCCACCTCGGCGGCCGCCTGCGCCAACGCGGCTCCCGGCAGACCGGCCTTGCCGTTGCCGTCGCTGCCTTCTGCAGTCGCGCCTTCAGCGGCCGCGGCCTCCTCGAGCGTCGAAGCGTCCGCGGACGCGCCGTTTCCGTCTCCGTTTCCGTTGCCCGACTCGACAACCAGCGCCACCGCGCTCACCCGGTCGCCCTGCTTCAGGTTCATCACCCTGACGCCCTGGGTCGCGCGCCCCTGCTGGGAGATCCCCTTGACGCCCGTCCGCTGAACCATCCCGTTCTGGGAGATGAAGATCAGCTCCTGGTGTGGCCGCACCATCAACGCGCCTGCCACGCCGCCCTTCTTCTTGTTCAGCTTGATCGTGAGCACGCCCTTGGTCCCCCGCCCCTTGACCGGATACTGGGACATCGGCGTCCGCTTGCCGTAGCCGTTCTCGGTCACGACCAGCAGCTCGTCCTCGTCGCGAGCGACCTCGAGCGCGAGCACCTCGTTCCCCTTGTCGGAGACGTTCATGCCCTTGACGCCCGCCGTGCCGCGCCCCATCGGGCGGGCCAGCGTCTCGTTGAAGCGGGCCGCCGTCCCGGCCTTGGAGACCATGATGATGTCGTCCTTGCCCGAGGTCTGGCGGACCTGGATCAGCTCGTCACCCTTGTTGATGTTGATCGCGATCAGGCCGGCCGCCTTGATGTTGGTGTCGTAGTCCTTGAAGTCGGTCTTCTTGACCATCCCGTTCTTGGTCCCGAACACGAGGTACTTGCCCTCGCTGAAGTCCCGGGTCGGGATGACGGCCATCACCCGCTCCTTCTCCCGGAGCGGCAGCAGATTGATCAGCGCGCGGCCTTTGGAGGTCCGTGATCCCTCAGGCAGCTCGTAGACCTTGAGGCGGTAGACCTTGCCCTGATTGGTGAAGAACAGCAGGTAGTCGTGTGTCGAGCAGACGTGAAGGTGCTCGATGTAATCGCCCTCCTTCATGTTCATCCCCATCACTCCGCGTCCGCCGCGGCGCTGCTGGCGGTAGGTCGCCAGGGGCAGCCGCTTCGCGTAGCCGGACGAGGTCAGCGAGATGACCATCTGCTGGTCGGCGATCATGTCCTCGATGTCGACCTCGCCCTCGGCGGCCGCGATCTCGGTTCGCCGGTCGTCGCCGTAGCGCTCGGCGATTTCGCTCAGCTCCTCCTTGACCAGCCCGAGCACCTTGGACTCGTCGGCGAGGATCGAACGCAGCTCCTTGATCGTCTTCACGAGCTCTGCATGCTCCTCGCGGATCTTGTCGGCCTCGAGCGCGGTCAGGCGCTGCAGCCGCATGTCGAGGATCGCCTGGGCCTGGGGCCGAGTCAGCTTGAACTTGTCCATCAGGCCGTCGCGGGCGACGTCGGGGTTGGCCGAGGCGCGGATCAGCTTGATGACCGCGTCGAGCTCGTCGAGGGCGATCAGCAGCCCCTCGAGGATGTGCGCGCGGGCCTCGGCGCGCGCCAACTGGTGCTGGGTGCGGCGGGTGATCACGTCGCGTTGGTGCACGACGTAGTGGCGGATCGTCTCCAGCAGGCTCAGGGTGCGCGGCACCCCGTCCACCAGCGCCACCATGTTGATGCCGAAGCTTTGCTGCATCTGGGTGCGCTTGTAGAGCTGGTTGAGCACCACCTTGGCCGGGTCGCCTCCCCGCTTCAGCTCGATCACGATCCGCATCCCCGAGCGGTCGGACTCGTCGCGCAGGTCTGCGATGCCCGTGATCTTCTTGTCGCGGACCAGGTCCGCGATCCTCGTGATCAAGCCGCCCTCCCCGCCCTTCTTCACCTGGAAGGGGAGTTCGGTGACGATGATCGACTCCTTGCCGCCCTTCATCGGCTCGACGTGGGCCTTGGCGCGGACCTTGATCGAGCCGCGACCGGAGGCGTACGCGTCACGGATCCCCTCGCTGCCCATGATCGTGCCGCCGCCGGGGAAGTCGGGGCCCTTGACGTGCTTCATCAGCCCCTTCAGGTCGATCTCGGGGTCGTCGATGAACGCGTTGACCGCGGCCGTCACCTCGCGCAGGTTGTGCGGCGGGATGTTGGTCGCCATCCCGACCGCGATGCCGGCGGCGCCGTTGACGAGCAGGTTCGGGAACCGGGCCGGGAGCAGCAGCGGCTCCTGGGTGCGCTCGTCGTAGTTGGGCCCGAAGTCGACGGTGTCCGCGTCGATGTCGCGCAGCATCTGCGTCGCCAGCGGGCCCAGGCGCGCCTCGGTGTACCGCATCGCGGCCGCGGGGTCGTCGTCGATGGAGCCGAAGTTGCCCTGGCCGTCCACGAGCGGATAGCGCAGGCTGAAGTCCTGCGCCATCCGGACCAGCGTGTCGTAGATGGCCGAGTCGCCGTGCGGGTGGTACTTGCCCATCACCTCACCAACGATGAAGGCGCACTTGCGGTAGGCCCGGTTGGGCTGCAGCCCCAGGTCGTGCATCGCGTACAACACGCGGCGGTGGACCGGCTTCAGGCCGTCGCGCACGTCGGGCAGCGCCCGGCCCACGATCACGCTCATCGCGTAATCGAGGTAGGACGAGCGCATCTCCTTCTCGAGCTCGCGCGGCTCGATGTTGCCGGTCAGGGCGTCCAGGGCGGCGTCGCCGTCGTCGGCGGGCGGCGGTGCGGGCGGCGGGCTAGACATCGAGGAACCTCACGTCCCGCGCGTGGCGCTCGATGAACTCCTTGCGCGGCTCGACCTTGTCGCCCATCAGGTCCGAGAAGGCCTGCTCGGTGTTGAGCTCGGCGGCCACGTCGATCTCGACCTGCTGCAGCGTGCGGCTGCCCGGATCCATCGTCGTCTCGCGCAGCTGCTCGGGGTTCATCTCGCCAAGGCCCTTGAAGCGTTGGAGTTGCACGCCCTCGCGCGCCAGCTCGATCACCTGGCGGCGCAGCTCCCCGAACGAGTCCGCGGTGGCCTCGCTGTCGCCAAGGTTCAGCACGAACGGCGGCTCGCCGACCAGGGCCTTCAGCTTCGCGTGCGCCTCGATCAGCTCCGCGTAGGCGCTGGACTCGAACAGCTTCTTCGGCATCGTGTGCTCGCGCGCGAGGCCGCTGCGCCTGTGGGCGCCCCTGACCACCAGCGAGTCCCTGCCGGACTTGACCAGGCTCGTCGTGTACGCGCGGTCCTTGGGGTCCTTCGCCTTGAACAGCTTCGCAGCGGCAGCCATCGTCTTCGCTCCCGCCTCCATCAGGTGGGACTCGGCGATGAAGTCGATCTTCTCGTGACCGAACTCGGCGCGCAGTGTCGACAGCCAGCCCTCGAAGGCCTTGTAGTGCCTGGTGATGTCCTGCCAGCGGCGCTTGCTCAGCTTGTGGGGTTTGCCGTCGGCATCGGTCACCTTGAACTCCTCGAGCTTGTCACGGAGCAGCAGCTCCTCGAGCTCGGCCTCTCGCTCGATCCAGACCTCGCGCGACCCCTGCTTCAGCTTGTAGAGGGGCGGCTTCGCGATGTAGACGTAGCCGGCCTCGATCAGCTGGGGCATCTGCCGGTACAGGAAGGTCAGGACCAGCGTGCGGATGTGAGCGCCGTCGACGTCGGCGTCGGTCATCAGCACGACCTTGTGGTAACGGGCCTCGGCGATGTTGAACTCGTCGTGGACCCCCGTCCCAATCGCCGTGATCAGCGCCTGAATCTCGTTGTTGGCCAGCACCTTGTCGATGCGGCTCTTCTCGACGTTGATGATCTTGCCGCGCAGGGGCAACACGGCCTGGGTGTTGCGGTCCCGGCCCTGCTTCGCAGAGCCACCGGCCGAGTCGCCCTCGACGATGAACAGTTCCGCCAGCGCCGGGTCCTTGACCGAGCAGTCGGCGAGCTTGCCGGGCAGGGTGGAGTTCTCGAGCGCCGACTTGCGGCGAGTGAGGTCGCGCGCCTTGCGCGCCGCGTCGCGGGCACGCGCGGCGTCCACGGCCTTGATCAGGATGCGCCGCGCGTCGCCGGGATTCTCCTCGAGGAACTCCCCGAGCTTGCGGTTCACGACCTCCTTGACGAGGCCCTCGATCGGCGGGTTGCCGAGCTTGGTCTTGGTCTGGCCCTCGAACTGTGGGTCGGCGAGCTTCACCGATACCACCGCGGTCAGGCCCTCGCGCACGTCCTCGCCGCTCAGGTTCTCGTCCTTGTCCTTCAGCAACCCCTTGCTGCGGGCGATCGCGTTCAGCGTTCGCGTCAGCGCCGAGCGGAAGCCGGACAGATGCGTGCCGCCCTCGTGGGTGTTGATGTTGTTGGCGAAGCTGAAGATCGACTCCTGGTAGGAGGCGTTCCACTGCAGCGCCACCTCGACCTGGCCCTCCTTGGTCTCGCCCTCGAAGAAGGCGATCTTGCGGTGAAGCGGGTCCTTGGACTCGTTCAGGTGCCTGACGAAGTCGGCGATGCCGCCCTTGTACTGGAACTCGATCTTCTCGCCGGCGCCTCGCTCGTCAACCAGCTCGACCTTCAGGCCGCGGGTCAGGAAGGCGGTCTCGCGCAGTCGCTCGGCGAGCGTCTCGAAGTCGAAGTCGATCTCCTCGCCGAAGATCTCCATGTCGGGCTTGAATGTGACCGTGGTGCCGGTGGACTTGACGGCGCGGCCCTTCTTGAACTTCGAGGTGGGCTTGCCCCGCTCATACGACTGCTCCCAGACGGCGCCGTCGCGCCAGATCTCCAGGCGCAGCGCCTCCGAGAGCGCGTTGACGACCGAGACACCGACGCCGTGCAGGCCGCCGGAGACCTTGTAGCCCCCGCCGTCGCCGAACTTGCCGCCGGAGTGCAGCGTGGTCAGCACGACCTCGGCGGCGGGCTTGCGCAGCTTCGGGTGCTTCTCGACGGGAATGCCGCGCCCATCGTCCACGACGGTGACGCTGTTGTCGGGATGCAGGGTGACCGTGACCTTGCCGGCGTGGCCGGCGATCGCCTCGTCCACGGAGTTGTCCACGACCTCGTAGACCAGATGGTGGAGGCCGCGCGGGCCGGTCGAACCGATGTACATGCCGGGCCGCTTGCGCACGGCCTCGAGCCCCTCGAGCACGGTGATGTCCTTGGCGCTGTAGCCGGACCCCCCCTTGCCCTTCGCCGGGGCCTTCCTGGGCTTCGCGGCCGCCCTGGGCGTGGCCGCGGCCTTGTTGTTGCTGGCTCCGGCGCCGCCGGTGCTCTTGGCCACTCAGGTTCCTTTCAGTCCATTCACGGGGAGCCCCGATCTCCTCGTCTCCGGCGCGGCTTGGGCGTGCGGGTGGGGGATCGGGGCCTTACGCAGGTTCACGTAAGTTTACCAGTCGGCGCTCTCGGAACTGGCGTCACCAGGACCCAAAATCCCTGCAAAACAGGAACAAAATGGGGTCTACCGGCTCGCTGCGTCCGCGCGAAAGCGAAGGCCCCGCAAATCGTCGCTTTCGGGCAGCTCGGAGCGTACTTTCTCGAGCACCTGCGTGCCCAGCAGATCGATCTCGTGGGCCCACGTAGCCGAGCGGCAGGCGACGGTCACGACCCCATCGCGCTCCGATACCGGGCTCGCCTGGGCTGCCAGCCTCTCCCCCACGGCGGCGGCCCAGGCCGCCTGCACCGCCCCCAGCAGAGTGTCGGGGGCCAGCGGAGCGACTGCGGCGGGAAGGGCGTCCGCAAGCGGACGAGGGTTGCGTCTTCCCAGGCTCATCACGCCGCGTCCCGGTCCGCGGCTCCCAGGCCGGCGGCACCGAGCGGCCGCCCGTCCCTGATCGCTACCGCGCTCACCTCGGCGCCCGCGGCAGCCGGCACCTGCTCGCGCTCGGTGGCGGTGAGCATGACCTGACCGGCGTCGGCGAGGGCCGCAACCAGCATCTCGCGGCGGGCCGGATCCAGCTCGCTCATCACGTCGTCCAGCAGCATCAGGGGGCTTGGCCGGCCGGCCGCGATGAGCGCGCGGCGCTCGGCCAGTAGCAATGCGAGCAGGGCGATCCGGTGCTGGCCCTGCGAGCCGAACCGCTTCAGCGCCCGCCCGCCGAAGCGCAGCTCGACCTCGTCCAACTGCGGCCCGAACGACGTGTAGGCGCGCCCCAGGTCGTGCTCTCTGCGCTCCGCGAGGCCCGAGCCGATGCGCTCGCGCTCGGGCGGGACGCGGGGCCGGTATCGGATCTCCATGCCCTCAAGGCCGAGGGCGGCGCCGAGCTCGGTCACGGGCGCACTCAGGGCCTCGACCACCTCGGCGCGGGACTCGATCAGCGGCACCGCCTCGGCCGCGAGGCGGTCGTCCCAGGTCGCGAGTGAGGCGGGCGAGGCTAGAGCGGCGGCGATCCGGCCGACCAAAGCGTTGCGCTGGGCCAGGGTCCGCCCGTAGCGCGTCCGCAGATCCGCCCGCGCGGGCCACAGCGCTCCCACCAGGCGGTCGAAGTGCGCGCGCCGCTTCGCCGGTGGGCCCTTCACCAGCTCCATGCGATCAGGATGGAAGACGCTCACCAGCGGCCGCGACTCCGACGAGCCGAGCGGACGACCGTCCAGCAGATGGCGGCGCTCGCCGCGGCGGTCGGTGGCCGCGAGCAGGACGGCGCCCTGGGGGGCCAACTCCAGCTCGACCCGCGCCGCAGGCTGCTCGTAGGCGATCAGATCGCGGTCGTTGCCGGCGCGGAAGGACCGGCCGACCAGCCCGAAGTAGACCGCCTCCAGGAGGTTCGTCTTGCCCGCGCCGTTGGGCCCGTGAAGCAGGGTGATGCCCGCGCCGACCGCGACGCGCGCGTCAGCGAGGTTGCGGAACCCGCGCGACTCGACTGCGGCAAGGTGCACGGCCCATCCCCCTAGACGTTCAGGCGGATCGGCATCACCAGATAGCTGAAGTCGTCGGAGTCCGCGGGCTCGATCAGCCCCGGGCGCAGCGGTGAGATCAGCTTCAGGACGACCTCGTCGTCGGCGATGCTCTCGAGGCCGTCGCGCACGAACTCCGGGTTGAAGCCGATCTCCAGCAACTCGCCCTGGTACGGGGCCGGGAGCGCCTCGCGGGCGTCGCCCAGGTCAGGAGTCTCCGCCGAGACCACCAGTTCGCCCTCCGAGAACGACATGCGCAGGGCGGCGTTTCGCTGGGCCAACTGCGAGACGCGGCGGGTCACCTCGAGGAGCTCGACCCGCGGCAGCTTCACCTCGTGCTCGAAGGACTCCGGCAGAAGCTGGCGATAGTTCGGGAACTGACCATCGATCAGACGCGACGACATCGAGACGGAACCGACCCGGAACAGGGCCTGGTTGCGGGTCAGCCAGACCTGGAGCGGGTCGTCGGGCGAGCCCTCGATCAGCCGGGCGAGCTCCCTCAGCGCACGCGCCGGAACGTTCGCCTCGATCGCGCTCGCCACCGGCGACTCGAGCTCGGTCCGCTTCACCGCCAGCCTGTAGGAGTCCGTTGCGACCATCGTCAACTCCGTGCCCTCTGCGGTCACCAGGACACCCGTCAGCACCGGGCGGGCCTCATCGCGCGACGCGGCGCGTGCGACACGGCCGATGGTCTCGCGCAGGGGAGGGCCGGGAAGCGCGATCGGGTCCCCCTCGGCCTCGGGGAAGCGCGGGAAGTCATCGGCGGGGATAGTCCTGAGGTGAAAGCGCGAGGAGCCGGCGGTGATCTCCACGTCGCGCTCCTGCTCGCGCAGCTCGAGGGTCACCGAGCCGTCCGGGAGAGACCGCGCGACCTCCACCAGGAGCCGGCCGGGGAGGACGACGGCGCCGGCGCCGTCCGACTCGCCGTCGAGCGAGACGTCCAGGCCGAGTTCCATGTCGGTGGCGCGCATCCGAGACTCCCCGTTGGCGGAGACGTGGATGCCGGAGAGTGCCTGGAGCGCGGCCCGGGTAGAGACGGCGCGCGAAGTGACGAGGAGCGCGTCCAGGAGTGCTTGGCGGGTAGCTGTGATCTTCATGGGGTCTCGATGCTCGTCCTGATTCGAGGTTGCGGTCTCGTTGAAGTTCTGGGTGGAGAGTTAGGAGTAGTAAGGGTTGTGGAGAGCGTGGATATGTGGACAGCGCCAGCTCCAACGGCAGACGCGTACACCTGGAGTCTTTCAGTCGGTTCGGTCACGATCTATTCTCAGGCGGGGCCGCGGCCGGATGGTCGCTCAGGTCCGCGGCGATCGTCTCGAGAGCGGCGTTCAGGTGCGGGTCCTCGGAGCGTCCGGCTTCGATTCTCTTGATGGCGTGTATCACGGTCGTGTGGTCGCTGCGGTTGAAGGACCGCGCGATCGCCGGCAGGGTCAGGTCGGGGTTGAGCTCGCGGCACAGGTACATGGCCACCTGCCGCGCCCTCGAGACGGGGGCCTTGCGGGTGGTGGACAGCATCTCCTCCAGCGGCACGGCCAGGTGGTCGGCGGTGGCCTGCTGGATCTGCCTCGCGGCGGGCGCCGGCCTCGGCGGCTCCAAGCGCCCCGCCGGCAGGGCCCGGTCCACCACATCGGGCGTGACCGCTGAGGCAGTCAGCGACGAGAGGGCGAGCACCCGAGTCAGCGCTCCCTCGAGCAGGCGCAGGTTCGAGGCTCCCCGCGAAGCGATCGCGCGCATCACCTCCGGGGCGACGTCCTCGCTGCGCTCGCGCACCAGATTCGCGAGGAAGATCAGGCGGGTGCTCAGGTCCGGCTCCTCCAGGGAGACCGTCAATCCCCACTCGAAGCGCTGTCGCAGCCGCTCGGCCAGGGCCGAGAGCTCGCTCGGCATCCGGTCGGCGGTGAAGATCAGCTGAGCCCCGGCTTCATAGAGGGCGTTGAAGGTGTGAAAGAACTCGTCGGCTGTCCGTGCCTTGCCCTCAAGGAACTGGACGTCGTCGATCAGGAGGACGTCCGCGCCCCGGTAGCGGAGCTTGAAGGCGTTGATCCCCGAGCCCTGCAGGGCGGAGACGAACTCGTTCGTGAAGGACTCGGCGGTCGTGTAGTGGGCGACGAGGTCAGGGCTGTGGTGGTGGAGGTAGTTGGCGATGGCGCCGAGCAGATGGGTCTTGCCGAGGCCGGGAGGCCCGTGCAGGAACAGAGGGTTGTAGGCCTGGCCGGGCGACTCGGCGACGGCGAGCGCCGCCGCGTGGGCGAGGCGGTTCCCGTCCCCGATGACGAAGCGCTCGAACGTGTAGGAGCGGTTCAGCGCCGGCGTCACGGTCGCGCGCTTCTCGCCCCGGGCGCCAGGCCCGCCTGCGTCCGGGGGGGCCTCCTCGGGGGCGACCAGGGTCACGTCCCGCCAAGGCGAGCCGGACTTGACCAGCGCCGCCTGCAGAAGCTCGGGATAGCGCCGGCCGACCCAGTGGCGGACGTGCTGGGGGCCGGTCAGGTAGAGGACCGCGCCGCGAGCGGAGACCGCACGCAACTGCGCGAACCAGAGGCCGTAGGTGGATTCGGTGACCGATGCGCGGAGCTCGGCCTGGACGACCTCCCAGCCGGCCGGGAGGTCGCCTGGGCCGCCGGCCGCGGGGTCATCCCGGAGGCCGCCGCCGCCCCATTCGTCCGCCCGCCCCTGAACCGTGGTCCTCCTCCTCCGTCATCGTGCGCATCCGGTTTCGCCGAGGGGTCCCGGCGGCGCGCGATGTTACTCCCGGGCCCGCGGCGTTCCAGCCGAGCCCATCCGGACTCGATGCAAATCGCGCAGGAAACGTCACGCCCTATACTGCCGACGCCCTCGGGTCACATATCCGGGCCGTAAAACGGCCTCGACCCACGGGCGGGACCACCACAATGAAGCGGACCTATCAGCCCAAGAAGAGAAAGCGCGCCCGGACACATGGTTTCCGGGCGCGCAACCGGACCCGCTCGGGCCGCGCGATCCTGAGGCGCCGGCGCCAGAAGGGCCGCAGGCGTCTCACGCCCTGACCTTGGCTGATCAGGGACGCCGCGATGCACGCCCACGCCGCCGCCTGTCCCGAAGCGGGGACTTCGACCGGGTCTACCGGGATGGAATCTCCCGGGGCAATCGCTTCCTGGTCCTGTACTCCTTCGCGCGCGACGAGGACGAAGCGTCCGGCGAGGCCCGACTCGGCGTCTCGGTCGGCCGCAGGGTCGGCCGCGCCGTGCAGAGGAACAAGGTGAAGCGGGCCATCCGCGAGTCGTTCTGGAAGCTGGCCGGCGACCTCCCCGACGGCCACGACTACGTGATCGTCGCCCGCCCTGGGATAGAAGGCCTGGTCGAGCGTGAGGGCGCGAACGGCGTGCTCGCATCGCTGGCTGAGCTCGTCGGCGGCGGCGAGGGCGGGACCGAGGGGCGTTTGTCGTGAAACGGTTTCTCACCGCCGCCCTGCTCGCCCCGATCCGCGCCTACCAGCGCTGGATCTCCCCGGGCCTTCCCCGCCGCTGCAAGTACGAGCCCACCTGCTCGGACTACGCCGTCGAGGCGATCAGGGAGTTGGGCCCAGTCAGGGGAATGGTCCTCGCCTCGTGGCGGTTGCTGCGCTGCAATCCGTTGAGCGACGGCGGCATCGACGACCTCGCCGACCGGCGCCTGTTCCGGGACGTCCCGAGCCGCAGCGCGCAGCACGCCGCGCACGCCCACCGGCGCGGCCGCTTCCGAGCGGCCACCCCTGAACGGTGCGATGCGACGCGCGCCGGCAGGGGGGTGAGCGCCTGATGGACCTGGTCGACCTCGGCTACCTGATCCCGGCGAACGTCCTGCAGCCGCTGATCGACATCGCGAACGAGGTCCTCGTCTTCCTGCATGACGCGGGCCTCGTGTACGGCGCGGCGATCGTCGCCCTCACCTTCCTCACCCGCCTGCTGATCCTGCCGCTCTCGGTCAAACAGATCCGCTCGATGCGCGCCATGTCCGCGCTGCAGCCACAGATCAAGCAGCTGCAGGAGAAGTACAAGGACGACCGCCAGCGCATGCAGCGCGAGATGATGCAGATCTATCAGGAGAACGGCGTCAACCCGTTCGCCTCCTGCCTGCCGTTGCTGCTGCAGCTGCCCGTCTTCATCTCGCTCTTCTATCTGCTCCAGGGAGACGAGTTCAAGGATGAGGTGCGGGAGGCGGGCGAGCAGTCCTGGCTCTTCGTCGAGAATCTGACCGAGAACGCGACGGGCAGCGAGCTGATCATCCTGCTGGTCCTCTACATCGTCACTTCGCTGGTCGCCGGGCTGATCATGACCGGTCGCAACGCCAGCGGCCAGCAGCGGATGATCGCGCTCGGCCTCCCTCTGGTCTTCACGCCGATCATGATCGGGTTCCCGGCCGGGCTGCTCGTCTACTGGATCTCCACCAACATCTGGACGATGGGCCAGCAGGCGGTCGTGAAGCTGTTCTTCCCGGCCCAGGCGCCGCCCTCCCCCGAGGAGATCCAGGCCAAGACCGAGAGCTCGGCGCCCGCCAAGCCCCCGCCCCCACCGCCGCGCAAGCGCAAGCGGCGCCGTTAGCTTCCGCGAAGTGGAGCGGCTCGCTGCCCCTTAGACTGCGCGCGTGGAGGGCGCCGAGAACGCCGCCGAGACGCTCCCGGCCGAGCCGGCCGACCGCGTGCGCGCCGTCCTCGAGCGAATCGTCAACGAGCTGGAACTCGACGCGGACGTGGTGGTCTCTGAGAGCGACGGTGAGATCAGCGCTGAGGTGGAGGGCGAAGAGGTGGGCCTGCTGATCGGACGCCACGGCCAGACCCTCGACGCGGTCCAGCTGCTCTGCTACCAGATCGCCTACCGCGGGCACTCGGACCGCAAGCGGGTGACGGTCGACGCGGCCGGATATCGCGTCCGCCAGGGGGAGGAGCTGCGCCGGCGAGCCGACCTGGCCGCCGAGGATGCGATCAGGGACGGGCGTGCGATCGAGCTGGAGCCGATGGGGTCGAACGAGCGCCGCGTGGTCCACGAGCATCTCCGGGAGCGCCCCGAGGTCGAGACCTACAGCGAGGGCGACGAGCCTCACCGCTGCGTGGTCGTGGCTCCCCTGGTCACGGACTAGCTTGGGCGACGAGCAGCTTCAGGTCCTCGCAGCGATCCTGCGCGAGGACCCGCGCGCGCCGATCGCCGGCTCCACGCGCGAGCGGGCGCCCGAGGTCCACATCGCCGATTCGCTCAGCGGCCTGGAGTTCGAGCAGCTCTCCTCGGCCCGCAGGATCGCCGACCTGGGAGCCGGCGCCGGCCTGCCGGGGCTCGTGCTCGCCGCCAGCCTGCCGGACGCGCGGGTGGACCTGATCGAGTCCGTCGCTCGAAAGTGCGAGTTCATCGCCAGCGCCGCCGAGCGGCTGGGTCTTGGGAACGTCGTAGTCGTGCACCAGCGCGCCGAGGCCTGGGCCACCCCCGGTGGCGGTCGCGAGGCCTACGACGCGGTCACCACACGGGCGGTCGGGCGTCTCGCGACCCTGGCGGAGCTCGCCTCACCGCTGCTCAGGGAGGGGGGTCACCTGGTCGCCTGGAAGGGGCGCCGTGACGCTGAGGAGGAGTCGGAACTCGCACGGGCGAGCGAGCGCCTCGCGATCGAGCCGACCGAGGTGCGCGCTATCACCCCCTATCCCGGCAGCCGCGGCCGACACATCCACCTGCTTCGCAAGAATGGCCCGACTCCGACCGAGCTACCCCGCCGGAATGGTTTGGCGGCGAAGCGTCCGTTCGGCTCCGAATGACTACGACCGGAAACGAACCAATGGCCAGCGCGCCGCAGCGCCACCGAGGAACCGATTGATGGGCCTCGTCTACGCGATCGCCAACCAGAAGGGGGGAGTGGGGAAGACCACGACCGCGGTCAACATGAGCACCTGCGTCGCCCGGGACGGCCGCCAGACGCTGCTCGTGGACCTGGACGCGCAGTGCAACGCGACGGTGGCCCTCGGCTTCGACCGGGACCGGACCCCGTCCTCGTATGACTGCCTGACCGGCGATGTATCCGTGGCCGAGGCGGCTCGCCCCGCCGGCCCGGACAACCTCTGGATGGTGCCGGCCAACGCCGACCTGGCCGGCGCCTCGGTCGAGCTGCCCCGCATCGACGGCTTCGAGACCCGCCTTCGCGAAGGCCTGGGCCCGGTCCGGGAGCGGTTTTCCTACACGCTGCTGGACTGCCCGCCGTCCCTGGGGCCGGTGGCCGTCAACGCCCTGGTCGCCGCAGACCGGGTGATCGTGCCCGTGCAGGCCGAGTATCTCGCCCTCGAGGGGCTGGTCCAGTTTCTGGACACGCTGAAGTTGATGCGGCGCGAGCTGAACCCGGATCTGGACCTGGCGGGCGTCGTGATCACGATGTACGACGAACGCACGCGGCTGTCCCACGACGTCGAGCGCGAGCTGCGCGAGCATCTGCCGGCGCCGGTCTTCCGGACCGTGATCCCCCGCAGCATCCGGGTGGCCGAGGCGCCCAGCTACGGGATCCCGGTGGGCCATCACGACCCCCACTCGGCGGGCGCCGAGGCCTACGCCGCGTTCGCCGAGGAGGTCAGGGCTCTTGGCTGAGCGCAAGCGGGGGATGGGACGCGGCCTCGCCGCGATCCTGCCCGAAAGCGGAGCGGGCGGCCCCGAGCTGCGCGAGCTCCCGGTCGAGCTGATCGGGCCGAACCCCGACCAGCCGCGCAGCAGCTTCGAGAAGGGTGCGCTCGACGCACTCGCCGAGTCCATCAAGGCCGCGGGCGTCCTGCAGCCGCTGATCGTCCGCCCGGTGGACGGCGGCCGCTACGAGCTGATCGCGGGCGAGCGTCGCTGGCGGGCGGCGCAGAGCGCCGGGCTGGCCAAGGTCCCCGCGGTGGTCAGGGTCTCGCCCGAGGACGAGCGCCTGCAGGCGGCCCTGATCGAGAACATGGTCCGCGAGGACCTGAACCCGGTCGACGAGGCGAGGGCGTGCGCGGCCCTGGTGGACGACCTCGGCATCTCCAAGGAGGAGCTCGCCCGTCGTGTCGGGCGCAGCCGCTCCGCGCTCTCGAACCTGGTCCGCCTGCTCGACCTGCCCGATCCGGTGCTGGCCCTGCTCGCGCGCCGGGAGCTGTCGGAGGGCCACGGCCGCGCGATCCTCCAGCTCTCGGACCAGCAGGCCCGCACCGCCGCCGCCAAGCGAGCCGCGGCGGAGGGCTGGTCGGTCCGCGAGACCGAGGACCGCCTCCGCCCGGGCGGCGCCGGGCCCAGAGCGAAGGGAAGGGCACCCGCCGGAGGCCGGATCAGTGCCGAGGAGCGGGCGGCGTTGTCGGACGCCGAGGACGCCCTGGGCGAGGCGCTCGGAGCCGACGTCCGGGTCCGACGCGCCGGCGAGGGGGTCAAGGCCGAACTCCGCTTCGAGGACCTGGGTGAGCTCGAAGCGCTCGCCCGGCGGGTTCGCCCGCGGCGAAGCTAAACTGCGCCAAGCCGGCCCGGACCCGAAGCGAAAGAGCCGGCGCCGGATGCCGGGCGATTAGCTCAGTCGGTTAGAGCGCGTCTCTGATAAGGACGAGGTCCCTGGTTCGAGTCCAGGATCGCCCATCTCGACGGCGGCCGGGAAGGGCCCCCAGCGCGGAAGCTGCGGCGGCCACCGGCGCCGCCCGCGGGGCCGGACAAGCCCAGACCTATAATCGCCTCGTGGCCCGAGCCGGGAGTCCTCAGTGCAGCGCATGACCATCTACGGAGTCAGCTTCGACATGGTCGGCAAGCAGCCGATCGTGCTGCTGAAGACCGTTGACGGCAACAAGTTCCTGCCGATCTGGATCGGCCATCCCGAGGCGGCGGCGATCCTGATGAAGCTTCAGGGCGCCTCGACTCCCCGGCCGATGACCCACGATCTGCTCTCCGAGGTTCTCGAGCAGATCGACGCGAAGTGCGAGAAGGTCTCGGTCACCGAGCTGCGCGACAACACCTTCTACGCCTCGATCACGATCTCCATGAACGGCTCTGAGCTGGAGATCGACTCGCGCCCCTCCGACGCGCTGGCCCTCGCGGTCCGCTGCTCCGCACCGATCTTCGCGGCCGACGATGTGATCGAGGAGTCCGCGATCGAGTTCGAGGACGGCGCCCCCGAGGACCAGGAAGAGGTCGTGGACAAGTTCAAGGAGTTCCTCGACAACGTCTCGCCAGAGGACTTCGCGGGCGGCAGCGAGTAGCGCCCGCAGCCTTCCGACGCCCGACCATGGACTTTCTGGAGATCTGTCAGGCGCTCGGGCTGGCGCTCGCAGCCGGGCTCATCATCGGGGCCGTGGTGCCCCCGGTGATGCCCGCTTGGGGCGCGATTGCGGGAGCCGTTCCGCTCGGAATCGTCGCCTGCGCCCTGACCCTGGACGGGGCCGGCGAGCCGGTCTGGCCGGCGCTCCCGATCGGGTTGGCCGGCGCAGCCCTGGCGGCCGTGGTCAGCCGCGACGTCACCTCGGGGGCCGCCAGGCGGGCTCAGGGGTACGCGACCCCCGTGCGGGCCGGGGAGGGGACCCCGGCCGGGGTCACGACCATCGTCGTGCTGGCCGCCGTCGTACTGGCGGCGCTCAGCCTCCTCGTGCCTCCGGTCTCGTTGGCCGCCGCCGCCGCGCTGGCCTGGATCTGGCTCAACCGCCGCCGCCGGGAGCAGCAAAAGCACGAGGGACTCCGGGTCCTCCGCTAGTGGCCAAGAAGCTCGTCCTCGCGGTCGTGGACGCGATGCACCCGGGCATGCTGCGTGAGGCGATGGATTCGGGTGAGGCCCCGACCTTTGCGGCGCTGCACGAGCGTGGCAGGCTGATCGACGACTGCGTCTCGAGCTTCCCGTCCGTCACCCCGGTCGCCTGCTCGGAGATGTTGACCGGCGTCGGCCCCGGCAGCCACGGAGTCATGGGGATGAACTGGTTCCATCGGCTGGAGCGCCGCTATATCGAGTACGGGTCATCGTTCGAGGCGACCAGGACCTTCGGCCTCTTCCGGGCGATGTACGACCTGGTCTACAACATGAACCTGGACCACCTGAGCTGGGAGGCGCTGACGGTCTTCGAGCGGCTCGGGGACGCTGGGGTTCGCACTGCGACCACCCCGTTCCTGATCTGGCGGGGGCGCCGCCGCCACGAGCTCGGCCTGGAGGGGCTCGCTCGCCGGGCCCTTGCCGTCGCAAACTTTCGCCACGCCGTCTACGCGCCCGACGAGTTCTTCTACGGCGACCTGTACGCGAGCAGGCCGACCGGCTGCGTCTCGAACATGGGCCGGCCAGGCAACCGCGACGACTATTCGGCCTGCGTCGGCGAGGAGCTGGTGCGCGAGGGCGCCTACGACTTCTTCCTGTTCGCGCTGCCCGACAACGACTTCCACTCCCACCGCCACGGCCCCGATGCACAGGTGCAGTCGATCGCCAAGGCCGACGACGCCTTCGCGAGGATCGTCGAGGCCGGCGGCGGATTGGACTCCTTCCTGGACGACCACGCCGTGATCCTCACCGCCGACCATGCCCAGACTCCGGTGGAGCATGAGCTGCGCCTGGCCGAGGACCTTGGCGCGGACTGGCGCGTGCTGGAGCCGAACTCGGACCGGCCCGAGCACGCCGAGATCGCGGTCTGCCCCACCTCGCGCGCGGCCGCCGTCTACATCCTGGGCGGGGGGCCCGGGCACGCCGGGGCGCATCGCAAGGTGGCCGACCGCCTGCGCGATATGGCAGGGGTGGACCTCGTTACCTGGCTCGCCGACGACCGGGACCGGCCCGTGATCCGCAGCGGCGTCGGGCTGGAGGGGTCGGGCGAAGGGACCGAAGCCGTCGTGGTCTGCAACGGGCACGAGCTCAGGTTCAATCCCGGCGGCGCCACGCGCGACCGCCGCGGCGGCCGCTGGAACGTGAGCGGCGACATGGAGGCTCTCGCGGCCGCAAAGGGGGGAGAGCGGTTCGAGAGCGAGGCCTACCCGGACGCCCTCGGCCGCCTGTGGTCGGCGCTCGTCTCGCCACACGCCGGCGACATGCTGGTCTCCGCCGCCCACGGATACGAGTGCACCGACTGGGGCGGCGTGAGCCACTTGGGCGGGGGCAGCCACGGGGCCCTCATCGCCGAGGACTCGCTCGCCCCCCTGCTCTTCGTGGGTTGCGGCCCCGACGAGCCGGAGCGCAATCCCCAGTGGGCCCTGCGAGACCTGGCTCCCGTCATCCTGGAGCACTTCGGCATCGGGCTCAGGTGGCCGTCGTGACGCCGGTCGAGACCGCGAGGAGGATCGGGCGTGGAACGCGCCGGTCCGAGAACTGGGTCCAGCTCTTCCAGTTCGGGCTGGTTGGCCTCTCGGGATACTTCGTGAACCTGACCGTCTTCGCGGTCCTGACCGGAGCGGGCCTGTTCTTCCGCGATGGCAGCGACGGCCTGGGTGTGCACTACATCCCGGCGGCGGTGATCGCTTTCTGCGTGGCCGTCACGAACAACTTCATGTGGAACCGGCACTGGACCTTCGACGCGAAGCGTGGGCACGCGGGCTTCCAGGCCGCCCGGTTCTTCACTGTCAGCGTGCTGGCCCTTGGCATCAACCTCGTCTTCCTGGAGATGTTGATCCAGGTCGCCGATGTCGCCGAGCTGCCGGCGCAGGCGATCGCGGTCGCCGCCGCAATGCCGTTCAACTTCATCGGCAACAAGATTTGGACCTTCGCCTAGCCCTCGCCGCCGCGGCCGGCGTCCTGGCTCTGATGTTCCCTGCCGCGGCGGGCGCACAGGGCAAGGGCTCGGATCAGCGGGCGGGCGAGGACGAGTCCCCGGTCAGCGAGGAGCGCGCGGTCACGATCGCGAAGGGTGACCCCAACGCGGCCGACGCATTGCGGCGGAACCCGGACCTGCACCCGTCCGCCAACCGCTCCGACAGCGACGGGGACTGGGAGGTCGGCTTCTTCGACGACGACGAGCAGATCGTGCAGGTCGTCGTGGACGACGACAGCGCCGAAATCGAGGAGTCCTGGACGGGCTACCAGGTGGCCTGGACCATGGCCCGCGGCTATGACGGCGCGTTCGGGCGAAAGCTGAACGCGCCCTATGTCTGGCTGCCGCTCTGCGCCATCTTCATCCTCGGCCTGTTCGACTGGCGCCGGCCGCTGCGGGTCGCGCACCTGGACCTGTTCGTCATCACCGCCGGCTTCGGGGTGTCGCACTTCTTCTTCAACGAGGGCGAGATCGGGGTCTCGGTGCCACTCGCCTATCCCGTGCTGGTTTACCTGCTGGTCCGAACGCTCTGGCTCGCCTTCCGCGGCGGCGAGGGCCTGCGGCCTTCCCTTCCCGTCAAGTGGCTGGCGATTGCGACCCTCGCCCTGATCGGGTTCCGCATCGGCCTGAACGTGGCGGATTCGAACGTGATCGATGTCGGCTACGCGGGGGTGGTCGGGGCCGACCTGACCACCGATCGGGAGCCGCTCTACGGGAATTTCCCCGAGGACGTGAGCCGCGGGGATACATACGGTCCCGCCAACTACTACGCATATGCCCCATTCGAATACCTCCTCCCCTGGGGAGGCAGCTGGGACGACCTGCCGGCGGCGCATGCCGCGGCCATCTTCTTCGATCTGGGCACGATCGCCGCCCTCTTCCTGCTCGGCCGCCGCCTGCGCCCGTCGGACGGGGGAGCTCTTGGGATTCTGCTCGCCTTCGGCTGGGCCGCCTGCCCCTACACCGCTTTCGCCCTGGAGTCGAACACGAACGACGCCCTGGTCCCTCTGCTCCTCACCTGCGCCCTCCTCTTCCTGGCCCAACCCGCAGTTCGAGGAGGCCTCCTGGGCCTCGCGTCCCTGACGAAGTTCGCGCCGCTGGCCCTGGCGCCGCTGTTCGGGACGTATCGCGGAAGCGATCCTCGGGCGGGTGGCACGGCGGGGGGCCCCAAATCCGAGGACACTGCGTCACCGCAGGACGCGGGGGGCACCGCCGTGACAGGCCCCGCCCGCCGAGCGCTTGCGAATCTCGCGCCGTTCATCGCCGCGTTCGTGGTGGTGAGCCTTGTCGTGCTTGCGGAGACGATCGTTGACCCGGGCCTCGACACCTTCTGGGACCGCACCATCGGCAACCAGGTGGACCGCGAGTCGCCGTTCAGCATCTGGGGCCAGGAGCCCGAGCTGGGCCGGCTGCAGACGGCGCTCGAGGTCTTCGCCGTGGGCCTGGCGCTGCTGGTTGCATTCCGGCCCAAGGCGCGCTCGCCGGTCACCGTCGCGGCGCTTGGGGCGGCCGTCCTGATCGCGCTCCAGCTGACCGTGGAGCACTGGTTCTACCTCTACATCCCCTGGTTCTTCGGGTTCCTCCTGGTGGCGTGGCTCGCCCGCGAGGCGCCGGGCGTCGAGCGGCGCGGGCCTGCCTAGCCAGAGGATTCGTCGGCGGGCACCAGCACCTGCTCGATCGAGCGCGAGAGCCCGTCGTCGCCGATCTCCACCACGGCCCCCATCACCCAGACGTTCCCCTCGGCGGGCTCGAATCGCACCGGGATCTGCGTCCGAAACGACTGCAGCGCCTGCTCCCAGCGGACGCCGATCACTCCGTCTCGCGACCCGGTCATCCCGACGTCGGTGATGTGGGCGGTTCCGCCGGGCAGGACTCGCGCGTCCGCGGTGGGGACGTGCGTGTGTGTCCCGAGCACCGCGGCGACCCGGCCGTCAAGGTGCCACCCCATCACGACCTTCTCACTGGTCAGCTCGGCGTGGAAGTCGACGATCACCGCGTCGGCCCTGCCGTCCAGGGTCTCCAGCACCTCGTCGATCACCGGGAACGGCAGCCGCTCGACCTGAAGGTAGAGCGACCCGCTGAGGCTGACGACCGCGACCCGCATCCCCGCGGCGTCCACGACCGTGTGTCCGCGCCCCGGGTTCTGCGACGGGTGGTTGGCGGGCCGCACGATCCTCTGTTCGGAGTCGAGGTAGGGATAGACCTCGCGGTGGCGGTAGGTGTGATTGCCGAGCGTGATCACGTCGGCGCCGGCCTCGAAGATCTCGACGGCGGTTTCGGCGGTGACACCGACACCCCCGGCGGAGTTCTCGCCGTTCACCACGACCAGGTCCGGCAGGTGGCGCTCACGCAGGGCGGGCATCGCCGCTGCCAATCCTCGGCGCCCCGGCTTGCCGACCACGTCGCCGATGAAGAGCAGCCGCATGGCGGGGCAGGGTAGTCGCTAGCGTTCGCGCGATGCCCAGCCAGGCCTCCACGCCCCGCAAGGAGGCTGCGCCGGTCGTCCTGAAGGTGAGCGGATTGCGCAAGAGCTTCGGCGAGCGCGAGGCGCTCCGGGGCGTGGAGTTCGAGGTCCACCGGGGCGAGCTGCTGGCCGTCGTCGGCCCAAACGGCGCCGGCAAGACGACGATGCTGGGGATCCTCGCGGGCATCCGGCCTCCCGACGCCGGCCGAGTCGAGACCCCTTCGGGCGAAGTCGGCTGGGTCCCGCAGCAGGCCGCGCTCTACCGTCGGCTGACCGTCGGGGAGAACCTCCGTCTGTTCGCCCGACTCGAGAAGGTGGAGGCTCCCGACGCGGCCGTCGAGCGGATGCTGGAGCAGACCGGCCTGGCGGAGCGCCGCGACGACCAGGTCGCGGAGCTGTCGGGTGGTAATCAGCAGCGCATCAACATCGCGATCGGCCTGTTGGCGGACCCGGCCGTCCTGCTGCTCGACGAGCCCAGCGCGGGCCTCGACCCGGGCCAGCGGATCCGCCTGTGGGAGTTCGTCGCCGGCCTCGCAAAGCGGGGGACCACGGTCATCTATTCGACCCACCAGATCGAGGAGGCGACCCATTACGGCGACCGCCTGCTGGTGCTGGCCGACGGGGAGTCCCTGTTCGACGGCAGCTTCGAGGCGATGCGGCAGGCCGCAGGCGCGAGCGGCGAGGTCACGGACCCCGAAGCCGACTTCGTCCGATTCCTGGAGAAGCAGGGGCACTGATGCGCTGGCTGCTGCTCAAAGACCTTCAGATCCTGCGGCGTTCGCCGCTCCTGACCGCGTTGCTGGTGATCTACCCGATCGTGCTCGCGGTGCTGATCGGCTTCGCGGTCTCGCGTGGCCCGGACAAGCCTCGCGTCGCCTTCTTCAACGAGATAGAGCTGGAGGAGGCCTCCGAGGGCCTCGAATTGGGGGCGGGCGGCTTCAGCCAGGACCAGGCGTTCGACCAGCTCTGCGAGCGCGTCGAGTGTGTTGACACCGACAGCCGCGAGGAAGCGATCGCGAAGGTCGAGGACGGGGACGTGCTGGCCGCGCTGATCCTTCCCCGGGACTTTCTGCAGCGACTGCAGGACCAGCTCGCGGGCGCGGGGCTGGAGCCGGCGTCGGTCGAGGTCTACGTGAACGAGGACGACCCGATCAAGGCAGACCTGGTTGACGACCGGATCCGGTCGCTCATCACCGAGGCGAACTTGGTCCTCTCGGACGAGATCTCCGCCCAGCTCCTGGGCTATTTGGACGTGCTGGTCGAGGGCGGCGAGTTCAGCATCCCCTTCCTGGGCCAGACCATCGACGTCCTGGGCCTCGAGCGCACCGAGCGGATCCTGAAGGACGTGCGCTCTGAGGTCTCGGGCCCCCGTCGCGAGGTCCTGGACACCGTGATCCGGTTCGCCGAGCTGGCCGGCGAGAATTTGAGCTTCGCCGACGAGCTGCTGGGGTCGGTCGCCGAGCCGATCGCCGTCGAGAAGGAAGTCGTCTCGGGCGACGTGCCGCCTCTCGACACCTTCGCGATCGCGGTCGCCATCGCGATCACGCTGATGTTCGTGACCACCCTGCTCGTCGCCGGTTCGCTTGCGCTGGAGCGCGAGGAGAACACCTTCACCAGGCTCACTCGCGGGTTGGTGTCGCGGGCCGGGTTGCTGGCCGAGAAGATCGGCCTCGGCACCATCTGCTCGATCGCGGTGGCGCTCGTCCTGCTTGTGGTGCTGGAGCTGTTCGTATCGCTCGACTGGAGCCGATTTCCGCTGTTCGGCATCGCCATCGTCCTGGCGGGCGCCGCGTTCGCCGCGATGGGTTCGGCCATCGGCGTCGCGGCGCGCGAGGTGCGCGCGAGCGCCCTGGCCGCGTTCGCCCTGACCCTGCCGATCGCGTTCCTCTCGCTCGTTCCCACCGGGACGGTGAGCGAGGACGTCTACGACGCGATCCGCATCGTCACCGGGGCCTTCCCCTTCCGACCTGCCCTGGACGCCCTCTCCGCCGGCCTCTCCCCGGCCGGAGAGCTCCCCCTGAACCTCCTGCACCTGGCATTGCTGACCGTCGCCTACTTTGCGCTGGCCAGATTGACGTTGCGCCGGTTCGCGTAGTCATTCGTGGCGGGCTCGCCCGCGACAGGCCTGCGCCCGGGCGGCCGCCGCACCACCCCTAGAATCGATCCCGTGAGCTTCCCCGCCACCAGACTGCGCCGCCTGCGCAGGACGAAGCCGCTGCGCGAGCTCGTCCGCGAGACGGATCTGTCGGCCGAGCATCTGGTCCAGCCGCTGTTCGTGACCGCCGGCGAGGGCGTGCGGGAGCCCGTCGAGTCCATGCCCGGCGTCGAGCGACTCTCGATCTCCGAGACCGTCGCGGAGGTGACCGAGCTGGCGGCCGTGGGGATCCGGGCGGTGCTGCTGTTCGGGATCCCGGCAAGCAAGGACGAGTACGGCACCGGCGCATACGACGACGAGGGGGTCGTCCAGATGGCCGTCCGCGCGCTGAAGGAGGCGCATCC
>JAJTCK010000015.1 GCA_021323175.1 Solirubrobacterales bacterium | reverse complement strand
CCCAAGATCCAGCTCGCCGTGGCCCTGCTGCTGGTGCCGTCGGTCCTGCTGATGATCGCCGCGGGGCTGCTCGCGAACATGGACCGCTTCCTGGCGGGGATGTAGGTGGTCTCGGACGAGAACCGGGTTCGAAGGCTCGCCCCGGAGGCCTCAGTTCGAGAACCGGCTCCGAAGGCGCGACCGGCGGGGGACTTTGGGACAGAACCGGGGCCAAGGCGCCCGGCGTTCAATGATGGCGAATTTGGGGGTCTATAGCCCCCAAAAGTCGCCAACGAATGGCTTTGGGAACGCCTTCCTGCTGCAACCGCCGTTGCAGATTCAGCCGCTAATTGCCGGTTCGCGGCGTTGCGGATTCGCCGTATTTTTGGCTCTCCAAGCGGTTCCTTGGGCCTGCGAACCCGGCCTAACAGTTCCGTCCGACGGATCCTGTGCAATACCGCGTGTGAGGATGTGTTGCAAAGTGGGGCACAGTGGGTTAACGTCCCGCACTGAGTTGGTCAACAGGGCCGGGGTGGTGAAGCTCCTCCCACTTCACCTCCCCGGCCCACTCCGAACACAGACCGGCTCGTTCTCCGGAGAGGAAGAGGATCGTCTTGTCGTTTCTCGGTCAGTTCGAGCACAACCTGGATGCGAAGGACCGCCTCACGGTGCCGTCCAAGTACCGCGCAGCGCTGTCTGACGGAGTCATTCTCCTGGCGGGCCTCGACCCCTGCGTCTGGATCTTTCCTGCCGACTCATACGAGGGCTTCTCGGCGGAGATCCTCGGCGGCGCCAACCCGCTCTCCGAGGACGGACGCAAGATGCGCCGCCACTTCTTCGGCACGGCCGACAACGAGGCGCTCGACTCGGCGGGCCGCGTCCGCGTCCCCAAGAACTTGGTCGAGCACGCGGGGCTGTCCGGGACCTGCGTCCTCCTGGGCATGCGCGACTACATCGAGGTCTGGGATGCCGAGCACTGGCCCGAGTACGGCGCGGACACCAAGGAGACCGTGCGGCAGGTGGCGGAGGGCTACGCCGGAAAGATCGATCCCCGACAGGGAAGCGAGGGCTGAGATGGCGCGAAGAGGCAGCGGCACACGACTGACCAGAACGGTGGACACCGGCGCGCGGAAGGCGGGCGCCCGTTCCGCGCGCGCCCGGCCCGCGGTGGCCCCAGGGCCGCCGTTTCGCGCGTCCGGGGCGGGGACTGCGGCCGCGGCGGCGAAACTTGAATACGTGCCACCCGACCACGAACCCGTACTCGCCGCTGAGCTCGTCGAGGTGCTCGACCCGCAACCGGGCGAGACCTTCCTCGACTGCACGTTCGGCGCCGGCGGACACGCCCGCCCGATCGCCGAGCGGCTGGGCGCCGAGGGAGAACTGATCGCCGTCGACCGCGACCCGGAGGCCGAGCGCCGCTGGCGCGAGTTCTCGGCGGCGGGTCCCTGCCGCACCCGGTTCCTCCGCTCGGACTTCGCGCCGGCGCTCGAGGGGCTGCGAGGAGAGGGCGTCCGCCCAGACGGCATCGTCTTCGACTTCGGGATGTCCTCCATGCAGGTGGACGCCTGGGAGCGAGGGTTCTCCTATGCCTACGAAGCGCCCCTCGACATGCGCATGGACCCCGACCAGTCCCTGAGCGCGGCGGTGATCGTCAACGAGTGGCCGCAGGAGCGCATCGCCCGGGTGCTGCGCGAATTCGGGGAGGAGCGCAGGGCCGGCTCGATGGCCCGCGAGATCGTCCGCCGACGCCCGCTCGCAACGACTTCCGACCTCGTCGCCGCCATCAAGGCGGCGGTGCCGCCCGCGGACAGGTTCGGGCGGGGACACCCCGCGAAACGCGCGTTCCAGGCCATTCGCATCGCTGTGAACGGCGAGCTTGAGGCAATCGACCGCGCGCTTCCGCTCGCCTGGACGGTGCTGGCGATCGCAGGCCGGATGGGCGCCATCTCCTTCCACTCCCTCGAGGATCGGCGCGTCAAGAGGTTCTTCGCCGAGCACGCCCGTGGTTGCGTGTGCCCGCCGGAGATCCCGGTCTGTGTATGCGGGCGGGAGCCGGACGCCGAGCTGCTGACCAAGCGCGCGCTCGCGCCGACGCCCGACGAGGTCGAGCGCAATCCCCGCTCCGCGTCGGCGCACCTGCGCGCCGCACGCAAGCTGAGCGACCAGGCCACGAACGGGAACGGGCACTCGGGCGGAGGCCAGGCCTGATGGGCGCCCCGGCCGTCGCGCCGCGCCGGGCCCCGGCCCGCGCTCCCCGCCCCTCCAAGCGCTCCGCCGGGCGCAAGACACTGGGCGGCGCCGCCGGGACCCGTCGCTCCACGGCAGCCAGGCGAACGACGCCGGCACGAACCCCGGCCAAGCGCACGTCCGCGACCGGAGCCGCGGCGAAGCGCGCGGCCTCCCGTCGTTCTCAGGCGCGGGTAGCCCCGCGGCCGAACCCCGCCCTGGCGGGCGCCGCGTTGATCCCGCACGCGGCCGTTCGCACCGCGGGAGCGGTGCGCGACCTCTCCGACTCCGGCCTGATCGTCCGACTCACGGCGGGACGGGGATGGATCGCGGTCCTCTGCGCCCTGCTCGGCGGCATCGTCGCGCTGAACGTGATCAGCCTCTCCATCAACACGACCTCGGGACGGGTGAGCCAGGCGATCGAGGAATACGAGCAGCGCAACTCGGCCCTGCGCGCCGAGCTTGCCGAGACGCTCTCGTCCAGCCGAGTCGCGGACGCCGCGACGGCGCTCGGGCTGGGGGTCCCCGGGCCGGAGGAGGTCGTCTACCTGGATGCGCAGGAGAACGATCTGCAGCGTCTGGCCGATGCACTCGGCGGCGACACCGTGATGAGCACGGACGCCTCCCCGTCCACCATGCCCACCACGACTTCCACCGTCTACGAGGAGCCGGGATACGCCCAGACGCCCACCGAGCCCGCCGCCCCGTCCGCTGCCGCCCCAGCTCCGGCCGCGCCCCTACCGACGTCGCCGACCCCCGCGCCCGAGCCGGCGCCGGTGCCGGTGCCGGTGCCATCGGGTGACGGCGGCTCGAGCGGAGGCATCGGCCTGTAAGGGCCGCGGACGGGGACGATGCAGCTGATCGACCGGCGGCTTGGCCTGATCTTCTGCGGCTTCCTGCTGCTGTTCTCGGTCGCCCTCGCGCGCGCCGCGTGGCTCCAGGGGGTGCGCGGCGGCGAGCTGCGGGCGGACGCCCGCACCCAGCAGGTGACGACGATCCCGGTTCCCGGCGAGCGCGGTCGGGTCCTGGACCGCACCGGCACGGTCCTGGCCGTGTCCGAGGATGCGGCCACGGTGATCGCAACGCCTTACCAGGTGAAGAACCCGAAGCAGACCGCGCAGCGGCTGGCCGAGGTGCTGCCCGTCTCGCGCGGCGAGATCGAGGATGCCCTCTCGGACCGCGACTCCGGTTTCGCCTACGTCGCCAAGAAGGTCTCAGTAGACGAGGCCGACGCGGTCGATGAGCTTCAGATACACGGGATCTCGACGCTGCCCGACAGCCGTCGCATCTATCCCCAGGGCGAGCTGGCGGCGCAGGTGATCGGGTCCGTCAACGATGAGAACGAGGGCCTGACGGGCCTCGAGCAGGCGCTCGACGATACGGTGGGCGGAGAGAACGGCGAGCAGGAGGTCGTGCACGACGCCCGCGGCGAGCCGATTCGCTTCGACACCCTCACCGAGGCGACCACGGGCGAGGACCTCAGGCTGACGATCGACGCCGCGATCCAGGCCCGCGCCGAAGAGGCGATCGCCGCCGCGGGCGAGGCGTACTCCGCTGCCGGCGCCAGCGCCGTCGTGATGGACCCGGACACAGGCGACGTCCTGGCGATGGCCAACTGGCCCGGCTTCGATCCCTACGACCCGGGCGACGCTTCCGATGAGCAGTTGCTCAACCGCACGACGGGCTTCACCTACGAGCCGGGCTCGACGTTCAAGGCCTTCACGGTCGCCGCCGCCATGGAGGAAGGACTCGTGAGCCCCGAAACGAGCTTCTATCTGCCGCCGACGATCAAGGTCGCCGACCGCGTGATCGAGGAGGCCCACGCGCGGCCGACGATCCACGCGACGGTGGCCGAGATCCTCGCCCAGTCCTCCAACGTCGGGGCGGTCAAGATCGGCACGGAGGTCGGCGCCGAGCGCTTCGACGAGTGGGTTCGCCGTTTCGGCTTCGGTGAGCCGACCGGAGTCGGGTTCCCCGGCGAGGAGCAGGGAATCCTGCTGGACGTCGACGACTACTCCGGCTCGACCATGGGCAACATGCCGCTCGGCCAGGGACTGTCGGTGACGCCGATGCAGATGGCGACCGCATACGCGGCGATCGCGAACGGCGGCATTCTGCGGAACCCGCGCCTGATCTCTCAGGCGGCGGGCGAGGCGCGTCCGCGCGACACCGAGGGCACCCGCGTACTCAGTCCCGCGACCGCCTCCCAGCTGCGTTCGATGCTCGAGGGCGTCGTTGCGGCCGGCGGCACTGCCCCCGAGGTAGAGGTGCCGGGTTACGAGCTCGCAGGAAAGACGGGCACCGCCGAAAAGGCGGTCGACGGTGGGTACTCGGAGACCGATTACGTGGCCTCGTTCGTCGGGTTCGCTCCGGCCCGCGATCCCGAGCTGCTCGTGGCTGTGATCGTCGACGAGCCGATGTACGAGCACAGCGGCGGTGTCGTGGCGGCGCCGGTGTTCGGCGACATCGCCGAGTTCGCCCTGCCGTACCTGGGAATATCGCCTGGCTAGCCCATCGAGTCCGAGCAGCCGCGCTGCTCCTCGCGCGGCTAGCCTCCATCCCGTCCGGCATCAGACCCGAGGGAGGCAACATGGAGATCGAGCGCACGCGGCCGGAGACCGCCCGCGGTCCCGCAGAGTGGTTCACGGGAGATGTCTGGCTCGACGCCATCGACACCGGCGCCCCACTGCCCTCGCGGATGCGCGCCCTCTCGGTCCACTTCACCCCGGGCGCCCGCACCGCGTGGCATCGCCACCCCCTCGGACAGGTGCTCCACGTCATTGAAGGAGAGGGAAGGGTCCAAAGCCGCGGCGGCGCGGTCGCCGCGATCCGCGCCGGTGACACCGTCCGTTTCGATCCCGACGAGGACCACTGGCACGGCGCCGCGCCGCGCACCTTCATGACGCATCTGGCGCTGCAGGAGGCCGACGCCGACGGTGTCTCGGCCCACTGGGGGGAGCACGTCACCGACGAGGAGTACCTGGCCGACCCGGCCTGACGGTGACCGCGAAGCCGACGAAGGAGGAGCTGGGCCTCTACTCGCTTCTGCCCGAGGAGTTCGTGGGCGCGCGCAACGAGCTGGCGAAGGAGCTGAGCAAGAGCGGTAAGAAGCCGCAAGCCGACCGCGTCCAGAAGCTCGTGAAGCCGACCGTCCCGGCGTGGGCGGTGAACAGGGCGGCGGCCGCGGATCCGGATGCGGCGGGCGAGCTGCTGCGCTCGGGACAGAGACTGGCGAAGGCGCAGCGCGGGGCCGGAGCGACGGGGGCCGGGGACGCGCTGCGCGAGGCGATGTCGGCCCAGCAAGACGCGATCGAATCGCTGATGAGCGCAGTCGCGACGGCCCTGGAGGATCGTGGCCACGCAAGCCCCGCGAATCTGGACCGCGCCCGCGACACCCTGCGAGCGCTCGCCACCGACGAGGACCTGCGGCGGGAGTTCGAGCAGGGACGGATCGCCCGCGACCGGGAGCCTGTCGGCTTCGGTTCGGCGCCCGAGCCCCAGCGCCGGGGTCGGGGGGCCGCCGACGCCGCTTCGGAGGCCGCCGAGCACGATCCCAGGGCGGCCGCGCGCGCGCGGCAGGCCGCCGAGCGGACACACGCCGCCGCGGCCAAGCGCGCGGAGCGGGCCAGGGCCAAGCTGCGCAAGGCCGAGGAAGCCGTCGAGCGGGCTCGCTCCCGCCTGCGGGACGCGGAGGGCGCGCGAGACGAAGCGGAGCGGGAGCTCGAGGCCGCCGAGTCGGCCGAGCGCGACGCCGAGCGCTCGCTCGCCTAGCCCCCCGGCCGCGTCCATAACATTGCGCCCGATGGAGCTGGCCGAGCTGGTTCGCGCAGCGAACCTCCCCGCCGAGGTGCGGGGCGCGGACGAGACCCCGATCACGAGTCTCGCCTACGACAGCCGCGCCGTCAGCGAGGGAACCCTCTTCTTCTGCGTCACAGGCCTGAGCAGGGACGGCCACGAGTTCGCGCCCGCCGCCGTCGAGGCCGGCGCCTCCGCGCTGGTGGTCGAGCGTCCGCTGGAGCTGGGAGTGCCCGAGGTGAGGGTGGCGGACGCCCGCGCCGCGATGGCGCCGCTGGCGGCCACCTTCCAAGGCGATCCAACTGCTGAGCTGAGCGTGGTCGGGGTCACCGGAACGAACGGGAAGACGACCACCGCGTTCCTGATCCGGAGGCTGCTGGAGGCGGCGGGGCGTCGCTGCGGCCTGCTGGGCACGGTGCACCGCGTCGTCGGAGGCCAGGTCGAGGAGGTCGAGCGCACCACCCCCGAGGCGATCGACCTGCAGGCGACGTTCGCCCGGATGCTGGACTCGGGCGACGAAGCCTGCGCAATGGAGGTTTCCTCGCACGCACTGGTGCTGCACCGCGCCGATGCGATCCACTTCGACGTCAAGGTGTTCACGAATTTGACGCAGGACCATCTTGACTTCCACGCCGACATGGAGGATTACTTCGCGGCGAAGCGTCTGCTCTTCTCGGCCGAGGGCGGCTCGCCGCTCCTGGTTCTGGAGGGCGGCGTGTCGGTCATCAACGTGGACGACGCCTACGGCCGCCGGCTGGCACAGGAGCTGGCCCATGGAGAGGGAGCCGAGTGCCTGACGATTTCGGCGGCTGGCGCGGACGCGGACTTCAGCGCCCGCGGCGTGGTCTTCGACGCCTCCGGCTCGCGGTTCGAGTGCCTCACGCCCCAAGGCCACTTCGACGTGATCACCCCGCTCCCCGGCCAGTTCAACGTCGAGAACGCGATGGCGGCCCTGGCGACCGCGGACGCACTCGGTCTCGACCTCGAATCCTCGGTGGCGGCGCTGGCGTCCGCCGGCCGGGTCCCCGGCCGCTTCGAGCCGATCGAGGAGGGGCAGGCCTTTTCGGTGCTGGTCGACTACGCGCATACGCCCGACTCGCTCGAGAACGTCCTCAAGGCCGCGCGCGAGATCACCGAGGGACAACTGATCGCTGTCTTCGGCTGCGGCGGCGACAGGGATCGCGACAAGCGTCCCCTGATGGGCAGGACCGGAGCCGAGCTGTCGGACGTCCCGGTGGTCACGTCGGACAACCCGCGCTCCGAGGCGCCTGACGCGATCATCGCCGACATCCTCGCGGGGATCCCGGACCGGGACCAGGTGGTTGTGGAGGCTGATCGCCGCCGGGCGATCGCGCTCGCCCTCTCGCGCGCCGGGACGGGAGACACCGTCGTGATCGCCGGCAAGGGCCACGAACAGGGACAGGAGTTCGAGAACGGGCGGAAGATCCCGTTCGACGACCGCGACGTGGCGCGCGAGGAGCTGCGGGGCCTCTCGGCGGGCGCCGCCAAGTGATCGAGCTCAGCGGGGAGCGGCTGGCCGCAGCGGCCGGAGCGACCGCGTTCGCCGACGGCCCCCCCGGGGGAGCCACGCGGGTCGTGATCGACTCCCGCGAAGTGCGGGATGGAGACCTGTTCGTCGGCCTGCCGGGAGAGAGGATGGACGGCGGGGAGTTCGCGGGGGCCGCGCTCGGATCGGGGGCGTGGGGCGTCCTGGTCGGGACTCCCTGGGCCAACGAGATCGCCGCCAAGCGCGAGCGCGGGGGAGGGACCGGAGAAGGATGGGTCCTTGGCGCAACCGACCCTCTCGGCGCCCTTCAGTCCCTGGCGCGCGCCTGGCGACGCGAGCTGGGAGCCGGCGTGATCGGAATCACCGGGTCGACGGGGAAGACGTCGGTCAAGGACGTCTGCCGGGCGATCCTCCCTGTCAGGACTCACGCGAGCCGCGAGAACTTCAACACCGAGATCGGCCTGCCGCTGGCCATACTCGCCGCCCCGCCGGGGACTGAGGCGCTGGTGCTCGAGATGGGGATGCGGGGTCCGGGGCAGATCGCCGAGCTGTGCGAGATCGCCGAGCCCGACGTCGGCGTGATCACGAACGTCGGCCCGGTTCACGTCGAGCTGCTGGGCAGCATCGAGGCGATCGCCGAGGCGAAGGCCGAGTTGATCGACGGACTCACCGAGGAGGGGACGGCGGTCGTCCCGGCCGACCCGGGGGTGCTTGGACCGCACGTCTCGCGCGCGCGGCGGCGGATCACCTTCGGCGAGGGCGGAGACGTGCACGCGCGCGAGATCCTGGCTGAGGCGGGGGAGACCAACGCCGTCGTCGTCTCCCCGGCCGGGGAGCGGGCGTTCAAGCTGCCGTTCGTGGAGGCCCACAACCTGGACAACGCCCTGGCGGCGATCGCCGCGGGCCTCGCGCTGGGACTGTCGCTTGAGGGAATGGCCCGGCGGGCGCCGGGGATAGTCTTCTCGCGCCTCCGTGGGGAGCTCGTCCAGCTCCCGGGGAACGCGATCCTGGTCAACGACTCCTACAACGCCAACCCGGTCTCGATGCGCGCTGCGCTCGACCACCTGGCCACCCTGCGGACCGACGGGCGGCGCATGGCGGTGCTGGGCGACATGCTCGAGCTCGGTCCCGGGGCGGCCGCCCACCACCGCGAGATCGGCGAGCACGCCCGGGACGTCGGCGTCTCCCACCTGATCGGCGTCGGCGAGCTCGCAGGCGCCTACGAGCCCGACGTTCACGTCCCGAACGCCGAGGCGGCCGCCGCCGCTCTCCGAGACACCTTGGGGCCAGGGGACGCGGTCCTCGTCAAGGGCAGCCGAGCGGTCGGCCTGGAGCGCGTCGCCGAGATCCTCTCGGAAGCGAGCCCGTCAGCCGCGCCTCGGGATGGAGAGAGCGACGCGAATGGGTGAGGTGCTGATCGCCGGAATGACGGCGATGCTGATCTGCATCTTCCTGGGACCGAAGTTCATCGAGTACCTGCGCCTGCAGGAGTTCGGGCAGCAGATCCGCGAGGAGGGCCCCGAGGAGCACCATGAGAAGGCCGGCACGCCCACGATGGGCGGGCTGATCGTCTTCACCGCCATCTCCATCCCCTATCTGGTGCTCTCCGACAGGGACTCGGCCAGCCTGGCGGTGTTCGGCGTGGCGATCGGCTGCGCGGCGATCGGCTTCGCCGACGACATCACCAAGCTCGCCAAGCGCCGCTCCCTCGGCCTCTCGGCGCGCTGGAAGCTGGCGGCGCAGTTCGTCCTTGCATTCGGGCTCTACTACGTCGCCACCGAGGAAGTCGGCCTGGACTCGGTCGTCGAGCTGCGCATCTCTGACGCCGAGCTGGACATCCCGAACTGGGCGTACCTGTTGCTGATCTACGCGGTCATCGCCGGTGCGTCGAACGGGGTGAACCTGACGGACGGGCTCGACGGGCTCGCAGCCGGATGCTGCGCGATCGTCTTCCTGGCCTATACCGCGATCACCTTCGTGACCAACGAGCAGGAGAACCTGTCGTTGCTGTCCGCATGCCTGGTCGGCGGCTGCGTGGGCTTTCTGTGGTTCAACGCGTTCCCCGCCTCAATCTTCATGGGCGACACCGGCTCGCTGGGCCTCGGCGGCGCGATCGGAGCCATGGCCGTGATGACCCAGACCGAGGTGCTGCTGGTCATCATCGGCGGCATCTTCGTGATCGAGGCCCTTTCGGTGGCCCTCCAAGTCCTCACCTTCAAGGCGTTCCGCCGCCGCATCCTGCTGATGGCCCCGGTCCACCACCACTTCGAGCTGCTCGCCTGGTCCGAGACAAAGATCATGCTTCGCTTCTGGATCATCGCCGCGGTCTGCTCGGGCATCGGCTTCACGCTGTATCAGCAGTCGATCGGGACCTAGGCCGTCTGGGCAGAGAGCAGCGCCTGCTGAAGCTTGAGGCGCTGGCAAGAACGAAGCCTCCGCGGCGGTCCGGCACGCGCGCGAGCCCCGGCCCGTAGCCGCGGTTACGGCCGGGCTCGACCGGGTAGGCCCTAGCGGTCATCGACGACCGAGAGGAGGACTCCAGATATGGACATCGTCACCATCCTCGTGATCGTGATCCTCGTCCTGCTGGCCATCTACCTGGCACAGCGGGTCTTCTAGCAGCCGTGTGACGAGGGATCCCGCAGGGCTGCCCCCTCAAGCCGCCGGGTTTCGCAGGAGGCCCGGCTTCAGAGGAACGACTTCCACCGCCAACGGGCGGAGCCAACGGCTCAGAAGCACAGGTCCTCGGTGTTCGTGAGCGAAAGGATTCGCTGGACGGCGTCGTGCTTCGACGGGATGAACTGCAAGCGCCTCTGTCCCTCCTGGCGTCGGATGGCTCCGAGGATCATGCTGAGGGCCATGGAGTCCAAGAAGGTCAAATCCTCCATGTCCACGACTATCCGAGCCGCGCCGTCGCTCTCGGTTTTCCGTATCGCGGAGTCGAGCCGGTCGGAGTGGGCAAGGTCCAACTCGCCGGCAAGAACGATGAACGACGTGCCGCCTTCTTCGCGAACCTGCATCGAGAACGGCTTCGGCGGCCGAGCCCCTGACCTTGTCTGATCCGCACCGTCCATGCCCGAGTCCTCGAAGAAATGGATGCGCCTCCATTGCGCGACGAGGATTTTGCCAGACCAAAGGCCAAAGAGCCCCGGTTTTGCAATCCACACCCGTTTAGACGCGCGTATTGCGCGGGTAGCGAAAACCATGGCCTCCGAGCTACTGCTGTCCATGGAACTGCCGGCGCAGGCCTCCAGCATCGCGGAGGCCAGGCGTGCGGTCGATCGGATCGCCGCTCAATGCGGAGCGGATCGGACCGACGTCGCTCTCGCGGTCACGGAGGCGGTCACGAATGCCTATTGCCATGGCTACCGCGGCGAGGCCGACGGGGAGATCCGAGTCAACGCTGAGCTCAGAGCAGGACAGCTGGTGGTGGCGGTTGTGGACCGCGGCGTCGGGATGTCGCCTCATCCGGACTGGAACGGATTCGGGATGGGCCTACCGCTGATCGGGCGCCTGTCGAGCCCGGTCCACTTCGAGGACGTAGATCCGGGGGTCTGCATCCGAATGTACTTCGACACCCACTGACCAAGCACCCCTCGGAGTGCCTGTTTCCGCATCGGAAGGGGAAATGGGCGCCCCGACGAATCCGGTTATGTGAACCACTTCGCTGATCCCAGGCCGCGGCCGCCCCTGCCCGAAGGGCCGTTCCTGGTGGTCGGCCTGGCGCGCTCCGGCCAGGCCGTCGCGCGCATGCTCGCCGAGCGCGGGGAGCGGGTCATCGGCTGCGACTTGATGCACCCTGAGGGAGCGGAAGGACTCGGGCGGGCGGGGGTCGAAGTCAACCTGAACGTGGACGGAACGGGGCTGCTGGACGAGGTCAGGACTCTGGTCAAGAGCCCTGGCGTGCCCCAGGAGGCACCTGCCGTGGCGGCCGCTCGTGAGCGTGGGATCGATGTCTCCGGCGAGCTCGAGGTGGCCTGGCGGGCGCTTCCGAACGCCTTGCTGGCCGTCACCGGCACGAACGGGAAGACGACCACGACCGAGCTTCTCGGCCACCTGCACCGGGAGGCGGGCGTGCCCGTCGCCGTGGCCGGGAACGTGGGCCGCCCGCTGGCGGACCTGGTCGGCAAGATCGACACTGATACCTCGGTCGTCGCGGAGTGCTCCAGCTTCCAGCTCGAGGACTCGTCGGCCTTCGCGCCGGAGTGCGCGGTCCTGATCAACCTCGCCCCCGACCACCTGGACCGGCACGGCACGATGGAGGCCTATCTCGAGGCCAAGCTGCGGATCTTCGCGAACCAGGGGAACGACGACTTCGCCGTCTTCAACGGATCGATCCCGGAGCTGCGCGGACGCGACCTGGGCGGCTGCGCGCGCCGCATCCGCTTCTGCCCGGCCGAGGCCCAGTCGGGCGACCCGGACTGCGAGCTGAGCTTGCGGGACGGCGTCATCTTCGCCGACGACGAGCCCCTGCTGCGCGCTTCGGAGCTGCGACTGCTGGGTGGGCACAGCGTCGAGAACGCGATGGCCGCCGCCGCGGCGGCCCTGGCGGCCGGCCTGCCACGCGACTCGGTCGCGGACGGCCTCCGGAGTTTCGAGGGCGTGCCGCACCGGCTCGAGCGCGTACGTAAGCGGAACGGGGTGCTGTGGGTCAACGACTCGAAGGCGACCAACGTGGCCTCGGCGCTGGCGGGCATGAGCGCCTTCGAGGGCGGCCTCCACCTGATCCTGGGGGGCTCCCTGAAGGGCGAGAGCTTTGAGGCCCTCGCGGGCCCGGCAGCCGACCGCTGCACGGCCGTCTACCTGATCGGTGAGGCTGCCGAGCAGCTCTCGCGTGACCTCGCACCCGCCGCCGCGGCCGGCGTGGAGATCGTCGGGTCGGGCACCCTGGAGGCCGCGGTGGCAGACGCCGCCGCGCGCGCCCGGGAGGACGAGGTGGTCCTGCTCTCGCCCGCGTGCGCGAGCTTCGACGCCTTCGCCGACTTCGAGGCGCGGGGCGACCGCTTCTGCGAGCTGGTGGAGGCCCTGTCGTGATCGGCCGGGGCGGGGGCAGTCGCAGCGCCCCTCCGATCGAGTACTCCCTGCTCCTGACCGCGACGCTATGCCTGCTCGCGATTGGGGCCGTCATGGTGTTCAGCGCATCTTCAGCGACCTCGCTGCTTTCCTCCGGCGGCGGAGACGGCGCCGAATACCTGAAGCGAACCCTGATTTTCGCCGGCATCGGCCTGCTGCTCATGCGGGTCGCCTCCATCCGCGGGGTGGCGATGGCGCGGGCGGCGACGCCCCTGATGGTGGGCGCTTCGATCTTCCTGCTGCTTGCGGTACTGGTGCCGGGCGTCGGGCGCAGCGCAAACGGCGCACAGAGCTGGCTGGGAGCGGGCTTCCTGCAGTTCCAGCCCGCGGAGCTCGCGAAGGTCGCCCTGATCCTCTACGGCGCCCACCTGCTGGCCAGCGAGCCCAAGCGCGTCCGTTCGCTCCAGGGCCTCGCGCCGTTCCTGCTGGTGGCGGGCGTCTCGCTGCTGCTCGTCGCGATTCAGCCGGACCTGGGCACAGCCCTGACGATCGCCTTCGGCGTCGGCTGCCTGTTGCTCGCCTCGGGCGTGCAACCACGCACCCTCCTCCCCGTGGCGGTCGTTGTCGGCGCGGTCGTAATCGCATTCCTCGCCGCCAACCCGTACCAGATGGAGAGGGTGACCGGATTCATCAGCCCGAGCGCCGATCCGGGCGGCGCCGGGTTCCAGAACATCCAGGCCCAGATCGCGTTCGGGTCCGGCGGCGTGTTCGGCGTCGGGCTGGGGGAGAGCGTCCAGAAGGTCTTCTACCTCCCGGAGTCGCACACCGACATGATCGCGGCGGTCCTGGGTGAGGAGGCGGGCTTCGCAGGGGTCTTCGTGCTGATCGGGCTCTTCGGGATCTTCGGCTACGCGGGGTTCAGGGCGGCGCACCGGGCTCGCGACCGCTACGGCAAGCTGCTGGCCGCCGGCCTGACCTCCGTGATCCTGGCGCAGGCGACGATCAACCTGTTCGCGGTGCTCGGGCTTGCCCCCCTGACCGGTGTCCCGCTTCCCTTCGTCAGCTACGGCGGTACCAGCCTGGTCGTCACGCTCGCCGCCACCGGGCTGATCCTGAACGTGGCCAGGCGGCCTTCCGGCGCGAGCGCCGGGAGGGCTTCATCGAAGCCAGTGAGCCGGGGGAACGGACGCACGGGCCGCAGGGCCGCGGACGCTGGCAAACTCCGCGTGCTCGACGGCGGCGGAGAGACCAGGAGGCGAAGAGCTGGAACGGGCACGAGTCGTGATAGCGGCGGGCGGCACGGCGGGACACGTCGTGCCGGCGCTCGCGGTCGCCGACGCGCTTCGCGATAGCGGCCGCGCCGGGGTGAGCTTCATAGGGACGCGAGAGCGCGCCGAGGTCACACTCGTGCCCGAGGCCGGATACGAGATCGACTTCCTGAACGTCACCGGCCTCAGCAGGACCAACCCGCTGCGGGCGATCGCGTCCGCGATGCAGGCCCTTGTCGCAGTCGGCACCGCCAGGCGCCTCCTGCGCGAGCGCCAGGTTGACGTCGTGCTTGGGGGCGGCGGATACGTCGCGGGCCCCGTGGGCCTGGCCGCAATCAGGATCGGCGTGCCACTGGTCCTGACCGAGGCCGATAGCCACTTGGGCCTGTCCAACCGCATGCTCGCCGGCCGCGCGCGTCGCGTGTGCCTGGCGTTCCCGATCGAAGGCCGGGACGGAGCGCCCTACCTCGTCACCGGCCGCCCGGTCCCTCGTCAGGTGCTCCAGGCGTCGACGGCGTCCGCCAGGCGCCACTTCGGGATCCCTGAGGCCGACCGGTGCATCGCCGTTGTGGGCGGCAGCCTGGGGTCTCAGAGGATCAACCAGGCCGGCTTCGCGGCGTTCGCCGAGGAAGCCGCCGCATCGGACCCGGTGGGCACGCCCTGGATCATCCACGTCGCCGGTCGCCGCGACTACCCCGGCCTGCGGAGCCGCCTCGCGGCAGCGGGGGATCCGCCGCGCTACATCCTGCGGGAGTACGAGCCTCACCTGGGCGAGGTCCTGGCCGCTTCCGACCTCGTCGTCGCCCGCGCCGGCGGCTCGGTCATGGAAATCGCCGCCGCCGGACTGCCCGCGATCCTTGTCCCGTATCCCCACGCCACCGCCGATCACCAGACCGCCAACGCCCGCTGGATGGAGTCCGGAGGCGCCGCCGTGGTGATCGCTGACGAGCGCCTCGATGGCGAACTGCTGCGCGGCGTGGTCGAGAGGCTGCTCGCGGACGGCGGCAGGCTCGCGGCGATGTCCGCGGCGTCGCGGCGGCTGGCGCGCCCCGATGCGGCTCAGCGCATCGCCTCGGAGGTCCTTGCGGCGGCCGCAAGCCGCCCCGCGGCCACCGCGGGCCGAGGTCGCCGCCCGGTCCGATGAGCGCGAACTGGGCCGGGCGGCGCCTGCACTTCATCGCGATCGGCGGGGCCGGGATGAGCGGACTCGCCCTGGTGGCGCGCGATCTCGGCGCAGTCGTCAGCGGGTCCGACCGGTCGGAGTCCTCCTACACGGAGCGGCTTCGGGCGGCGGGCCTGGCCCCGGCGATCGGCCACGACGCGGCACAGGTCCCCGAGGACGCCGAGGTCATCGTCTCGACGGCGATCGGGGAGGACAATCCCGAGCTCGCGGTCGCCCGGGAGCGCGATCAGCGGGTGCTCCACCGCGGCGAGCTGCTCGCGCAAGTCTGCCAGGGTCGGCGTCTGCTCGCGGTCTCGGGAACCCATGGCAAGACGACGACCACAGCGATGTGCGTGCACGCCCTGCGTGCGATGGGGTCGGATCCCTCCTACTTCATCGGCGGGGAGCTGCCGGGCGCCGGCCCTGGTGGCGTCGCCTCGAACGCCGGGCTGGGGGAGGGCGAATGGGTCGTCGCGGAGGCCGATGAGTCCGATGCGAGCTTCCTGGAGCTGCGCGCCGAGGTCGCGGTCGTAACCAATCTCGAGCTCGACCACCACTCGCGGTGGGCCTCGCTGGCGGAGCTGACCGAGGCCTTCGAGCGCTTCGCAGAGCCCGCGACCGCCCTGGTCGCAGCGGCCGAGGCCCGGTTGGAGGCAACGGGCGCGAGCCGGCTGGTCCGGTTCGCCATCGAGCCTCCGCCTGGCGCTCCGCCGCCGCCCCCCGCGGATCTGATGGCCCGGGGGATCGGAGCGACGGACTGCGGCGGCATCAGGTTCGACCTGGAGGGTGCCGGCCTGGGACTGGAGGTGCGTCTCGCCATGCCGGGGCGGCACAACGCCGCGAACGCCACCGCAGCCCTGGCGGCCCTGGCGGCCGCTGGGTTCGACGCGAGAGCGGCCGCGGGGGCGCTGTCAAGCTTCGGCGGCGTCGTCCGGCGGATGGAGCTGAAGGGCGAACGGAGCGGCGCGCGGATCTACGACGACTACGCGCACCACCCGACCGAGGTGCGAGCGGCGCTCGAGGCCGCGCGCGAGGTCGCCCCCGGCCGGCTGCTGGTCGCCTTCCAGCCTCACCTCTACTCGCGCACAAAGGCTCTGGCCGCGGACTTCGGCGCCGCGCTCGCAGAGGCCGACGAGATCGCGGTTCTGGAGGTCTATCCGGCCCGAGAGCAGCCAGTCGGGGCCCTCGAGGGGGTCACAGGCCGCAGCGTCGCCGAGGCCGCCGCCGAGCGCGCGGGGGGCCGCACAGTCTGGTGGCTGCCCGGCCGGGAGGGTGCCGCGCAGGCGCTTGGGCCGCGGCTGGGCCCGGGCGACACGCTCGTGACGATCGGGGCTGGGGACATCTTCAGGTTGGCCGAGGAGCTGGTCTCAGACCAGGCTGTGGGCCAGCTTGCGGCGAACGGCGAGGAGGCCGGCCCGTGAGCCGCGTTCCGGAGGGCGTCGAGCGCGACTACCCGCTGGAGCGCCTGACCACGATTCGCGCCGGCGGCCCGGCCGACTGGTTCGCACGCCCCGAGACGTCCGAGCAAGTCGTGGAGCTGCTGCGCTGGGCGGACTCCGAGGGACTCCAGATTGGCATCGTCGGCTCGGGATCGAACCTGTTGGTCGCCGATGAGGGGTTCCGGGGCCTCGCGATCAAGCTGGCCGGCGAGCTGACCCGCATCGCGCGCGAGGGCGACCGGGTCGTGTGCGGCGGGGGCGCGCGGCTGCCCTCGGCGGCGGCGAAGTCGGCCGGATGGGGGCTTGCGGGCCTGGAGTTCGGAGTCAACATCCCGGGCACCGTGGGCGGCGCTGTGCGCATGAACGCGAACGCCTACGGCGGAGAGCTCGCCCGGGTGCTGGAGGGGGTCACGCTCTGCACCGCTGAGGGCTCCGAGCGCAGGAAGCCCAGCGAGCTGGGCTTCCGCTACCGGGATTCGGATCTCGTCGCCGGCGAGGTCGTCGCCGACGCGAGCTTCGCCCTCGCCGAGGACGATCCCGAGGCGGTCAAGGCCCGGATGGGCGAGATGAGGAAGAGGCGAAAGGAGGCACAGCCCTCCGGCATCAAGACTTTCGGCTCGACCTTCGTCAACCCCGAGGACCCGCGTGCCGAGGGCCGCTCGGCGGGTCAGCTGCTCGATGCCGCCGGGGCCCGCGGCCTCCACCGCGGCGCGGCGAGGCTGTCCGAGAAGCACGCGAACTTCGTCGAGAACACCGGGGAAGCCACCACCTCCGACGTGCTGGCGGTGATGGCCTCGGCCCGCAGGCAGGTTCACGACCGTTTTGGGGTGGCGCTGGAGCCCGAGGTCCAGCTCCTCGGAGACGTCGAGTGGCCGCCGGACTGGGAGCTGCCGGAATGAGGCCGGAGGGCAGACGGCGCACGCAGGTCCTGCGCCGCTGGATCGCCGTGGGCGCCCTGGTCGTCGCAGTGCTCGCCTGCGGGTACTGGTTCTGGCTGCGCGACTCCGCGCTGGTCGCCGTCGAGGAGGTCGAGGTGAGGGGGGCCACCGCGAACGCCGAGCAGGTGAATGAGGCGCTGGAGCAGGTCGCGACGGAGATGACGACGCTGCACGTCGATGACGCGAAGCTTGCTCAGGCGGTCGCCGGTTTCCCGACGGTGGCCTCGATCGCCGCGGACGCGTCCATACCGCACAAGCTGACGGTGACGGTGACCGAGAGGCTGCCCGTGGCGGTCGTCAAGGTGGAGGGAGAGCCGGTCGGGGTCTCTGCCGATGGGCTGCTGCTGCCAGGGCTCGACGTGAGCGGACAGGGCCTGCCCGAGATCGACGCCGAGCAGCCCAAGGGCGGCCGGCTCGGGCCCGAGGGGACGGCCCAGGCCGTGATCGTGGGGGGCGCGACCGAGGGCCTCCGTCGCAGGATCGAGGCCGTCGGGTTCGACGAAGCCCGGGGCGGGGTGGTCATCGAGCTCGAGAACGGCCCCGAGGCGCGCTTCGGTGGCGGGGCCGACGCCGAACTCAAATGGCGTGCCCTCGCAACGGTCTTGCTGAGCGAGGAATTCCCCGCAGCACCCTATGTGGACGTGTCCGTCCCGGAGCGCCCGGTCAGCGGCGGGTGAGCGGGGCGATCCCCGCTCGAGCCCGGCTTTCCCCTCGACGGAGCGAGCGCAGGCATCTGCAGGGCTGATTGCAACCGGTCCTGCGCCTATTTCCGTGCTCGAGGAGGTTCGGCCGCCAAGCTTCGCGGCGGAAACCGGGCTGTTTTCGAAGTGCGTGTTTTCCAGGGCTTTTCCACACACTCAAGTAACTCTGCACCTCGACCTATGCACGAGAGTGACCCAGCCCGATGTCTCAAGCAAGACTTGAGAGTATAGGCGTCGAACACCGTTGACACGCACTATCCTTTGCCCTACTTTCGATGGCGTAGCCGGGGCCATGAGGGCCATCCGGCGCAACCGGAGCAGACCAACCGAAAATGGAGACCTCGTATCTGGCCGTGATCAAGGTCGTCGGCGTCGGCGGCGGCGGATCGAACGCGGTTTCGCGCATGGTGGACGCTGGCCTGCGCGGCGTCGAGTTCATCGCCTGCAACACCGACGCGCAGGCCCTCCAGGCCTGCGACGCCGACGTCAAGATCGGGATCGGCCACAACCTGACCAAGGGGCTGGGCGCCGGCGCCAACCCCGAGGTTGGAGCGGGCGCCGCCGCCGAATCCCGCGACGACATCAAGGAGGCGCTGAAGGGCGCTGACATGGTGTTCATCACCTGCGGCGAGGGCGGCGGGACCGGGACCGGTGCCGCGCCGGTGATCGCCGAGATCGCCAAGCAGGAGATCGGCGCGCTGACGGTCGGTGCCGTTACCAAGCCCTTCGAGTTCGAGGGCAAGAAGCGGATGGCCGCAGCCGAGGAGGGCATCGCGCGGCTCCGCCAGGAGGTCGACACGCTGATCGTGGTCCCCAACGAGAAGCTGCTGCAGATCGTCGAGCGCCGGACCACCATCCTCGAGGCGTTCCGGGAGGCCGACGACATCCTCCGCCAGGGCGTCCAGGGCATCACCGACCTGATCACGATCCCGGGCCTGATCAACCTGGACTTCGCCGACGTCCGCCTGGTCATGCACCAGGCCGGCTCGGCGCTGATGGGCGTCGGCGTGGGCTCCGGTGAGAACCGCGCCGTGGAGGCCGCCAAGAACGCGATCACCTCACCGCTGATCGAGGAGAAGATCGACGGCGCCAAGGGCATGCTCCTGAACGTCACCGGAGGCGAGGACCTGGGGCTGTTCGAGGTCAACGAGGCGGCGCGCCTCTGCATGCAGACGGCGGACGCCAACGCCAACATCGTCTTCGGAGCGGTCGTCGACTCATCGATGCACGAGGAGGTCCGCGTCACCGTGATCGCCACGGGCTTCGAGGGCTTCGAGCTGATCGCACGCGCGCCCGAGTTCACCCGCCGTGAGCGCGAGCGCGACACGCCTTCGTTCGCCCGGCGCGGCCGGGACCGCGAGCCGGCCGGCTCGCCCGCCCGCGACTCGCTGGGCGAGCTGCGGATCTCGGATTCCGAGATCGACGTGCCGGACTTCCTCAAGTAAGCCGCGTCTGAGTCGTATTCAGCATGCTTCCGGCGGCGGGTCCTGTCGCCGCAGGAACCTCCCACGCACATGCGAGGGCGCACGTGCGTGGACCCCTCCCGCGGCGCCACCCGCGGTCGGACCGCGGTGACTAGGGTGCTGGCGTGGCCGAGTTGAGGAAGACGCCGCTCTATGACGCCCACGTGGAAGCTGGGGCGAAGCTCGTGGACTTTGCCGGGTGGGAGATGCCGGTGCAGTACGAGGGGATCAAGCAGGAGCATCTGGCCGTGCGCTCCGCGTGCGGCGTGTTCGACGTGTCCCATATGGGGGAGGTCGAAACCGAGGGGCCCGGGGCGGGGGAGCTACTGCAGCGCATGCTGACGAATGACATCTCCAAGCTCTCGGTCGGAGGAGCGATGTACTCATGCGTCTGCCGTGAGGACGGCGGAGTGCTGGATGACGTCTTCACCTATCGCTTGGCCGACGAGCACTACCTGACGGTCACCAACGCATCGAATCACGACAGGATTTTCGGCTGGTTCGAGCGGCACGCCGACGACTTCGACGCCGATGTGAGCGACCGCCTGGAGAGCTACGCGATGCTCGCGGTGCAAGGGCCGAACGCGCGTGAGATCGTGGGCACGATGGCCCAGGGCGAGCTTCCCGCCCGCCACCGCATCGCAGACATGAATCTCGGGCCGGGGGATGCCCTGGTCTGCGGGACCGGCTACACCGGCGAGGACGGCGTCGAGATCCTGGTCCGGCCCGAGGCCGCCGCAGCGCTCTGGGAGGAGCTGCTGGTGGCCGGCGCAACCCCGGCCGGCCTTGGCGCTCGCGACACCCTGAGGCTCGAGGTCGGCTACTGCCTCTACGGCAACGAGCTGACCGAGGAGCGCACCCCGATCGAAGCGGGCCTGGACTGGGCGCTCGTGGACGGGAGCGGATTCATCGGTCAGGAGCGCTGTTCCCAGCAGCTGCGCGACGGCACCGACGAGCGCCTCGCCGCCTTCACGATCGTCGGCCAGGGGATTCCGCGTCAGGGCAACACCGTCCTCCGCGTGGACGAGCCCGTCGGCCAGGTGACCAGCGGAACGATGTCCCCGTCACTCGGCAAGGGCATTGGCATGGCGTACGTCCGCACCGACCTGGCAGAGCCCGGCGCCGAGCTCGAGGTGGACGTCCGCGGCAGGCGCCGCCCGGCCCGGATCGAGGAGCGTCCGCTCTACGAGCGCAGCTCATGAGCGCTCGGCGCCACGCCGCGCCGCCGGGCCGGATAGGTTTCCGGAGTGGCCGACCCGAGCTATCCGGACGACCTCCGCTACCACGCCGAGCACGACTGGGCCCGGATCGAGGGCGACACGGCCACCTTCGGGGTCACCTGGTACGCGCAGGACGCGCTGGGCGAAGTCGTCTTCTTCGAGCCCCCCGAGATCGGGTCCCAGGTCCAGAAGGACACGGCTTACGCCGAGGTTGAGTCCGTCAAGGCGGTCTCCGACGTGTACGCGCCGATGTCGGGCGAGATCACCGAGGTCAACGCGGCGGCGCAGGAGAGCCCGGAGCTGATCAACAGTGCCCCTTACGGTGAGGGGTGGATGGTCAAGGTGAAGCTTTCGAATCCGTCCGAGGGCGATGAATTGCTCGACTCGGACGCCTACCAGCAGCTGCTCGCCGACTAGCTCACTAGACCCATTCGTCCGTCGAGACGCTGGGGGCCCCGTCGGTGGTCCTGTCTAGGATGAACTCGTGTCTCGGTACACATCGAACACGGGCCCTGACCGCGACGCGATGCTCGAGGCGATCGGCGCTCGATCGATCGAGGAGCTGTTCGAGGACATTCCGGAGGACCTGCGACTGGGGCGGCCCCTGGACCTGCCCGACGGCAGATCGGAGACCGAGGTCTATGACCGCCTCTCGGAGCTGGCATCCCGGAATGCCCACGCGGAGGGCGAGGTCAGCTTCCTGGGCGCCGGGATGTACGACCACTACGTGCCGGCGGTCGTGGACGCGCTCACCAGCCGCTCGGAGTTCCTGACGCCCTACACGCCCTACCAGCCCGAGGTCTCCCAGGGCGGGCTGCAGGCGATGTTCGAGTTCCAGACGGCGATGAGCGAGCTCACCGGGCTCCCGGTTTCGAACGCGGCCCTGTACGAGGGGCCCTCCGCCGTCGCCTCGGCCGCCTACCTCGCGATCGGGGCGACCGGGCGCAAGAAGCTGGTCGCCTCGCGGGGGCTCCACCCTCACAGCCGTGAGACGATGGTCACCTACTCTGCCGGGTTCGGCTCCGAGGTGGTGGAGGTCGGCCTGGAGGGCGGTATCACCGACGCCGCCGCGCTGGCTGAGGCGGTCGACGAGGAGACCGCCGCGATATTCATCCAGCAGCCGAACTTCCTGGGTTCGGTCGAGGAGGTCGAAGCCCTGGCCGCGGTGGCAAAGGAGAAGGGCGCCCAGGTGATCGTCGCGTGCGACCCGGTCGCGCTCTCGGTGCTGAAGTCGCCGGGAGAGTGCGGCGCCGACGTGGCCGTTGGGGAAGGCCAGCCTCTGGGTAACCGCCTGGACTACGGCGGCCCGTCCTTCGGGTTCTTCTGCGCAACCCAGGAGCACATCCGGCGCATGCCGGGCCGGATCGCCGGCGAGGCCACCGACGTGGACGGTCGTCGCGGCTTCGCGCTCACCCTGCAGACGCGCGAGCAGCACATCCGGCGCGAGAAGGCGACCCACAACATCTGCACCGCCCAGGCGCTGAACGCGCTAGCGGGGATCATCCATCTGAGCTGGCTCGGAAAGCGGGGCTTCGTCGAGCTTGGCGAGCTGCTCGTCCGCCGCACCGCCTACGCGCGCGAGCGCCTGGGCGCCGTCGTGGGCGTCGAGCCACTCCATGACGCGCCGGTCGTGCGCGAGTTTGCGGTCCGGCTGCGAGCATCCGGCGGCGGGAGGGTGGACACGGCGACGGTGCTGAGGCTCTGCGCCGAGCGCGGGTTCGCCGCCGGTTATCCGCTCGGCCGCGACTACCCCGAGTACGAGGATTGCGTGCTGGTCGCGGTCACCGAGCGGCGCAGCAGGCGGGACATCGACGGGCTCGCCGACGTGCTGAGCGAGGTGCTCTCGATGGAGGAGGTCGAGATGCGCGGCCAGGCGCAGGCGCCGGTTCCCGAGCAGGTGGCCTCGTGAACCCCCTGGGCGACGGGGGCTCGCCGCCGCCGACCTCCGCCGAGGAGGAGACCCCCATGCAGCGGGACCGCGCGCGCACGATCTTCGAGCGCTCGGTGCCCGGCCGCCGGGCCGGCACGCTGCCTGCCGCCGACGTGCCGGAGACCCCGCTCGAGGACCTGATTCCGGCGAAACTGCTTCGTGGACGACCGGCCGAGTTGCCGGAAGTCTCCGAGCCCGAGATCGTCCGTCACTACACGCGGATCTCGCGGCGGAACTTCGACCTGGACCGCGGCTTCTATCCGCTCGGCTCGTGCACGATGAAGCACAACCCCCGCGTGAACGAGCGAGTGGCCGCGCTGCCCGGACATGCCCGGCTGCATCCCGGCCAGGATCCCTCCCGTGCCCAGGGCGCCCTGGAGCTCATGTGGCTGCTCCAGCGGTCCCTGGCCGAGATCGCGGGGCTACCCCATGTGAGCCTGCAGCCCTCGGCGGGATCGCACGGGGAGCTGGCGGGCCTGCTCCTGACCCGCGCGTACCACGTCGACCGCGGCGAGCGGCGCACCAAGGTCCTGACCCCGGACACAGCTCACGGCACGAATCCCGCGACCGTGACGATGGCGGGATACGAGGTCGTCAAAGTCGCGAGCAATGACCGCGGCGGGGTGGACCTGGACGATTTGCGCGCAAAGGCCGATGAGCAGACCGCGTGCCTGATGCTCACCAACCCGAACACGCTGGGCCTGTTCGACGAGAACATCGCCGAGATCACCTCGATCGTCCGGGATGCCGGCGGCACCCTGTACTACGACGGCGCGAACCTGAACGCGATCATGGGTCACACGAGGCCCGGCGACATGGGTTTCGACATCGTCCACTTCAACCTGCACAAAACCTTCTCGCAACCCCACGGGGGAGGGGGGCCGGGCGCCGGGCCGATCGCGGTCGCCGATCGCATCGAGCCGTTCCTTCCCGTGCCGCAGGTGATCCGCCGGGAGCCGGGCGAGGCCGCTGGCGCAGGCGGCAACGGGGACGGGCAGATCCGGTACGACCTCGAGTACGACAGGCCCAGGTCCATCGGGCGGCTGCGCGGGTTCCAGGGCAACTTCGGGGTCTTCGTCCGTGCCTACGCTTACATCCTCAGCCTCGGCGGCGACGGGCTCACCGAAGCTTCCGAGACCGCGGTGCTGAACGCCAACTACCTGCTGGCCCGGCTGCGCGAGGGGCGGACGGGCCGGTATGCGCCGATCGCGTTCGACCGGCGCTGCATGCATGAGTTCGTCCTCTCGGCCGCGCCGGCGAAGCAGCAGCTCGGCGTCAAGACGCAGGACATCGCCAAGCGCCTGCTCGACTACAGCTTCCACCCGCCCACGGTCTACTTCCCCCTGCTGGTGGACGAGGCGATGATGGTCGAGCCCACCGAGACCGAGGCGCGGGAGACCCTCGACGGGTTCGCCGAGGCCCTGGACGCGATCCTGGCCGAGGCCGAGCAGGACCCGGAGGTCGCCCGCAACGCGCCCTACGTGACGCCCGTCCGGCGGCTGGACGAGGTGGCGGCCAACCGCAAGCCGGTCGTCCGTCAGCTGCTGGATTCCGCCGCCTAGAGCCTCGACGGGATGCCCGGCGGTGTCCGGGTTCAGTCGAACGCGCGCAGGGTTCCCGCGGGCTGGGGCGATAGGGCCCGTCGCGGATCGCGGCGGGCGCGGCGTGCGGCGAGCCTGGCCCGAAACCCGGCAGGGGTGCGCAGCTGCCGCGCGCGCTGCTGGAGGAGCCTCACGAGGGCCTCGGTCGGCTGGAAGGGGTCCGCGATCACGGCGCCGGTGGACAGGGAGATGGCCGCCTTGGGCTCCTCGCCCGCGAGCGCCAGCAGCAGCTGTCCGGGCGGGACCGGGGCGCTGTCGCGCTGAGCGAGGACCCGGAGAGCCTCGCCGTGCTCGGGCCCTGCAGGGCGAATCGTGATGTGTGTTTCCTGATCGGCGATGTTGTACATAATTACCCCTTGTTTCGGCCTGTGACGGCTTTTGAGCTACACTCAGCGGCACCTTACCGGAACAGGGAGGAGTTGAGTGTCGTACAAAGCTACATTGAGTCGGCTTGACCGCGAGAGCGAGCGGTCGCTCACCCATCAGATCGTCTCCACGATCCAGTCAGCGATCGAGTCCGGCGAGCTCGCCCCCGGTGAAAAGCTGCCCCCGACGCGCGAGCTGGCCGAGACGGCCGACATCAACCACCTGACCGCCGTCCGCGCCTACCGGCGGCTGCGCGAGCTCGGCCTGGTCTCCTCGCAGGTCGGGCGCGGCACGTTCGTGCGCGATACCGCGCCGGCGGCCCTTCCTGGCGCCGCGGAGGACTCGGACGGGACCGGCTGGCAGCGCTACGTGCTCCCCTCGGTCCCGGAGAGCCACGGGGACCGCGTGATGGCCGAGATGTACCGCCACTCGCAGGCCCGCGGTCTGATCCCCCTGTCGGTGGGCTATCCGTCCTCGGCGCTGTTCCCCTACGAGGCGATTCGCGGCGCGCTCGCGAATGCCCTGGAGGAGCACGACAGCCGCGCCCTCCAGTACACCGACATCGCGGGGTTGCCGGAACTGGTCGAGCAGCTGGCGGCGCTGTCCGCCGAGCGGGGTGCGCCCGAGGACCCCGGTGACCTGATCGTGACGACCGGGGCACGGCAGGGGCTCACCCTGGCGGCGCGGGCGATCCTGCGTCCGGGTGACGCGGTCGCATGCGAGTCGCCGACGTTCATGGGCGTGATCGAGTCGGTGCGCTCGATCGACACGCGCGTGGTCCCTGTACCGATGGACGACCAGGGCCTGGACCTTGACGCCCTCGAATCGCTCCTGGGCCGCGAGCAGATCCGCTTCCTGGCGATCCAGCCGCGCTGCCACAACCCGACCGGCCTCGACCTGGCGCCGGCGCGACGGACCCGTCTGCTCGAGCTGGCCCAGCGCCACGGCTTCTTCATCGTCGAGGACGGCATCTATGGGGACCTGCGCTTCGAGGGCGAGGACCCCGGCTCGCTGCGCGCAGAGTCCCACGGCCACGTGGTCTACATCGACTCCGTCTCGAAGGTGGTCGGCGGCGGCCTGCGAATCGGCTGGATCGCCGCCAGCGGCCCCGTGCGGGACCGCATCCTCTACGAGAAGCGGGCGGACGACCTGCACAGCGCGACCCTGACGCAGCTGGCGATGGCCGGATTCTTCGCCGCCGGCGAGTACGAGGGGCACGTGGAGCGCGCGCGAGCGTTCTACCGCGAGCGTCGCGACGCCCTGGTGGAGGCCGCTGAAAAGCACCTGAAGGGGCTGGCGACGATCGCCACCGACTCCCCGGGCGGGGGCCACCTGTGGCTGACACTCGACCTGCCGCTGGACGAGAGCGAGCTGATGACCGAAGCCGTGCGCAACGGCGTCACGTTCGTTCCGGGGGCGGCGATGATGCCCGACGGGTCGCACCTGACCCACATGCGCCTCTCCTATGGCTTTCTTGAGCCCGACCAGCTGGCGGAGGGCACGCGGCGCCTGGGCCGCGCCATCCGCTCTCTCGCGAAGCGCCCCCGCATGAGCGAGGCGCTGCCGATCGCCTAGGCGGCGAGCAGCGAGTCGACCACCCGCGTCAACTCCGGGTCATCCGGCTCGGTCGACTGATCGAAGCGCCCCACGGGCCGGCCGCGGCGGTCGATCAGGTACTTGTTGAAGTTGTAGGTGGGCTCGCCGAGCGTGGCGGCCAGCTCGGCGAAGAGCGGATTGACCGGGTCGTCGACGACGTTCGACTTCGAGAACATCGGGAACGTGACGCCGAAGTTGGCGCGGCAGAAGTCCGCGATCTCCTCGTCGGAGCGCGGTTCCTGGCCGACGAGGTCGTCGGCCGGGAAGCCCAGGACCACGAGGCCCTCCTTCCGGCGTTCGCGGTACAGGCTCTCGAGACCGCCGAACTGCGGGGCGAATCCACACTCGCTGGCGGTGTTGACGACCAGAACGACCTTACCCCGATAACGCGCCAGGTCCTGCTCGGTCCCGTCGAGCAGGGGCAGGGTGTGGTCGAGCACGCCCAGCTTCGTCCGCTCCGCGGCACCGGGGTCCGATGACGCGGTGGGCAGCGCGCCCTGGGTGCCCTCGGCGGCGGCCTCGGATCCTTCCCCGTCCCCGGACGGACCGTTTCCGCATGCCGCCACGCCGCCCGCCAGCACGAGAACGCAAGTGAAATAGCGCGCGATGCGGCTCATCAACCAGGCTACGTCACGAGTTCCAGAGCGGATGACCAGGCCGTGCGATTCCCGGGATCCCGCGCTCCGGCTCAGGCGGGCGCCGGCGGCTCGGGCAGCCGCTGGCGCAGCTTCAGCACCGGCGTGAACAGGTCGCCGTGCTTCTCGATCCGCTTCAGCACCTGCCCCGCCTCGAATCGAAGCCGGTCGGGCTTCTTCGCGCGCAGGGCGCTCTCCAACTCGTCCCACCCGATCGGTGTTGAGGCCGTCGGGTGCTGCTTGGCCCGCAGCGAGTACACGGCCACCGTGGTCTTGTGGCGGTTGTTCTGGCTCCAGTCGACCAGGACCTTGCCCTTGCGCAGCTTCTTCGTCATCTTCGAGACGACCTCGTCGGGATATTGCTTCTCGAGCAGCAGGGCGATGGCGTGGGCGAAGGTGCCGGTCCGTTCGTAACCCATCTTCGGGGCGTTCAGGGGCACGTAGACCTGCAACCCCTTGGAGCCCGACGTCTTCGGGAAGCTCTGCATGCCGAAGTCCTCGAACAGCTTGCGCAGGCGAACGGCGATCCGGCAGCAGTCGATGATGTCCGCGGGCGGCCCCGGGTCCAGGTCGAACGCCAGGATCGTCGGGCGGTCCACATTGGAGGCCTTCGCGAGCGAGGGGTGCAATTCGATTGCGGCGAGCTGCGCGAGCCAGACGAGTGTCGCCTTGTCCTCGCACAGGCAGAAGTCGATCTCGCCGACCCTGTCGGCCAGCACGGTCGCGGTCTTGATCCAGTCGGGCCGGTGCTCGGGGCAGCGCTTCTCGTAGAAGTTGAATCCTTCGACGCCGTCGGGGTAGCGCTTGAGCGTCAGCGGACGGCCCTTCAGGTGCGGCAGCATCACGTCGGCGACCCGCGCGTAGTAATCGATCACCTCCGCCTTGGTGAAGCCGGCCTCGGGGTAGAGGACCTTGTCGAGGTTGGTCAGCCGCACCTTCCGCCGGCCGACGGTTACTTCGCTACTTCGAGGCAGCCTTGGCCCTGCTCTTGGTCTTCGGCTTCGCCTTTGACGCCGACTTCGACTTCGACGCCGTCGCCTTGGAGGATGACTTCGATCCGGACTTGGACGTGCCCTTCTTCGTCGAGGAGGACGATGCCTTCGAGGACCTCTTCCCCTTGGTGCCCCCGGAGGAGCCGCCGTTCGAGCCGCTCGCCGGCACCTCGTCCGAGCTCTCGCCTCGGACCGCGGCGAGGCTCTCCTCGAGGGCGGCCATCAGGTCCGGAGCCTTGGTCGGCTCGGGCTCCTCGCTGGCCGCGCTGACGACCTCCTTGCCCTCGGCCTTGCGCTCGAGCATCGCCAGCAGCGACTCGCGATACTCGTCGCGGTACTTGTCGGCCTCGAAGTCGGTGGAGAGGGAGTCGATCAGCTGGCGCGCCATGTCCAGCTCTCGTTTCTCAGGCGTGCCGGGCTTCTCCTCGAACAGCTCGCTGCGCAGGTCGTCGGGGTCCGTCACCTCGTCGGCGAACCGCATCGTCGCCATCGTCAGCACGTCGCCCATCGGCCGGATCGCCGCGAGGTGCTCCTTGTTGCGCAGCACGAAGCGAGCCACGGCGACCTTGCGCGCATCGTCCATCGCCTGGGTCAGGAGGGCATAGGCCCTCTCGGCGCCCTTGTCCGGGCCCAGGTAGTACGGGTGCTCGAAGTAGATGGGGTCGATGTCGTCGAGGTCCACGAAGTCCTTGATCTCGATCGCGCGGGTCTTCTTCGGATCCAGCTCGGACAGTTCGTCCCGGCTGAGGGTCACGTACTGGTCGGGCGCGAACTCGTACCCCTTGACGATGTCGTCGTAGGAGACCTCCTTGCCGTCGGCCTCGGCCACGCGCTTGTGGCGCACCCGCGACCCGTCGGACTCGCGCAGTTCGCGAAACCGAACGGTCTGCTTCGAGACGGCGCTGTACAGCTTCACGGGCACGTTCAACAGCCCGAAGCTGATGGTGCCGCTCCAAATCGCTCTAGGCATCTCTCATCTCAACCTTCCGACCGCCGGGGTCGTCGATTCTCATCGCTGACTTCGACACCAGCCAGGTTACCCCTGGGGCGGCGAGCCCAACCGGGCGCATGCTTGCGCCCCGTGCTCCGTGCGTGTTGAAGCGAGGCGACGCTCGGCTGGCGCTCGGGTGCTGACAGCGACAGCCCCTTCGCCTAGCCGGTCCGGCGGACGCGAGTCAACCACCGCTCAGGCCTCGCGCACGACCTCGCTCGGGTGCTTGTCGTCCCGCATGCCCTTGAACGAGGGCTGGCGCAGCGTCCCCTCGTTCGTCCACTCGGTCCACTGGACCTCGCAGACCAGCTCCGGCTCGCACCAGACCGCGAGCTTCGCCTTCGGGCCCCGCGGGGCGCCGACCTCGAAAGGGCTGTGGGAACGTCGGCGGGCGGCCAGCTCGCTCGAAAGGAGGCCGAGGTGCTCCTGCTTCAGGCCCGAGCCGGCGCTCCCGGCGAAGATCAGCTTCTGGGTCTCGCCGAGCTTCAGCTCCGAGGCTCGCTTGTCGTAGTAGCCGACCAGCAGCGAGCCGACTGTCTCGGCCCGACGGCCCTCGCCCGGGATGTGGCCGCCGATCACGAACTCCTGGCGCTGCCAGACGCGCTGCTTTATCCACTCCCCGCTGCGCCTGCCCGGCCGGTAGGGGCTGTCGAGCCGCTTGGCGACGACACCCTCCAGGCCTTGGCGCCTGGCCGCTTCGAGCAGGTCGGCGCCGCCGCCGCGGTGCCAGGCCGGCACGTGCCAGCGAAGACCGTCCAGTCCGAGACCGTCAAGCAGGGCCCGCCGCTCCGGATAGGCAAGGTCCCGCACGCAGCGGCCGTCCAGGTGGAGCAGGTCGAACGCCATATAGTCGACCGGCGTGGTGCTCATGCGAGCGCGCACAGCCGGCTTCGAGGCCAGTCCCATGCGCCGCTGGATCAACTGGAAGCTGGGGTGGCCCCGCTCGTCCAGTGCGACGACCTCTCCATCCAGGACGACGGCGCGGTCCGCGAGCTGCTCTGCGATGGGGGCCAACTCCGGATAACGGATCGTCACGTCCATGGCGCGGCGGTTCTGCATGCGCCAGCGGCCCTTGTCAGCGAAGGCGAGCACGCGAACCCCGTCCCACTTGACCTCGAAGCCCCAGTTCTCCTCGTCGCCGGGAAGGTCGGCCATTTTCGCCAACATCGGCTCGACGCGTGCCGGAAAGCGCTCCTTGGGAGCCCCCAACGCGAGCCTGCTGCTTTGGTCCTCCGCCACGTTGGCGATTATGGGCGGCGAATGCTTTTCGAGCTGACAGATGTGTCCTACTCGCGGAGCGCGGTCACCGTCCTCGACGGCCTGACCGCGCGCATCCCGCGCGGCGCCAGCTGCCTGTTCGGTCCGTCGGGCAGCGGCAAGTCGACCACCCTGCGGCTGCTGGACCGCCTGATCGACGCAGATCGGGGGCGGGTCCTCTACGAGGGCTCCGACGTGCGGGAGCGCGATGTGCTGGCGCTGCGCCGTGAGGTCGTCCTGGTGCCTCAGCTGCCCGCACTCGCCCAGGGGACCGTCGCGGACAACGTGGCCTACGGCCCCCGGATGGCGGGGCACAGCTTCGACCCTCGCACGCCGCTGGAGCTCGCCGGTCTGGATCCGGCGCTGAGCGACCGTCCCGCGGGGCGGCTCTCGGTCGGCGAACGCCAGCGGGTGATGCTGGCCAGGGCCCTGGCGCTGCAGCCGCGCGTCCTACTGCTGGACGAGCCGACCTCTGCGCTGGACGCCGCCACCACCGCGGCCGTCGAGAAGACGCTCGAGGGGCTGCGCGCGCGCACGGCGATCTCGGTCGTCCTGGTCACCCATAGCGAGGCGCAGGCGCGCAGGCTGGCGGACTGGGTGGTGCGCATAGACGGGGGGCGAGCCACGGGCGAGGGCCCGATCGGCGAGGTGCTGGGGGAGCGCGCGGGCGACGGCGAGACCAGGGAAGACGGATGACGGACCCCATCGACGTCAGCCTGGGCCAGGCGGCGCTGTCGCTGGTCCTGGTCGCGATCGCGATCGCCGCCTCGCGCTGGCGCGACGCCGGCCTGGAGGAGGACATCGCGGTCGCGGTCGCGCGCTCGTTCATCCAGCTGACCGCAGTCGGGTTCGTGATCGAGATCATCTTCGAGCAGGACGACGCGGGCCTGGTCATCGCGTTGCTGGCGGTGATGGTCGTGTTCGGAGCCTTCACGGCCCGCCGCCGCGCCGAGTTGGTGCCGGACGCGCTCTGGCCGCTGATGGCGGCCCTGTCCCTGGCCGCGGTGACGACCGTCGGGCTCGTCCTCGCGCTCGGGATCTTCGATCCGGAGCCGCGCTACGTCGTCCCGGTCGGCGGAATGGTGATCGGGAACGCGATGACGGCGGCGGCGGTGGCGCTGAACCGGCTCGGCGAGGACGTCGGCGACAACGCGGCCGAGATCGAAGCCGCGCTGGCGCTGGGGGCGACATCGACCCAGGCGATGGCTCCACTCGTCAGGCGCAGCCTGCGCTCCGGAATGATCCCCCTCGTCGACTCGACCAAGACCACCGGGCTGATCTTCTTCCCGGGGACGATGGTGGGGATGCTGCTGGCGGGAGCGGACCCGATCGACGCCGTCCGCCTGCAGCTGATCCTGCTCTACGCGCTGCTGGGGTCGGTCGCGATCGCGGCGCTGGTCGCGACCACGCTGGCGCGCCGGAATTTCTTCACGTCCGCCCATCAGCTCCGCGAGCCGCCTGCTCCGTAGACGGCGCGTCCGGCCGGGCGGCCGCCGGGCCGTCCCTAGACTCGCCGGAATGGCTGAGGACCGTCGCAAGCTGTTCACGCTGATCGCGACGATCCTCGGCTCGACGATCGTCTTCCTGGACGGCACCATCGTGAATGTCGCTCTGCCGGCGATCAGCGACGACCTCGACGCGGGCCTGGCGGATCAGCAGTGGATCGTCGAGGCCTACATGCTGGCCACCGTAGCCCTGCTGCTGGTGGGCGGAGCGCTCGGGGACCAGTTCGGGCGCAGGCGGATGTTCGTCATCGGCCTGGTCGGCTTCGGGATCACTTCGGTGCTCTGCGCGATCGCGCCGACCAGCGAGATCCTGATCGGATCCAGGGCACTTCAGGGCCTGACCGGGGCGCTGCTGGTGCCGGGGTCGCTGGCCATCCTCACCGCAACCTTCGAGGGCGCCGAGCGCGGCAAGGCGATCGGGACCTGGACGGCCTGGACGGGCATCGCCACGGTGTTCGGCCCCGCCGGAGGCGGTGCGCTGGTCGAGGCCCTCTCGTGGCGCGCGATCTTCTGGGTGAACATTCCACTGATCGTCGGCTGCATCGTGCTCGCCCGAGCCTATGTCCGTGAGAGCGTGGATCCCGGCGCCGACCGGGCGATCGACTGGCTCGGCATCTCCCTGTCCGCAGTCGGCCTGGGCGGCCCGGTCTACGCCCTGATCGAGCAGCCACGGGAGGGCTGGGGCAGCCCGATGGTCTACCTGCCGCTGATCGGCGGCGCGGCGCTGTTCGCGTTGTTCCTGCTCTGGGAGTCCCGCTACCGGCACGCGATGCTCGACCTGAGCCTGTTCCGGGTCAGGAACTTCGCGATCACAAATCTGGAGACCCTGATCGTGTACGCGGGCCTGATCGGCGCGTTCTTCTTCGTCACCCTGTTCCTCCAGCAGACCGCGGGCTACTCGCCGCTCGCCGCCGGCTTCGCGACCACGCCGATCAGTCTGCTGCTGTTCGTGCTGAGCCCGCGGTTCGGAAAGATCGCGATGAGCACCGGCCCCCGGACGCCGATGTGCGTGGGGCCGATCGTCGCCGGGGCCGGACTGCTGCTGCTGACCCGCGTCGGGGCGGACGCTGACTACGTGACCGAGGTGCTTCCCGGTGTCCTCGTCTTCGGGCTGGGGCTGTCGGCGACCGTCGCGCCGCTCACCGCAACCGCGCTGAACTCGGTGGAGCAGCGACACGCCGGGATCGCCTCGGGTATCAACAACGGCGTCTCGCGCATGGCGGGGCTGCTGGCGATCGCGGTGCTCGGCGCCCTGATCTCCGGCCAGTTCGGCTCCACCGTGGACTCGGAGATCGCCGGCGCGTCACCCGCCCCGGCCCCCGAGGCGCAGAGCGCCCTGGACGACGCCAAGGAGAACCCGTTCGTCCCGCCCGACACCGACGGCCTGGCAGCCACCGACGCCGACCGGGTGGCGGCCGCCGCGACCGAGGGGGCCGAGTCGGCCTTTCATCTGGCCATGGTCGTTAACGGCGTCCTGATGATCGCCGGCGGGATCGTCGCGGGCTTCGGAATCCAGAACCCGCGCCGTCGCGAGGAGCAGATCGCGCCACGGGCGGCACCAGCCGGGGAGTGCGCCCGCTGCGCGCAGGACGCCCGCGACGGTCAACCGGCCGAGCACGAACGGCCTGCCGAGCCCTCGCCTGCATGACCTGGGATGGGTCGCCCGCTCCGCTCTGTTTGTATTCGCGCAGATGAAGATCTTCAGCGGCATCCAGCCCACCGGCAAGAAGCACCTCGGCAACTACATCGGGGCGATCCGCCAGTACGTCGAGGGCCAGGAGCAGGGCGATCCGGCCATCTACTGCATCGTGGACCTGCATGCGATCACGGTCCCCTGGGACCCGACCGTGCTGCGCACGAACGTTCACGACACCACTGCGATCCTGATCGCCGCCGGCTTGGACCCCGACCGCTGCATCCTCTTCCGCCAGTCGGATGTGCGCCAGCACACGGAGCTGTGCTGGCTGCTGTCTGCAGTGACGGCTCACGGGGACCTGAACCGGATGCACCAGTTCAAGGACAAGTCCGAGCGGCAGCGCGAGCTGGTCTCGGCCGGACTCTTCCTCTATCCGGTGCTGCAGGCTGCCGACGTTCTCGCCTACAAGGCCGACACCGTTCCCGTCGGCGAGGACCAGCGCCAGCACGTCGAGCTGATGCGCGAGATCGCGCGCCGCTTCAACGACCGCTTCGGCGAGACGCTCGTCGAGCCCGAGCTCCGCATCCCCGAGGTCGGCGCGCGGATCATGGACCTGCAGCACCCGCGAAACAAGATGGCGACAACCGGCGGCAGCGCCCATGGCACCGTCTATGTATTGGACGAGCCCGCGGCGATCAACAAGAAGCTGAAGAGCGCGGTCACCGACTCAGGCTCCGAGGTGCGCCGCGACGGCGAGGGCAAGGAGGGCATCGCCAACCTGATCGAGATCCTCTCGGTCGTCAGGGACACCGACATGGATTCCATCGAGCGTCAGTTCGAGGGCGCGGGCTACGGCGACTTCAAGGGCGCAGTCGCCGAGGCCATCGTCGAGTACCTCTCCCCGACGCGCGAGCGCTACGAGGAGCTTCGCCCCGACGAGCACGCGCTGGAGGCGGCGCTGGCCGCCGGCGCCGAGAAGGCGCGCGCGATCGCCTCGGAGACCCTGGCCGAGGTGCGCGGCGCGATGGGGATCGGGCAGGGCTGACGACGCCGCTGGAGGAAGCCGCACGCAGCGTTCGAGTGACCGCGGCGCCCCCTAAGCTGGCCGCGTGACCTCGGTCTCCGAGCTGGAGCTGGACCTGGACGTCTTCCAGGGGCCGTTCGACCTGCTGTTGGCCGTCCTGCTGCGCGAGGAGATCAGCCTCGCCGAGGTGGAGCTGGGCGAGATCGTCCTCGCCTACATCGACCACCTCGAGGAGGAGGGCCAGCTCGACCTGGAGGCGGTGACCGAGTTCCTGGTCCTGATCGCCGCCCTGCTGGAGCTGAAGTCGCGACTGCTCCTGCCAGGCGACCCCGAAGAGGGAGAGCTGGGGCCACAGGAGGCGGCGGATGAGCTGCTGGCGCGGATGCTCGAGTACCGCCGCTACAGCGAGGCGAGCAAGGTCCTCACCTCGATCCACGAGCGGGAGGCGCACATCCTCTACAGGTCGGCTCCGCTGCCGGCCGAGCTCCGCCGGGCGGCGCTGAAGGCGGCCAAGAAGTCCTATGAGCCCGACCGGCTGGGATCCGCGCTCGGCGAGCTGCTGACGCTGCCCCCTGCCCCCGACGTGCGCCACATCCGCGCCGGGGTCTCCCTGCAGCGGCGCCTGGGAATCGTCCGCGACCTGCTCAGGCGCGGGGGCAGCATCGACTTCGACAAGGCGTTCGGCCGCGAGGACCGCTTCACACAGGCCGTTACGTTGTTTGCGCTCCTGGAGCTGCACAGGCGAGGGGAGGCGACGTGGACGCAGACGGAGACATTCGGGCCCATCGAGGTGAAGAGCAGTTGAGCGAAATCGACCCCCTGGCCGCGCAGGTCGAGGCGCTGCTCTTCCTCTCGCCGGAACCGGTCGCGGCCAAGGATCTCGCCGAGGCACTGGAGACTGAGGAGGAGGCTGTCACCGAGGCGACCGAGTCGCTCGGGCGCGACCTCGAGGCCGATGGCCGCGGCGTGCGCGTGCGCAGAGTCGCGGGCGGGTACGCCCTGGCCGCTCGTCCGGACGCCGAGGACGCGGCGCGGCGCCTGCTGGCGAAGCCGCGCACGCCGCCGCTGACCCAGGCGCAGGCCGAGGTCCTGGCGATCGTCGCCTACCTGCAGCCCGTGACCCGACCTGAGATCGCACGCATCCGCGGCGTCGCCTCCGATTCGGCGGTGTCGAGTCTGACCGAGCGCGGAATGATCGAGGAGTCCGGGCGCAGCCGCTTCGGTGCGGTCACCTACGCGACCGGAGGACGAGCGGGACCTTCGCGAACGCCTGCTGAAGGCCGGAGAGCAGCGGGCGGAATGAAGCAGCGGCTTCCGCTCGCGGCCGCCATGTCCTGCGTGGTGTCCGGGACCGCCCATGCGGCCGAGATCGCTCCCGGGGTGGCGCCGCTCGGCGCGAACGTGGGTCCCACCAAGACCCGCGGGCCCTGCCACGACAGCCCGGCGATCGACGCGGCCGGCGCGTGCGCGGCGCCTGGCGGCTGACCAGCGTGGGCGGCGGCGTAGTGCACGGAACGAGTGGGCCGGATGTCACCAGGACGCTGAAGCGCATGGCTCCCGAGATCGACGACGCGCAGATCGAAGGTCGGCCGCGTTCGTCGTCGAGGTCGGTCAGGCGCCAGAGC
>JAJTCK010000164.1 GCA_021323175.1 Solirubrobacterales bacterium | reverse complement strand
TGGAGCCCGTCCGCTCGCACGGAGGGTTCCGCCTCTACGGCCTTGAGGACGAGGCGCGTGCCCGCCGCATGAGCGAGCTGATCGCCGTCGGGCACTCCGCCTCGGAGGCAGCCCGAGCGGTGCGGACCCCCGGGCGGGGTGGCGTGCCGGGGGTCGTGGATGGGGCCGGGCCCTCCATCCCGGCGGGGGAGGAGGTCGAGCCGCTGGTGGCTGCGCTGGCCGCTCTGGACGAGGCGGCGGCCCACGCGGTCCTGGACAGGGTCTTCGCCGCGCTGTCCCTGGAGACCGCGTGCGCGACCGTGGTCCTGCCGGCCCTGCGCGAGATCGGGCGGCGCTGGGATGCCGGCGATGCCGGGATCGCCGAAGAGCACTTCGCCTCGAACCTGATCCGGGCCAGGTTGCTGGCGCTCTCGCGCGGGTGGGGCGGAGGCGGCGACCGCCACGCGATCCTCGCCTGCCCGTCCGGTGAGCAGCACGATCTGGGGATGATCGTGTTCGGCCTGGTGCTCCGCGGGCGGGGCTGGCGCATCACCTACCTGGGGCCCGACACGCCCGCCGAGACGATCGCCGACGCCGCGGCCCGCATTCGTCCCGACGCGGTGATCCTGAGCGCGCTGGCGCCCGACCCGGTCAACGCGGACGCGGATCAGCTCCGCGACCTGGCTCGGCAGCATCGGCTCGTGCTCGCGGGGCCCGACGAGGTCACGGCGCTCGCCGCTGGACTCGGCGCGGAGCGCCTCACGGCGGGTCCCGTGGACGGCGCGCTCGAGCTGGACGCCGCGTAGGCGACCGGGCTCGGCGGCTAGTTCTCGGGCCGGAACAGAGCCGCAGCCTCCTCCGCGCTCAGGGCCTCGGCCATCCTGCGGAGCTCAGTCCGGCTGGGGCTGCTTGGCGTCGCCAGGCTTTCGCTTGGGCCTGGGCAGCGGCTTGGGGGGCTTATGGAGCTCTCGGTTGCAGGTCTCGCCCGCGCACTGGGCCAGCTTCGCGAGCTTCTTCAGCAGCCACTTGCGCACCGGCGCGTACCGGGGGTCCTTCCAGAGCGAGTCCAACTGCAGAGGGTCTTTCGACATGTCGTAGAGCTCACGTCCGCCGTCGGAGTACTTCACGAGCAGGTAGCGACCCGTGCGAATCGCGCGGTACTTCGGAGGCTTCACGACCTTGGCGAACTGCGCGGTGCCGTCGAGGTCCAGGTTCTTGACGCGGATCGAGGACTTCGCGCGCGCGCCGCCGGATGCGCTTGCGGGATCCGAGATGCCGATCGGCTGCCCGGTTTCGAGCAGGACCGGACGGGTCGAGCGAAGCGATGGCTTGCGGGCGAACGGGAGCATCGAGCGCCCGTCCTGGGTGATTCCCGGCGCAGCCCCCGCAGCGTCGAGGAGCGTGGGGACGACGTCCACGTTCGAAACGAGCTCCTTCGTCGTCACCCCGGCGGGGACCCCGGGCCCGCGGATCAGCAGCGGCACCTTCGAGGAGGGGTCATACGCGACGAACTTGCCCTGGTGCAGGCGCTGCTGTCCCTGCATGTAGCCGTTGTCCGAGGTGAAAATCACGTATGTCTCGTCCAGAACGCCCTGCGCCTCCAGCTCGCCCACGATCCGCTCGACCGCGTCGTCGACGCTGAGCAGCGACTCCAGCCGGGTGCGGTACCGCCTCAGGACCTTGCCCCTGAGCCCCGGGCCCATCCGCTTCACGGCGCGGAGCCAGGGAGGCTTGTCGCGGATGTCCCTCTCGTTGAAGGCCTTGTCAACCGGCAGCTGCGCCGTCGCGAAGGCACCTGCGTGGCGCGGGGCGGGGGTGGCGGGGTCGTGCGGAGCGAAGAAGTGCACCTGCATGTAGAGGGGACGGTTCGGGGCGATCGAGAAGTGCGCGCCGATGCGCTGCACCGCGATCTGCCCGTAGATGTCGGTCTGGTAGTCCGACTCGCCGTAGGTGACCGGCACCCCGTTCTCGTTCAGCTTGAAGCCGGTGTAGGCCGAAGGCGGGTCGGGGAGGAAGCCGTAGAACTCGCCGTCGGCGGGAAACGGCTTCCAGCCCGGCGGGACGTAGGTCTGGTCGGTCGTGCCGAAGCCGTTCGGCATCTTGCCGATGTGGATTGAGCGGTACTTCCGCGACCGGAGCCAGACAGGGATCGTCTGCTCGTCGCGGAGCGCGCTGTACCCGCCCTCCGGGGGGAGGTTCCCCAGGACGCCGTGGTTGTGCGCGTGCTGGCCGGTGAGCAGAGTCGCGCGCGCGGGACAGCAAAGCGGATAGGACGCGTAGGCGTTGGTGAAGGTCGCGCCGGCCGCGCCCAGCAGAGCCTGCGTCTTCGGAAGCGCGATCATGTCCCGCACCGTCTGGTCGTCGGTCGTGATCAGGATTACGTGCGGCGGCCCCCGATGCGACGCAACCGAGGCCCGCTGTGCGCCGGGGGCGAGCGCCAGGGCGCAAGCGAACGCGAGCACGATGGCCATCGCCGTGCCGGCCCTGCGCCGGGATCTCCGCCTCCAGCCCCGCATCACCGAGTCAACGAATCTAACGATTCCCCGAGCCCGGAGTTTCGGTTCGAGCGTCTATCAGCGGCTCAAGGCGCCAGTCGAACCGGGCGAAGGACACCTG
>JAJTCK010000163.1 GCA_021323175.1 Solirubrobacterales bacterium | reverse complement strand
GTTCAAGACGATGGGGCCGTTCGCGCCGAAGCCCCCGCCCGGCGCACAGCCACCGCCGCTGTGGGGGAGCGAGGACCACGTGCGCGAGCTGTTCGGCGACTCGGTCGAGTGGGCCACCCTTGAGCGGGACAAGCTGTCGGTCACGGTCTTCGACCATCCCCGCGACTTCGGCGAGCACTTCAAGGCGTACTACGGGCCGACGATCGTGGCGAGAGCCAACGCCGAGAAGGAAGGGCGCGAGGCGGAGTTCGACGAGGCGCTCGACCGATTCTGCGACGAGTGGAACCGCGGCACCGCCGAGGACACGAGGTTCGAGCTGGAGTATCTGGTCGCGGCGGGGCGGCGGGCGGCTTGAGCCTCTAGGCGCGAGTGGCCGGTGCGGACCGCACAGCTCCGGTAATGAAGGTCTGTGAAGAGGAGCATCAGCACGGCCGCGGTTCTGACGGAGGTGTTGCGCCTGAGGCCGAGTCCCTCGAAGAGGCGTCGGTAGGCGGGAGCCCGGCTCATCGCGGTCAGCATGAACTCCTGCCTGACCTCCCTCACGACGGGCGCCGTCTCGCGCTCGTATCCGGTCCGGCCGAGGTGAGGCTTGAGCGCTGGGTGGTACGCGATTCCGCGAGCCAGGTCGTGCTCGATGTCACGGCTGACGTTGGCCAGCTGAATCATCTCGCTCGCCAGCAAGGTGTCCTCGCGGATCGGCTCCGTCACCTCGCGCACTCCGATCAGATGGACGACGAACATCGCCGGGTGGCCGATGACGTGACGGCAGTAAAGCGCGAGCTGGTCCTCGTCCACCAGAACACCCCCCTGCCGGGAGAACGCATCAGTGGACCAAACCATGCCCTCCGCCATCTCCTGGACCAGCTCGCGGATCCGCGCCCTGACGTCAGGGGGCAGAGCCCCGAAGACGGCGTCGACCAGCTCGCAGCGCGAGATCAGCAGCAGGTAGACCAGGTCCCGATCGTCCCTGGCGCGTTCCGGGGGGATCGCCGGAGGGGGGGTCATCTCCTCGAAGTCGAAGCGCGCGGCGAAGCGACGCAGCTCCGAGATGCTCGCAGCCGGATCGTCGATCAGGTCCTCGTAGGTGTCCAGCATGCGGCAGTAGAGGTATGCCACGGCCGCGGCTCGCGCCTGGTCCGGGGGGAGCACGGCGATGCTCGCCGCGAAGCTGCGGGCGGCGTGCGGGAGAACCCGCCAGATGAAGCGCTCTGGGTCGGTCTCTCGCGCGATCGATTCCAGCTCGGGGCGGCGTCGGTTCACCAAGAAGCCGCGAGCCAGCTCCGTGGCCCCGAGGGGGCGGTGGGAGGCCATTGCGGTCAACCTAGCAATGCACCGACGGCCGCCCTGAACGCGAGAGGCCCGGGCGGGACCCGGGCCTCTCCGTCAGGTGCCATCGCGAGGCTGGTCAGCCGATCCGCTGGCCGCGGTCGACCTCGCCGCGGAAGGCGCCGCTCTCGACGCCGCGCGACTCGATCAGCTCCTTGAACCGCTGCAGGTCGCCCGTCACACGGCGGTTGTCGAAACCGAGCGCACTGCCGATGCTCTCCTTGATGCCCTCGGGCACCCAGTCCATCTGCACCATGATCTTGGTGCGCTCGTCGTTCAGACGGTGGAAGGTGACCACGCCCGCGTTCTCCTTGCCGTCGGTGTTCTTCCACGCCACGCGCTCGTCCGGGATCTGCTCGGTTATCTCGGCGTCCCACTCGTGGCGCTCGCCGCCGAACTCCACGACCCAGTGCAGGTGGGCGTCGTCGGTCTGCTCGATCCGCTCGACACCCTCCATGAAGCTGGGGAACTCCTCGAACTGGGTCCACTGGTTGTAGGCGGTCGTGACCGGAACCTCGACTTCGATGCTCTCCTCGATCGTCGGCATCTCGTTGCCTCCTGTATCTCTTTGTCGGTTTTGTCTTTCCCTCTCCGAGTACCCGCCGGCCAACCCGCTAATCGGGTCGTCTTGCGTCAGTCGTCACGAATGAAGGCTGGTGGGTCACGCATGAAGCCGACGGCCCGGAAAACGCGTGGAGTCAGCGCCTCCCCGTTTGTGGCCTCGTGCCGGGGGTAGGCGGGTGGGGGAGTGAAGCCCGAAAACCGCAACGAGATACCCGCGGCCTAGGTTCCGTGAGCGGATCGGTGCGAAGGGGGGCGCACAGCCCGTGGGTCAAGCGGCTGGGCCGCGTCGGGTTCTTCGCCAAGGGCCTGCTGTATGCCGTCGTCGCCCTGATCGCAGTCGAGGTCGCCCGTGGCGAGCGCCGCAAGGCCCAAGCCGAGGAGGGGGCGATCACACGCCTCGCGCAGGAGTCGGTCGGCGAGGTGCTCCTGGTCTTGTTGGCAATCGGACTTGCCGGGTACGCGCTCTGGCGGGTGCGCATCGCGATCGTGGGTCCTCCCGGCGAGACGGGCGCCCGGGCGACCGCCGAGCGCGTCGGATCGGTCGTTCTGGCGATCGCCTACGCCAGCCTCTGCGTCTACACCGTCCGCTTCCTCACCGAGTCCGAAGGAGGCGAGAGCACCGAGCCGGACACGGTCACCAAGACGCTGCTCGACGAGCCCTACGGCGTCGCGCTGGTCATCGCCATCGGGCTCGTCATGCTCGCGGTCGCGGCCTACGAGGCGCACAAGGCCCTCACCCGCGGATTCATGGACGACCTCGAGACGTCGAGAATGAGCCCCCGCGCGCGCAAGCTCGCCGCCATCACCGGCAGCGCCGGCCACGGCGCCCTGACCGTGACCTCGACCCTGGTAGGCGTCTTCCTGATCAAGGCGGCGGTGGAGCACGAGCCGCGCGAGGCCGTGGGTCTGGACGGAGCGCTTCAGGAGGTCGTCGACCAGGACATCGGGCCCGTCCTCCTGGGAGTGGTGGCGGCGGGACTCCTGACGTACGCCGCGTTCTGCTTCATCGAGTCGCGTTACCGCCGTCTATGACGGAGGGGGGTCGCCGGGCTGACGCCGTGATCAGTTCAGCTCGATGAC
>JAJTCK010000162.1 GCA_021323175.1 Solirubrobacterales bacterium | reverse complement strand
CCTCCCACTCGAACGGGATCTCGGCGGCGAAGCCCGTTCCGGCCTCGGACTCCTCGTCCAGCACCTGCTCCCCGCGGTCGCCGTAGTAGCCGATGGCGGACTGGCCGATGAACGTGCTGGGCCGCTCGGACATCGCCTCGATCCCCTGCAGCAGGTTGCGTGAGGCGCCGATGCGGCTCTCGCGGATCCGCTGCTTGGCCGACTCCGTCAGCCTCTGGTTGATCTCCTCGCCGATCAGGTTCACCACCGCGTCGACACCCTCCAGAGCCTCGGGAGGCGGGCGCTCGCTCGCGGCCTGCCAGGCGTGCCAGTTGACCGTCGGGTTCTTCGGACGCGCCTTGGCAGGGTCGCGCGTCAGGCCGACGACCTCGTCCCCGCGCGCCAGCAGCGCGTCGCAGAGCGCTGAGCCGATCAGTCCGGTCGCCCCGGTCACGAGGACTCTCATCAGAGCGGGGATGCTAGCGACGGGCCTGTGCCGCCCGTGCGCTAGTCGCGGCGAACGGCGGCCACGTCGCCGGCCGCCGCGACGTCGTCGCCGGCACTGGCGCCATCCGCCGCGGGATCCACGAGCTCGTAGCTGCCGGTCTCGTCCGAGAAGCGCGCCAGGCCCTCGGCCTTTGCCTCTTCGACCACCGCGCGCGCGACGGTCGGAGAGACGTCGCGGTTGAAGACCGACGGGATCACGTAGTCCTCGGCCAGGTCGTCGTCGGTGACGACCTCCGCGATGCCCTTGGCGGCGGCCAGCTTCATCGGCTCCGTGATCGCGGGCGAGCCGGCGTCCAGCGCGCCGCGGAAGATGCCGGGGAAGCAGAGGACGTTGTTGATCTGGTTGGGGTAGTCCGAGCGGCCCGTGGCCATGATTCGCACGTACGGTTCGGCCTGCTCGGGCATCACCTCGGGAGTCGGGTTGGCCATCGCGAAGACGATCGGGTCCTTGGCCATCTTGCCCAGGGAGTCCGGCTCGAGCAGCCCCGGTCCGGACAGGCCGATGAACAGGTCGCAACCCGCGATCACCTCGTTCGGGCCGCCGGCGAGCCGCTCTTGGTTGGTTTTCTCCGCGAACCAGCGCTTGATCTCGCTCATGGAGCCGTCCTGGTAGTCCTCGCGGTCCACCGAGATGGCGCCCTTGCGGTCGCAGCCGATGATCTCCCGGATCCCGCTCGCCTGCATCATCTTGGTGCAGGCGACCCCCGCAGCGCCGATGCCCAGGACCAGCACGCGCAGGCTCTCAATCGGCTTGCCGACGATCTTCAGGGAGTTGAAGAGCGCGGCCATCACGACGACGGCGGTCCCGTGCTGGTCGTCGTGGAAGACTGGGATGTCGAGCTCATCCTTCAGCCGGTCCTCGATCTCGAAGCAGCGGGGCGCCGAGATGTCCTCGAGGTTGACCCCGCCGAAGGTGGGAGCCATCAGCTTGACGGTCTGAATGATCTCCTCGGGATCGTTGGTCTGCAGGCAGATGGGGAAGGCATCTACGTCGGCGAACTCCTTGAACAGCATCGCCTTGCCCTCCATGACGGGCATCGCGGCCTCAGGGCCGATGTCACCCAGGCCGAGCACCGCCGACCCGTCGGAGACGACAGCCACGGTGTTGGCCTTGATCGTGTAGTCGAACGCCTTGCTGCGGTCGGCCGCGATGTACTCGCAGACCCGGGCCACTCCCGGGGTGTAGGCCATCGAGAGGTCGTCACGCGTCTTCAGCGGGTACTTGTTGTGCTGCTCGATTTTGCCGTTGCGGTGCATGGCGAAAGTCCTGTCGGTGAACCCCAGCACCCGCGCCCCGCGCGTGGACCCGATCGAGCGCAGGATCTTCTCCCAGTGCTCCGGGCTGTTCGCATCGACGGTGAACTCCCTGACCCGCTTGCCCTCGGCCCCGGCCCCTGGGACCAGATCGACGCTTTGCAGCGCCCCGCCCGCCTCGACGATGGCGCCGGTCAGCTTGCCCAGGGGCTCTTGCCGCGCGTCGAGCTCGACCCGGACGGTGACGCTGTACTGGGCGCTGGCGGCCATGGCCGCTGATCATAGGCAGGCAGCCCCACCCGCCACGGCACGCGCAAGGCCACATCGGAGTTGGCGCTTTCTCGGACATAGTCCGCCTCAGCGGCCAACCCATCAGGGTTCACCCCTGTGCGGACTATGCGGGGACACCGGTGGGGTGGCACCGCTCCCAATGGTTGCGGCGCCCGCGCCCCGTAGGATCGATGCATGCCCACCAAGGAGCAGAAGGAGGAGGTCGGCGGCAAGGAGAAGGGGGCGACTGCCAAGCCCGAGAGCGGGAACAAGGCGGCGGCGGCCGCGAAGGCGAAGTCGAGCGCGAAGGACCAGGGCGAGCTGTTCCTGATCGACGGCAACTCGCTCGCCTATAGGGCGTTCTTCGCACTGCCCGAATCGATCGCGACGCACGACGGCCGGCCGACGAATGCGATCTACGGACTCGCCTCGATGTTCGCCAAGATGCTCGCCGACCACCGGCCCTCGGCCGTCGTGGTCTGTTGGGACGCGGGCTGGTCGGGTCGGGAGAAGACGTACGCGCCCTACAAGGCCGAGCGCAAATCGCGGCCGGATCTGCTGCGGGAGCAGTGGCCCCACCTGATGCCCCTGGCGGAGGCGTTTGGATTCACCAACATC
>JAJTCK010000069.1 GCA_021323175.1 Solirubrobacterales bacterium | reverse complement strand
CACGGCTCCGAGCTCGGGGGGGACGCCGAGGCCACGCTGGCCGCCGGGGGCAAGCGCCTGCGCCCGTTGCTCGTTCTGATCTGCGCCGGTCCGTCGGCCTCCGAGCGGGCGATTCGGGCCGCCGTCGCCACCGAGCTGATCCATATGGCGACCCTCGTTCACGACGACGTCCTGGACGGTGCGCCTGTGCGCCGCGGCCGGCCCACGGTCGTCGCCCGCTCTGGCCGCGAGCGGGCGGTGGGCGTCGGCGACCTGCTGCTCTCCCGTGCCTTCGCCGAGCTCAGCGTCGACGGCGCCGACGCTGAGGTCGTGGAGCTCAGCTCGGCTGCGATCGCTCTGGCCCAGGGCGAGCTTGCCCAGCGGCGCGACGTCGGCGACATCTCGGTCAGTGAGCAGCGCTACCTGTACCGCTGCTCACTGAAGACCGCACGCCTGTTCGAATCGGCGTGCCGCGTCGGGCGGCTCGCCTCGGGTGTCCCCGGAGCCGAGGAGCTGGCCGCTTTCGGCCGCGAGATCGGCCTGGCCTTCCAGCTCCTGGACGACGTGCTGGACGTCACCGGGCCGCCCGAGCGCACCGGCAAGGCCCGCGGCACCGACCTGATCGACGGTACGGTCACACTTCCGTTGATCCTGGCGCTGCGTCGGGACCCTGGCCTCGCGGCCGCCCCGCTGGCTGAGCTCGATGCCGATGAGGCCGAGCGGCTCTGTGACCGCATCGCCGCGACCGGCGTCCTCGACGAGGTCCGCGCTCGCGCCCGGAGGGGAATCGAGGGCGCCAAGCGCCGCCTGGACTCCGGCGAATTCAGCGACGAGGAGCGGACGCTGCTCGCCCTCATCGCCGACGGCGTGGTCGAGCGCTACTCGTGAACACGACCGGCCGCCTCGAGGGCGGCCGGTCGTCGCAAAAAGTGACTCCTGAAGTTCGCCGTTGGGGCCAGAAGTCCGGGGAGGACGCTGTCGGTCGCCAGCGCCGCGGCAAAGCGGTCGGCCCCCCTCGATGGACTCGCCGGCGGTCTCCGTGCGCTTCAGTGCCATGTGGGCCCACCGGAGGCTTCGGGCGTGGCCTCTAGAGTGAAAGCGATGGTTCTGAGCGACCGTACGATCAAGGAGGAAATCGCCGCCGGGCGACTGGTCTTCGACCCCTACGACGAGACCCTCGTGCAGCCGTCCAGCGTGGACATGCGGGTCGATCGCGCCTTCAGGGTCTTCAACAACTCCCGATACCCCTACATCGACGTTCGCAAGCCGATGGAGGAGCTGACCGAGCTCGTCACGGTCGAGGACGAAGAGCCGTTCGTGCTGCACCCCGGCGAGTTCGTGCTCGGGCAGACGCTCGAACGCGTCCAGCTCCCGTCCGACCTGGTGGCGCGCCTGGAAGGCAAGTCGAGCCTGGGCCGCCTGGGACTCGTCATCCACAGCACCGCCGGCTTCGTGGACCCCGGCTTCCAGGGCAACCTGACGCTGGAGCTCTCGAACCTGGCGACGCTGCCGATCACGCTCTATCACGGAATGCCGATCGGCCAGATCTCCTTCATGCGCATGGATGGGCCGGTCGACAACCCATACGGCGACGAGGCCGCCGGCTCCAAGTACCAGGGCCAGACCGAGCCGACCGCCAGCCGCTACTACCTCAACTTCGACCGCGCGGCCGACTAGGACGGGCCCGCGTCGCGGCGGCCCGCAAGGCCGCGGCCGGGGCACCCCGCTACTGCCGTTACCATTTGGGTCGTGCCGAACATCGGACCACTCGAAATAGCGATCGTCCTCATCATCGTGCTGATCATCTTCGGGCCGAAGCGCCTGCCCGAGCTGGGACGTTCGATGGGCCGTGGCATCCGCGAGTTCCGGGGCTCCATCTCCGGGGATCACAAGGATGACGACGACGTGGACGCGAAGCGCGCCGAGCTCGAGGCGAGCGAGGCCGCCGATTCGAAGCCGGCCGAGTCCGTCGAGGGCGAGGTCGTCACCGAGAAGCGGGCCTAGCCCAGCCGTCGGGGATTGAGCAGTGCCCCCCCGGGTCAAGCCGGTCGACTTCGAGGACCGCCTGACGCTGGTCGAGCATCTCGACGAGCTGCGCACGCGCATCATCACGGTGCTGATCGTCTTCGGCGTGGCCTTCGCCCTGTGCATGTGGCAGAACAACGCCCTGCTGGACATCATCAACGAGCCGCTGCCCGACGGCAGGGTCCCGATCACGTTCGGGGTGGCGGAGCCGTTCACGACGACGCTGACCGTCGCGGCCTACGCGGCGATCGTGATCGCCTTCCCGGTCCTGATCTACGAGGCCTACGCGTTCGTGCTGCCCGCGCTCAGCCCGCGCGAGAAGAAGGTGCTGCTGCCGTTCATGCTGATGGCTCCGTTCCTGTTCCTGGCGGGCATCGTCTTCGCCTACTTCGTCGTCATGCCCGCCGCGACGGATTTCCTCCTGAACTTCAACGAGTCCGAGTTCGACATCGAGATTCGCGCGCGCGACTACTACAGCTTCGTCGCGCTCACCTCGATCTCGGTCGGCATCCTCTTCCAGATCCCGATCGGGATCCTGGCCGTGACCCGGCTCGGCATCTTCACGCCCCAGCAGATCGCCTCGAACCGCCGCTACGCGATCCTCGTGATCGCCGTGGTGGCGATGCTGCTGCCCGGCACCGACCCGATCACGATGCTGATCTCGATGGCGCCGCTGATCGTCTTGTTCGAGGGCAGCCTGCTGCTGTCGCGCATCCTCTACAGGCCCGAGGTGGGCGAGCCCGAGGCCTCGCTCGAGCCGACGGATTCACCGGGGCCGCCCGAACCTCCCAGCGAATACGCCTAAGCGCGGTTTGATCCCGTTGCCCTAGCCTTCCGCCCGTGCTTTTCGACCTGCAGAGCCCGGGGCGCCGGCGCGTCATCAAGGTGGTCTATTCGATCCTCGCCCTGCTCCTCGCCGTCGGCCTGGTCGGCTTCGGGATCGGCAGCGACGCGACGGGCGGCATCTCCGAGATCTTCACGGGCAACAGCAGCACCGACACCGGCTTCGAGGACGAGATCGAGGACCGCGAGAACGACGCGGAGGAGAACCCGCGCGATCCCCGGGCCCAGCTGGAGCTGGTCACCCTCTACATCCAGGACGGGAACGCGAAGCTGGAGCAGGACGAGCAGACGCTGCAGCCGGTGCTCACCTCTGAAGCGGAGGAGAGCTATACGAAGGCGGCGGATGCGTTCGCCGCCTACCTCAAGCTGAAGCCGAAGCAGCCGGACACCGGCGCGGCCCTGCAGATGGCCAACACCTTCTTCGTCCTCGCGCAGAACCAGACCAGCGCCGCAGACGCCCGCGCCGAGGTCGAGAACGCCGCCGAGGCCCAGCAGGTCGCCGCCGACCAGGACCCCTCTGCCGGCAACCTCGGGAACCTCGCCCTCTATCTCTACTTCGCCGGCGACTTTGCAGCGGCCGACGGCGCGGCGGCGCAGTCGGTCGCCAAGGCCCCCGCCAACTCGCGCGCCCAGAACCGCAAGCAGCTCGAGCAGATCAAGCAGCAGGCGGAGGCTTTCCAGAAGCAGGTCAAGCAGGAGCAGAAGCAGGGCGCCCAGGGCCAGGGCCAGAACCCGCTGGACGACTCCGGCGGCGCCCTCGGCGGCGGCGCAGGCCTCGGCGGCGGGACACTCGGCGCCCCCTAGCTCGACCTACTCGCATTCCTATACTTCGACGCCCGGGCCGTTAGCTCAGCTGGTAGAGCAGGAGACTCTTAATCTCAAGGTCACAGGTTCGATCCCTGTACGGCCCATTCCGCTTGGTCGGACTTCAGCGCGCCCACTTTTCTGATGCGGAGCTTGCGCTGGCTGAGGCCGATCCGGGCGCGTCCGAGGGCTCGCGCCCCCTAACCATGGGCTGCTGCAGTGAGTGTTCCAGCAGGCGCTCAAGCGAGTCGGCGATGTGTTGGTTCATGAGGCGCTCGGCCTCAGGACCGTCGGAACGCTCAATCGCGGCCAGAATCTCTTCGTGCTCGTCCGCGTCGACCGCAAGGTCCTCATCCCCGGCCTGCTTGATGACGACGTGAAGGCTGATGCGACCGGCCCACAGTCCCCGCGCGAACCGCGACAGCTGGGGATTGTGAGCGGCGTCGACGAGGGCGAGGTGGAACTCCCGCATCGCCTCGTAGATGCCGCGCGCGCTGCGTGCCCCGTGCTGGTGTGCGAGGGATGCCCGGATCCGCTCGAGGTCCTCGGGCTCGCGGCGCTCGGCGGCGAAGCGGGCGGCCAGCGGCTCGACCCCTAGCCGCGCCTCGTAGGAGGTGCGCATGTCGGCCAGGCTGACATCGGCGACCCGCGCCCCCCGGTTCGGCAGCAGCTCCACCAGTCCATCCGCCGCCAGGCGCGCGAGCGCCTCTCGGACGGGCGTGCGCGAGACCCCCAGCTCGGACGAGATGTTGGCCTGGTGCAGGCGGCTTCCCGCCTCGAGCTCCCCGTGCGTGATGCGGTCCCTGAGCTGCTCGTAGACCCGGTCCGCGATCGAGACGATGCGCAGCGCCTGGTCTTGGGAGTCGTTCATTGCGGCGAGGGTATCCGTGAAACGGGATGCGTCACACGCAGCAGCGGGGCGATTGTAAGGTCGAATGAATACATTCGTATACCATCCAGACGTGGACTCGGCCACCAAGCGTGCCTTCAGCGTGGACCAGCGGGCGGTGCGGGTGATGGCGGAGTCGGGCCCTGTCTGGGGCCGGCGCGAGGGCGAAGACGTGGTGATGAACGGAGGGGAACTCATCCCCGCCGAGCAAGTCCGCTACCTGGCCCCGGCGAACCCGACCAAGATCGCCGCCGTCCACCTGACGTATCGCAGCCGCGTCGACGAGTATGCGGCGAAGGTCCCGCCCTATCCATCGTTCTTCCTCAAGCCTCCGACCGCCCTCACCGGCCATCGGCGCCCGATCCGCCGACCCACCGGGACCCGGTTCCTGAACTACGAGGGTGAGCTCGCCGTCGTGATCGGACGGCGCATGAAGCGGGTGCCCGAGGAGTCGGTGCTCGACTACGTCGCCGGCTACGCCTGCGCCAACGACGTCGGCCTGCATGACTTCCGCCACGCGGATCGCGGCTCGATGCTCCGTGTGAAGGGACAGGACGGGTTCCTGCCTCTCGGACCCGAGCTGGTCCCGGCCGCCGAGTTCGACCCCGCATCGTTCACCCTGCGAACCATCTTGAACGGCGAGGTCGTCCAGGAGGCGACCGCCGACGACCTGATCTGGAGCGTGGCCTATCAGCTCGCCGACCTGTGTCGCCTCATCACGCTCGAGCCTGGTGACGTGTTGCTCACCGGGACCCCGGCCAACTCCCGGCCGATGGAGCCCGGGGACACCGTTGCGGTGGAGATCTCTGGGCTCGGCAGGCTCGAGAACACCGTGGAGGACTGGGACGTCGACCTGGATGGGCCCGGCGAGCAGCCACGGGTCTCGGCCCAGACCCTGCACGTTGCGATCGCGATCCCCGAGGACGAGGCGGAGCGACAGTTAGAGGAAACGGTGGAAGGAGGATCCGGATGAAGGTCCTGGTGGACATGAACCTCTGTCAGAGTCACGGCGAATGCGCCGTCGTGGCTCCGGAGGTCTTCGAGCTCGGCGACGACGACGTCCTGCGCTGGGAGGAGGACGTCGGCGAGGAGCTGCGCGAGAAGGTCGAGGAGGCCGTCGAGCGCTGTCCGATGATGGCGATCCGCATCGAGGACTAGGTTGACCCCGCGCCCCATCGTCATCGTCGGCGCTTCGCTGGCCGGTATGCGCGCCGCAAAGGCGATGCGAGCCGCAGGCGAGGAGGGCCCGATCGTCGTGGTTGGAGACGAGGCGCATCTGCCCTATACGCGCCCGCCCCTCTCCAAGGGGTTGCTGGAGGGCTCCGAGACGCCGGAATCGACGGATCTCGGCGGCGCGGACCTGGACGTGGAATGGCGGCTCGGCGAGCGGGTGGACCAGGTGGACTCCATTGGGCACGAGGTCGTGCTCGCCGACGGGGAGCGCGTGCCCTACCGCCGCCTCCTCGTGGCGACGGGCTCCCGCCCGCGGCACTGGCCGGGCCCAGGGGCGGACCTGGAGGGCCTGGTCACGTTGAGAACACTCGACGATGCGCTCGCCCTGCGTGAGCGCTTCGACCAGGGCCCGCGCGTGGCCGCGATCGGCGCGGGCTTCATCGGCTGCGAGGTGGCGGCGACGGCCCGGGCACTCGGCCTGGACGTGACCGTCATCGACATCGCCGATCGGCCGATGACGGCGTTCGGTCCGGACATCGGTGCCTGGGTCGCCTCGCTGCACCGGTCCCATGGGGTCGACCTGCGCCTGGGAACCGGCGTCTCCGCAGTGGAGGGGGACGGCCGCGTCGAGGCGATCGTCCTCGACGACGGCTCCCGTGTCGAGACCGACGTCGCGGTCGTCGCCCTCGGCGCCGTTCCGGAGACCGGGCTGCTGGAGGGATCGGGCCTGGCGCTCGGTCCGGGCCTCCGCTGCGACGCCACCCTGACGTCGGTCTCGGACCCCGACGTCCTGGCCGCGGGGGACGTGGCGAGCTGGCCCCATCCGCTCGCCGATGGGGATCAGCTTCGCGTCGAGCACTGGGCGAACGCGGTCGAGGGCGGCCGGGTCGCCGGCCGCAACATGCTGCTCGAGCCGGAGAAGCGCCGCCCTCACGACGCCCTGCCTTCGATGTGGTCGGATCAGTACGGGCTCCGGATCCAGGTCGCCGGCTTGCCGTCCGGGTCCGACAGCTCCCACGTTCTGGAGGTCGAGCCGGACGGGGACCGCCGGGTCGTGGCGTGCTCTCGCTCCGGGCGGGTCAGCGCCGCGATCGCGGTCGCGGCACCTCGCAGGCTGGGTTGGTACCGTCAGCACGTCGAGCGCGGCTCGAGCCTGCACGAGGTCAGGGCGGCCTTGGAGGAGCAGGACGAAGCGATCGGTCCTCCGGCGCAGGCGGTGTCGGCGTGAAGCCGGCCCTGATCCGCCAGCACGGCGCGACCGGGCCTCCCAGCATCCTCGCTGAGTGGCTGCGCGATCGCTCGATTCCGGCCGTCATCCACCCCGCATACCTCGGCTTTCCGCCACCCGATCCGAAGGGCTTCTCCGTCGTGGCCTCGCTGGGCTCGGCGCATTCCCCCAAGGACGCCGACGAGCCGGCGGTGGCCGAGGAGCTGAGCCTGCTCGAGCGAGCCCTCGACGCGGACGTCCCCGTGCTGGGTCTCTGCTTCGGTGGTCAGGCTCTCGCCGTGGCCCTCGGGGGGTCGGTCGAGCCGGCCGAGAGCCCGGAGCTGGGATGGCACGAGGTGGAGACCCGGGAGCCCGAGCTGATTGCCCCCGGGCCCTGGCTCCAGTGGCACTATGATCGCTTCACCGTGCCGCCGGGTGCCGAGGAGCTGGCCACCAGCCGGACGGGCAGCCAGGCCTTCCGGCACGGTCGCAGCCTGGGCGTCCAGTTCCATCCCGAAAGCCGCATCGAGCAGGCCGTCGGCTGGGCTCGCAAGGACGCCGCCAAGCTCGCCACGCACGGTGTCACAGATGGCTTCGCGATTCCCGAAGCGGGACGGCGATATCAGGAGGCCGCCGTGCGAGCGGCCTATGACCTGTTCGACGGGTTCTGGGCGATGGCCCAGGGAAATGGAGCCGCATGAGCGCATCGAAACGGCCTGTGGGTGTCGACGCGGTGAGCGAGTTCGCCGGTGAGGGTGTGGAGATGCTACGCGTCCTCTATCCCGACCTGCACGGGGTGGCGCGCGGAAAGGACCTGCCCCTCGCCGAGGTCCAGCGCGCAGAGGAGGGTCTGCCCTTCTGCCTGGCCATCATGGGGACCGACCTGCGGCACACGCCGGTGGTCCCCCACGGCGCCTACCCGGATCTGATCGCCACGCCCGACTTCAGCACGCTGAAGCGGCTGCCGTGGGAGCCCGAGGTCGTCGCCTGCCTCGCGGACCTGCACAGGCCGGAGTCCGAGACCGCTCTCCCGCCGGACCCGCGGGGAGCCACAAAGCGGGTGATCGCGGCGCTCGAGGAGATCGGGCTGGACCCGGTGGTCGGTCCCGAGCTCGAGTTCTTCCTGCTCACCCCCGACCCTGAGGCGCCCGGCGGCGCGCGCCGCCGACTGGACCGCTTCAGCATGGTCTACACGGTCGGCCCGCAGGCGGATCCGGAGGGAGTCGTGCGAAACATGGCGCGCGACCTGAGCGCGATGGGCATCGGGGCCTACGCCATGAACCACGAGTTCATGAACAGCCAGTACGAGATCAACCTCCACCACTCCGGCGCCCTGGATGCCGCCGACCGCGCGTTCTGGCTTCGTACAGGCGTCAAGGACATTGCGGCCCAGCACGGACTGCTCGCCACCTTCATGGGCAAGCCCTTCAACGACCAGGGCGGGTCGGGGTTCCACTTCCACCTCTCGCTGAACCGGAGCGGGGCGAACGCCTTCGACGACCCCGAGTCGGACGACGGAGTGGGCGCTGAGATGCGCCACGCGCTCGCGGGCATCCTCAGCCACGCCCCCGCCCTGATGGCGTTCCTGAACCCGACCATCAACGCGTACCGGCGCCTGGTCCCGGACTCCCTGGCTCCGACCCACGCGAACTGGGGTTGGGACAACAGGACCACCTTCGTGCGGATCCCACCGGAGCGTGGCCCCGCCACCCGGATCGAGGTGCGCGTCGGCGACGGCAGCGCCAACGCCCACCTGGCGATCGCGGGCCTGCTCTGCGCTGCACTGCACGGGATCCGCGACGAGCTTGAGCTCCGGCCGCCTCAGGAGGGCGACGCCTACGCGGCGGAGGAGCCCGGGGATCCGCTGCCGGGCTCGCTTGATCAGGCGCTCGACGCCCTCGAGCGTGACGAGACCCTTAGCGAGCTGATCGGCGCCGAGACCGTCGAGGCGTTCGTGGCGGCCAAGCGGTTCGAGTGCGAGCGGCACAGCCAGTGGGTCTCGGAATGGGAGCTCGACGAGTACCTCCGACATCTCTAAGGACCGAAAAGGAAGCGACATGACCGACCCGACCAGCACCGTTCCCCTTGAGCAGATCGACCTCTCCGATCACGACGCATTCGTCGACGAGGTTCCGCACCACTGGTTCACGACGCTGAGGCAGGAGAGCCCCGTCCACTGGAACGACGAGGACGACGGCGCCGGCTTCTGGGCGGTGACCCGTTACGAGGACATCCGCCATGTCCACCGGCATCCGGAAGCCTTCTCGTCAGAGCTCGGGGGAACGTCGCTCGAGGACCTCCAGCCCGAATACATCGAGGCGCGCAAGTCGATGCTCGACATGGACCCGCCGCGGCACGACGAGCTGCGGGGCATGCTCGGCCGGCGCTTCACGCCGCGCGCCGTGCGGGTCTGGGAGGACAAGATCCGCGCGGTGGCCGACGAGGTCATCGACCTGGCGCTGGAGAAGGACGACGAGTTCGAGTTCGTCGCCGAGATAAGTTCGGAGATCCCGATGCAGGTCTTCGCGGAGATCCTCGGTGTGCCCCATGAGGAGCGTCGCAAGGTCATCGACATGGGCGACCGGCTGCTTGGCAACCAGGATCCGGAGTACGCGACCGGCGAGGACGACGCCCATCGCCACCTGCCCTTCTCGAGCCCGGTGGCTCTGGAGATGTTCGAGTTCGGCCGCAAGATCGCGGCCGAGCGGCGCAAGGAGCCGCGCGACGACATCGTCACCCAGCTCGCCCACGAGCCGCTGACCCAGCAGGAGTACGACGTCTACTTCCTGCTGCTCGCCACA
>JAJTCK010000014.1 GCA_021323175.1 Solirubrobacterales bacterium | reverse complement strand
CCTGCCCGTCGCCCGGTGCGAGAGCGGCAGGTCGATCTCCTTGACTCGGTACCCGGCGCGCACCGCGTCCACCGTCATCCCGATCTCCATCCCGAAGTCATCCGCGAACGGGAGCACCGCGCGCAGGACGTCGCTGCGCATTGCACGCTGGCCCGAGAGCGGGGCCTCCGCGACGAACCCGCACAGCTCCAGGATCTTCCGGCGGGCGTAGCCCAGCGCGATTCCCAACCCTCCGCCCTCGCGGCGCTCGAACGCTGCGACGGCCAGGTCGCACTCACCTGCCTCGACGGAATCCACGAGCGAGGTCAGCGTGCGCGCCGAAGAGGCCAGGTCCGCGTCGCAGAGCAGGACCGTGGCCTTGCCGTCCAGCTCGGAAAGCGCCGCCTCGGCCGCGGCCGTCACGTTCCCGCCCTTGCCGTGGGCACGCCCCCGGCTGACCACCTGGGCGCCGTGTCGCATCGCGGCCTCGGCCGTGCCGTCCAGCGAGGCGTCGTCGGCGACCCATAGCCGGGCACCGGGCAGAGCCTCCCGAAGGGCGTCGAGCGTCGCGCCGACCCGGTCAGACTCGTTGCGGGCGGCGACGATCACGAAGCGAGTGGGCGGGGCTTCCGGCGACACGGGCGGATATTGTGCCCGCCCATGCCCGAGATCGAGGCGCACATCACGGGAACCGTCTGGAAGATCGAGGTCGCGGTCGGCGACACGGTGTCAGACGGCGACACCGTCGTCATCCTCGAGTCCATGAAGATGGAGATGCCGGTCGAGGCCGAGGACGACGGAACGGTCAAGGAGATCCGCTGCGAGGAAGGCCAGTCGGTCTCCGAGGGCGGCAAGGTCCGGCTCGACGAGCCGGCCGAGGCCGTGGCGCGGCTCACGATCAGCCGGCCCGAGGCCCGCAACGCGCTGGACCACGACGTCCTGGGGGCGATCGCCGAGGCGATGCCGACCCTCGACCGGGGGATCGAGGTCCGTTGCGTCGTCCTGACCGGCGAGGGCAGGGCCTTCTCGGCGGGGTACGACATCGCGGGCATCCCCGAGGACTCATTCGAGACCGACGCCGAGGCGCTCGTAGCCCATCCCTTCAGCGCGGCACTTGACGCCGTCTCCGCCCACCCCTGGCCCGTGCTCGCCGCGATCAACGGCCACGCCCTGGGCGGCGGGCTGGAGCTGGCGCTGACCGCCGACCTGCGGATCTGCGCGAGGGGCGCCAAGCTCGGCATGCCCCCGGCCAAGCTCGGGCTGATCTACGGGCACACCGGCCTGCGCCGCTTCATCGAGACCATCGGGGTGCCGCGGACGAAGGAGCTGTTCCTGACCGGGCGCAACCTCGCCGCCGAGCGCGCCGAGGAGATCGGCCTCGTCCACGAGGTGGTCGACGACGACGTGGTGGAGGACGCTTCGGTCGAGCTGGCCGCCGAGATCGCCGGCAACGCCCCCCTCTCGATGAAGGGCAACAAGCATGCGATCGACACCCTCGCCGCCACCCCCGTGCTCACCGAGCAACAGGAGCGGGAGCTGATCGAGCTGCGCGAGTCCTGTTTCCGCTCACGGGATTTTCGCGAGGGGATCGCGGCGTTCGCCGAGAAGCGAAAGCCGCGGTGGCGCGGCGAGTAGCGTTCGCGTCGAGCAAGCTCCGCCGGGGCTGATCCCCGGCGCTAGGACGTGGGCGCGGCCTGCCTTCGGGCCGTCGCCGCGCTGGTCTCCTCGCGCAGGCCACCGCCTGCCTGGGCGGTCGAGGGCCACCAGATCCGGTCGCCGAGCAGTTCCACGGCGGCGGGGACCATGATCGTCCGGACTATGAACGTGTCAAGCAGGATGCCCAACGCGACCATGAACCCGAGGTCGAATGTGAAGGTGACGGGGAAGGTCATCAACACGGAGAACGTACCGGCCAGGATGATCCCGGCGCTGGTGATCACCGGGCCGGTGGCGGCCACGGCGCGCAGCATTCCCTCCCGGGTCCCGTGGCGGCGCGCTTCCTCGCGTACACGGGCCATCAGGAAGATCGTGTAGTCGATCCCGAGGGCGACCAGGAAGATGAAGGCGAAGGTCGGTATCGAAGCGTCGAAGCCGGGGTCGCCGACCACGAAGCGGATGAACAGAATCGATAGCCCGAGCGTGCAGAGGAAGCTCAGGACCACGCTCAGGATCAGCACCAGCGGCGCGACCAGCGCCCTCAGCAGTATCGCGAGGATCATCGCGATCACGAGCAGCGCGATCGGCGCGATCAGCTGGAGGTCGCTCTGGGTCGCCTTGTCGAAGTCGTAGTTGATGGCGGTGGTTCCGCCCACCAGCCCCTCGACGCCAGGCTCGACCTCGCCGACCGCATCGCGGAGCTTCGGCACGATGTCGAGCGATTCGGACTCGAGCGGGTCGCTGTCCAGCGTCAGCAGGATCGAGTTCGTGCTTCGGTCGGTCGAGCTCTGGCCCGTGGGAGTCACGCTGGCCACCCCCTCGACCCCCTCCAGCTCCCCGGTGGCCCTAGCGACCTCCCCGTTGGTGACGGCGCCGTCCTCGCTTCGAACCAGCACAGTCGTCGGGGCGATCGTTCCCTGAGGGAAGGACTCACTCAGGACGGTGAAGCCCTCCACGGCATCCACCTCGTTCTTGAAGAAGGTCGTCGTCGAGTAGTCGACCTTGTAGGCGAGCAGGCCCAGGGCGCCCGTGATGAAGACCACGACGGTGATGATCAGCGCGGTGGCCGGGCGGTGCAGGACCTTGTCCACGAAGCGCCGCCACGCCCCCGCCCGCTCGTCGGCGGCATGATCCGGGTCGTACTCGACAACGCCTCTGCGAGGCCAGAACCCGCGTCGGCCGAAGATCGTCAGGAGCGCCGGCAACAGGGTCAGCCCGGCGACCATCGCGCTGAACACGCCCAGCGCGGCCGTCGGGCCGAGCGAGCTGGTGTTGCCCGCGTCCGCGAGACGCAGCACCAGCATCGCCAGGGTCACCGTGAGGCCGCTGGCGAGGATCGCCGGCCCTGAACGCCTAAGCGCCTGGGCCATCGCCTCGTGCTTGTCCTCGGTCGCTCGCAGCTGCTCCCTGTACCTCGAGACGAGCAACAGGCAATAGTCGGTGCCGACCCCGAACATCAGCACCACGAGGATGCTCGTGCTGTTCGACGAGACCGTCTCCCCGGATTTGGCAAGCAGGTAGATGAAGCCCGAGGCCACCGTGTAGGCGAAGAAGACGACGAGCAGCGGGGTCAGGGCGACCAGCACCGCTCGGTAGATGAGCCCGAGCAGCACCAGCACCAGGAGGACCGTCGCCAACAGCAGCTTGGCGTCGAGCGAGCTGAAGACGTCGTGCGCGTCAACCGCGAAACCAAGGTCACCGGTGAGCAGGACCGTCATGCCTTCGAGTTGGTCCTCCTCGAGGATCTCGCGGGCGTTCTCCCCCCACCCGGCCTGGGTCTCGAAGTCCCCCGATACCGGAACCGTGAGGAAGGTGAAGGCGACATCGCCGTCCTTCGAGACCTGGGCCGGGTTGGTCTGGCCCGAGATCGTGAACGGGACGGAAACTGGTTCGGTTAGGGGGATCTCATCGTTCGCGGCGAGCGCGATGTGCTCCGCGTCATCGATGATCCTCTGCTTGTCCTCGGCGGTGAGCCCGCCCTCGCGCCGGTAGACGATTTGGCCCTGGGTCGTCTCACCCTCGGGGAAGTCCTCGTCGAGGATGCGGACGACCTCGGTGGATTCAGCGCTCGCGGGCAGGAATGATTCGGTGTCATCGGTCGTCTCGTCGGCGAGCTTCGAGCCGAGCGGCTGCATTGCGATCAGCGCCAGGATCCAGATCACGACCACGATCCACTTGCTGCGGCGTCCGGTGACGATCGAGGCGAGCGCGCTCACGAGCGGGACACCCTATCGAGAGCCGGGCGGCGGGCGCTCACAGCGCCGCGCGCAGGGCAAGCACCCGATCGACGGACTCCTCGAACGCGTCTTGGTCCAGCTTTCCCGCCTCCAGGGCGCGGCGCAGGGCGAGCGCGGCGCGCATCCCGGCATCGCAGTGCACGTACAGCAGCAGGTCGCTCCCTGCCCCCGCCGCGCGAGTGGCGACCCTGGCTGCCCCGGCGCCAACCCGAGCGCCCGGTGCCTCCAGCGAGTCCGTGATCGTGACGCCCTCGAACCCGAGCCGAGCGCGCAGCTCGCGGCGGATCAGGGCCTTGGACTGCGAGGCGGGGAGCTTGCCGGTGCCGAGCGCCGGATACCGCGCGGAACTGACCATCACCAGGTCTCCGTCGGCGGCCGCGAACGCTTCGTATGGCTTCTCGTCGACCTGGCGCAGCACTCCCGCCTTGAGGCGGATGGTGGAGGGACGAAGGTCCGTGTTGGCACGGGTCGAGCCCAGTCCCGGGAAATGCTTCGCGGCGGCGGCGACGCCTCTCGACTCGAGCCCCTGAGCAAAGGCGACGCCGGTGCGCGCGACCCTGCCGGGACTCGACCCGAAGCCGCGCATCTGGGCCGCGATGAAGCCGTCCGGGCGGGCGACGTCCAGGACGGGCGCCAGGTCGACGTTCACCCCCACCGAGCGCAGGCTCTCGCCCGTCGCCGCGCCCTGGCGCCTCGAGTGGCCGGCGCCCTTTGCGCCCATCACCGCGGCGCTCGACTTCGGGGGTCCCGGCAGCCGCTTGACGAGACCGCCCTCCTGGTCCACCGAGACCAGCAGGGGATCGCGCAGGCCGGGCGGCCGGTCGGTCGCCTGGAACGCCCAGGTCATTCGCCGCACGGCTCTGCGCGAGCCGACGTTGTCCTCGAACAGGATCACCCCGGCGAGCTCCCCGCGCTCCAGCACGCGAAGCAGCCCTGGGGGCGCCGTGCGGCCGGCGAACCCGCAGACGATGCGCTGGCCGGCGAGCTGCTTGGGGGTCAGATCCTCTGCGGCCGATATCCGGGCGCCGCCGGCCTGGGCCGCGCCATCGCCGTCTTCGCCGTCGGCGAGCGCGACGGCACCGGCGGCGGCCGCCAGCGCGCACAGCGCGCCGGCCAAGATGGGCTTCCCCGGCCTCACGGCCGGGTTGATAGCAAGCTCAGCAGCGCCGCCGGTTCGATGTCCGAGCCACTTCCTAGGTTTCGCCTGCCAGGAACCACGACGGAGGGCCGGCATGCCACCGCTGATCAGCTTCGAAGAGGCGCTCGCCCTGGGCGAGCTCGAGGGTCACGAGGAGATCGGGGAGCTGGTCGAGCGCGCGTGGGCCGTCCGCACCGACCGCTTCGGCGACTCGACCGACATGTGCTCGCTCGTCAACGCCAAGTCGGGCGGGTGCGCCGAGGACTGCGGTTTCTGCGCGCAGTCCCGCTACGCCGAGGCGGACACCCCGATGCACGCGATGATGGAGCCCGAGCAGATCCTCCAGCACGCCAAGGCGGCCGAGGCCGCGGGCGCGCACCGGTTCTGCATGGTCACCCAGGGGCAGGGGCTGTCGAAGCGGGACTTCTCCAAGATCGTCGAAGGGGCGCGGCTGGTCAGCGAGCAGACCAATCTGAAGCGCTGCGCGTCCATCGGGCACATGTCGGTGGACCGGGCGAAGAAGCTCAAGCAGGCCGGGATCCAGCGGGTCCACCACAACGTCGAAACATCCGAGTCCTACTACCCCGAGGTCTCGACCACCGTCCGCTACGAGGGACGCATCCGGACCATCGACGCGGTCAGGGAGGCTGGACTCGAGAGCTGCGTCGGCGGAATCCTGAACCTGGGCGAGTCGCCACTGCAGCGGGTCGAGATGGCCTTCGAGCTATCCGAGATCGACCCCGACTCCGTTCCGATCAACCTGCTGAACCCGAGGAGCGGGACCAAGTTCGGCGATCGCGAGCTGATGGATCCCTGGGAGGTCGTCAAGTGGGTCGCGATCTTCCGCCTGATCCTGCCCGACGCGCTGTTTCGCCTGTGCGGAGGCCGCGTCGAGAACCTCGGAGAGCTGCAGCCCCTCGCCGTCAAGGCGGGGCTGAACGGGGTGATGATGGGGAACTTCCTGACGACGCTGGGGGTCGAGCCGGCCGAGGATCGCGCGATGTTCGAGGAGCTCGGGCTCAACGTCGCGCGCCAGCCCGACAACGGGGCCAATCCCCGCCCGGACAACCGTTCGGGCTGGATGCAGGGCGAGACACCCGAGACTCCGATCGACGAGTTGATCGACAGCCAGGCCGATGCCAACTTCTGGGACCCCTCGACCCAGCTCAAGGTGATCAAGAAGAAGGGCGAGGTCCCGGCCTATCCGAGCGAGCGCAAGGAGCCCGCGGGCTGGGGCGACTGATGCCGGACCTCGAGGCCAGGCTCGAGGAGCTGCGGGCGTCCGGCCTGTACAGGCGCCTTCGCGTCATCGAGAGCCCCCAGGGCCCGCAGGTCCTACTCGATGGCCGGGCGATGCTGCTGCTGTGCTCCAACGACTACCTGGGGCTGGCCGACCATTCGCACGTGCGCCGCGCGGCCTCGGACGCGGCGATGCACTGGGGGACCGGCGCCGGGGCCTCCCGACTCGTATGCGGCTCGATGCAGGTGCACGCCGAGCTGGAGCGGCGTCTGGCGGAGTTCAAGGACAAGCCGGCCGCGCTGCTGTTCGGCTCGGGCTACCTGGCCAATACCGGAGTCGTCTCGGCTCTGGCCGGCCGTGGAGAGGTGGTTTTCTCGGACGAGCTCAACCACGCCAGCATCATCGACGGCTGCCGGCTCTCGCGCGCGGAGACCTTCGTCTACCGCCATGCCGACACCGAGCACCTCGAGTGGGGACTGCGCAAGGCGAGGGACCGAGGCGCGCTGATCGTCACCGACGGCGTCTTCTCGATGGACGGAGACGTCGCGCCCCTGGCGGAGATCGCCGAGCTGGCGGCCCGACACGACTGCCGGCTGATGGTGGACGAGGCCCACGCGACCGGGTGCGTCGGGCCGGGGGGCCGGGGATCGGTGGCGGCCGCCGGCGTCGAGGAGCGGGTCGACGTTGTGATGGGAACCCTGGGCAAGGCGCTGGGCAGCTACGGCGCCTACGTCTGCGCCGACGAGGGCGTGACGGAGTACCTGGTCAACGTCTGTCGGCCCTTCATCTTCTCGACCGCGCTGCCCCCTCCGGCGGTGGCGGCGGCACAGCGCGCGCTCGAGCTGCTGCTCGCCCGCCCCGGTCGCGTCGACAAGCTGGCCGCCAACGCCGCCGCCCTGCGCGAGGCCCTGCGCGCAGAGGGCCTCGCCGTCGGGCCGTCGCAGACTCAGATCGTCCCGCTCGTGGTGGGCGACGCCGAGCGGGCAATGGCCCTGTGCGAAGGAGCGTTGGAGCGCGGGGTGTTCGCCCAGGCGATCCGCCCTCCGACCGTTCCGCCGGGAACCAGCCGTCTGCGGATGACGGCGATGGCGACCCACCGCGTCAGGGACCTCCGCCGCGCCGCCCGCGAGATCGGCGCCGCCGCACGGGAGCTGGGGGTCCTCGGCGCACCGGCCGGCGAAGGCGGCGAGCCGCGAACGCCCCGCCGGGACGACGGCGCGCTCGACCGCGCCGCCTAGGTGCGCGGTGTCTTCGTCACGGGGACCGGGACGGACGTGGGCAAGACGGTCGTCGCGGCCGCGATCGCGCGGACGGCCGCGGCGAGCGAGCGGGTGGCCGTCTTCAAGCCGGCGGTCAGTGGGCTCGACGAACCCGGCGAGGCCGACCACGAGCTGCTGCGCAGGGCGGCTGGATCGGGGCAGACCGACGACGAGATTGCGCCCCACCGCTACGGGCCGGCGGTCTCCCCCCACCTGGCGGCTGAGATGGCCGGCGAGCGAATCGACACGGACGACGTCGTGGCCGCGGCTCGGGCCGCCGGGTCCGACGCCGACCTGCTCGTCTGCGAGGGGGTCGGAGGATTCCTGGTCCCCCTCCGAGACCGCTACCTAGTCAGGGACTTCGCGCGGGAGCTCGGCCTGCCGGTGGTCGTCGCGGCCCTTCCCGGGCTCGGCACGATCAACCACACGCTGCTCACCCTCGAGGCCGTGCGGGCGGCCGGGCTCGAAGTGGCGGCGACCGTGCTGACGCCCTGGGCGCGGGAGCCCTCGGCCCTTGAGCGCTCCAATCGGGCCGCCATCGCGGCCCTGGGCGACGTCGAGGTCGGCGTGCTTCCGCGGATCGACCTGAGCCGGCCCGCTGACTGGCCGCCGCTCAGCCTCGCCGGGGCTACTGCGATCGGCGGGCGCGCACCAGGAAGTCCACCTGGTTCTGCTTGCGCATGATGATGTGCTCGAGCAGATGCTCGAGGGCCTCGGAGCGACCCTCGCGGCCGGTCGGCTCGATCGCGGCCTGGAGGGTCTCGACCGCCTCGCTCTCGGTCTCGATAAGCCATTCGACGGCGTCCGCCGGGTCGCCGGCCCAGCGCAGGTCCGCGACGTCAGTAGTGGGATCGCCGCCCAGCGCCACCACCTTCTCGACCAGCAGGCGGGCGTCCGTCAGCTCGTTCCGGGCGAACTCCCAGAACTTGTCGCCGAGGCCCTGGAACTCGAAGCCGAACAGGCTGCCGGCGTTCAGGGAGTACTGGAGGACCGAGCGGTGCTGCAGGACGAGTGCCTTGTTCAGACACTCGACCGCGGCGTCGACGTCGAGCTTCTCTTCCTGCTCAGGCATCCCGGTGATGGTGCTCGATTCCGACGATTCTCAAACGCGACTCAGATACCGGCATCGGAGAGGAAGCTGGTGATCTCTCGCGCGCAGCGCTCGGGCTCATCCTCGAACAGAAAATGACGGACTCCCTCGAGCGAGACGAGCTTTGACCCGGGAATCTGGTCGGCGAAGCGCATCGCGTAGTCCTGCGGCAGGTACTCATCGGCCTCGCCCCAGAGGATCAGCGTGGGGACCCCCATCTCCGCCAGCTTCGTCTGCAGGGGCCTCAGCTCCTCGAGCTCGAAGGACCGGTAGAGCTCCAGCATGCCGCGGCGGCCCTCGGCGGTGGTGAAGGCCTTCCAGTACTCGTCGACCGCCCGCTCGTCCAGCTCGGTGGACGCCTCCGCGAGCAGGGTCGCGAACGCCTCGCGCGAGAGGCTGTCCACGAGCGCCTCGCCCTGTCCCGGAGTCCGCATCGTCTCGGCGATCTCGATCCATCCGTGGTCGGGGAAGAAGCCGGTGTTGGTGATCACGAGCCCCGCCACCGCTCGGGGGTGATCGCATGCCCAGCGCAAGCCGATCAGCCCACCCGTGTCGTGGACGACCAAAGTCACGCGGCTGAGTTCGAGCTCGTTGCGGAATCGCTCGACCGCGGCGACGTGGCGCTCGTAGGTCCCATGCGGATCCGGAGGCGAGTCCCCGAAGCCGGGGAGATCGGGGGCGAGCGCCCTGCGGTCAGCCGAGCCGAGCGCCGAGAGCAGGTGGCGGTACATGTATGAGCTCTGCGGCCACCCATGCAGGCAGAGCACGGGGTGGCCCTCCGCCGCTCGAGTGGGCTCAACTTCCCGATACGAGATCCCGCCGATGCTCCTGATCGTCGGCGCCGGCATCGACCCAAGCTACCGGCGCATGCGCCGCGACGAGCTACCCGACCTCGGCGGCGGGCGCGCTGGCAGCGGCGGCCTCACGGCGCACCGACTGCGGCGGCCGCTCGGCCCGCGCGCCGCGCAAAAGGGCGACCGCCAGCACCAGGCCGGCGACCGAGACCAGCGCGGCCAAAAGCATCGCGCTGCTGAGAGCGTCGACGAATGCGGCCTGGGCCTGGTCGGGGCCGGCGATCAGGCTGGCGGGGTCGAAGCCGCTGCCGAGCTGGTGCTGGAAGATCGCGCCTGTCGCGGCGACGCCCACCGTGCCGCCGACCATGCGCGACATCTGCAGGACGCCGGAGGCGACACCCGCCTTCTGGACGCTGACCGCGTTCATCGCGGCGGTGGACATGGGCGACATCACCAGGGCGATACCGACCCCCATCAGGATGAACGGGGCCAGCAGGCCGCTGTAGGTCGTGTCGATGTCGATCGCCGAGAACATGAACATCGACGCGCTCAGGGTCGCGAGGCCGACGCTCATCGGCCAGACGGGGCCGAAGCGGTCCGAGAGCCGCCCCGCGATCGGCGCCACGACGGCGATCACCAGGGTCGTCGGCAGAAAGCGGATCCCCGCCTCCAGGGCGCCGTAGCCCAGGATGTCCTGCAGGTACAGGGCCATGAAGAAGAACGACCCCATCATCGCGAAGGTGATGATGAAAGCGACGAGGTTGGCGCCGACCGACTGCCGCGAGCGGAACAGGGCGAACTCGACCATCGGCCTACGGGAGCGCAGCTCGATCGCGACGAACGCCGCCAGCGCAGTGGCGCCGCCCACGAGCAGGGCGACGATCTCGGTGGAGCCCCAGCCCCACGAGTTGCCCTCGATCAGAGCCAGAACGATCGCGGTGAGCCCCGCGGTCAGTGCGACGATGCCCGGGTAGTCCACGGTCCGGCCGACGCTCTCGTCGCGGGACTCACGCACCGCGAACAGCGTGGCGATCACGGCCGCGACGGCGACCGGCAGGTTTATGAAGAAGATGGCTCGCCAGGACACGTACTCCGTCAGGGCGCCGCCCACGACGGGGCCGATGGAGAGCGCCAGGGCGGACACCCCGGCCCAGGTCCCGATCGCCTTGCCGCGCTCCGAGGCGGGGAAGGCATGGGTGACGATGGACAGGGTGGCGGGCATCATCAGGGCCGCGCCGATTCCCTGCACCGCGCGCGAGGCGATCAGCATCGTCGAGTCCGCCGCCAGTCCGGCGGTGGCCGAGGTGACGGCGAAGATGATCACGCCCGTCAGGAACATCGCCCGGCGCCCGAAGATGTCCCCGAGCCGGCCGCCGGTTGCGATCAGCACGGCGAAGGTCAGCGTGTAGCCGTTCACGACCCACTCCAGGTCGGCGATGTCGGCGTCCAGATCCCGCTGGATGGACGGCAGCGCGACGTTCACGACCGTGTTGTCGAGCATGACCATGAACAGCGCGAAGCACATCGCCCCGAGCGTCCACCACTTGCGGTTGTCATCGGTGATCAGGTGGCGGTAGCGGGTCATGCCGGCCTCTCCCGCCTGCTCGCCCGCAGCTGGTTGCGGCTGTGGAGCTCGGCGATGTCCTCGCGTTCCATCAGGGTCGAGAGCGCGTCGGCGAGCTTGACGCGTTCGCGGCCCTCCAGCGAGGCGGCGAAGGTCTCCAGGCCCGCCAGGCGGGCGGAGATGATTCGGTCGGCCAGCTCCGCGCCCTTGGCGGTCAACCCGACACGGCGGACGCGGCGGTCCTCCGAGTCCTCGCTGCGCGTCGCGAGCCGGCGCTTGACCAGTCCGTCGACGGCGCGGCTGGCGGAGGCCGCGGAGATGCCCAGGGTCTCGGCGAGGGCGCTGACCGTCGCGGGCGGCTCGTCGCCGGCGCCCTGGAGCGTGACGACAGCCTTCATCTGCACGAAGGTGAGGCCGCTCTCGTCGATGACGCGGAGGACGTCACCGCCGCGGCCGCCAAGACAGTGGAGCATCAGGGAGCCGAGCTGGATCGCAAGCTCGCGGTCGGTGACGGACGCGCCTTTCGCGCCTCTCTTCGGCTTCGTCGCTGCTTCCATTGCGACAATTATTGCAGGACTGGAACTATTGCTGAAGCGCAAGCGTATGTGATGTGCGTCACACGGGCCGACTGGAGGCAGAGGGCGCTTACCGTCCGTCCCGCGAACTAGGTTCCAGGCGGCGAATGCAAACGGCCGTCCAGCTCGACCATGACCACGTGTGGCACCCGTTCACCCAGCAGCGCGACTGGGTCAGCGAGCAACCCCAGATGATCGTGCGCGCATTGGGGACCGAGTTGATCGACTCCGAAGGGAACCGCTACCTGGACGGCGTCTCGTCGTTATGGTGCAACGTCCACGGTCACCGGCACCCCGTGATCGATCAGGCCGTTAGGGACCAGCTCGAGCGGGTCGCCCACTCCACCATGCTGGGCCTCTCGCACCCCGGCGCAGCGGAGCTCGCCTACCGCCTGGCCGAGATCGCGCCGCCCGGCCTTGAGCGGGTCTTCTATTCGGACTCGGGCTCGACGGCCGCCGAGGTGGCGCTGAAGATGGCCTTCCAGTACTGGCAACACCGCGGTGGCCAGCACGTGCGGCGGACATCGTTCGTCTGCCTCCAGGACGCCTACCACGGGGACACGATCGGGGCGGTCTCCGTTGGCGGGATCGACCTGTTCCACAAGGCCTTCGGGCCTCTGCTCTTCCGCGCCCACCAGGCCCTGAGCGGTGACATAGACGACATGGAGCGAGTGCTCCAGACCCACGAGGAGGAGCTGGCAGCCGTGATCGTCGAGCCGCTGGTCCAGGGCGCCGCGGGGATCATCACCCATCCGCCCGGATACCTCCGGGCAGTCCGGGAGCTGTGCGACCGGCATGGCGTGCTCCTGATCTGCGACGAGGTCGCGACCGGCTTCGGCCGGACCGGGACGATGTTCGCCTGCGAGCAGGAGGGCGTCAGCCCGGATTTGATGTGCTTGGGCAAGGGCCTCACGGGTGGTTACATGCCACTCGCCGCGACCCTCTCGACCGAGAAGATCTACGCCGCGTTCCTCGGCGAGCACGAGGACCAGCGGACCTTCTTCCATGGCCACACCTACACGGGCAATCCGCTCGCCTGCGCCGCGGCGCTCGGCTGCCTCGACGTCTTCGAGATGGAGCGCACCCTGGTCAGGCTGCGGCCCAAGATCCGCCTGCTCACCGAGATGTTGCGAGCCGTCGAATCCATGCCCGAAGTGGCCGAGGTCCGCCAGCGCGGCTTCATGGTCGGCATCGACCTGAGCGAACAGGACCCGACCCTGCGGATGGGACACCGGGTCGTCCACGAGGCGCGCGAGCGAGGAGTGATCATCCGCCCGCTCGGCGACACGGTCGTGCTGATGCCGCCCCTCTCCATCTCCAAGGTGGACCTGCGCCGCTTGGTCGAGGTCACCACGCAGTCGATCCGCGCGGCCCAGCCGGTCACGAAGCTGGACCCGGCCGCCGCGGGCCGAGCCCAGGCAGCCCTGCTCGAGGCGGCGTAGGGATCTGAACGCTTGATGCCTCCCACGGGGGTGTCAAGCGTTCAACTGACCGGCGGGACGGGTGGCCGCCGTTCGCGCTGCGGGCGACGTCGCGCAGGTTCCTGGCGAACCGGCTACTCCTCGTAGGGCTCGAAGTCCGTCTTGCGCGCCCCGCACACCGGGCAGAACCAGTCCTCGGGGATGTCCGAGAAGGCGGTGCCCGGGGGAACGCCGCCGTCGGGATCTCCCTCGGCGGGGTCGTAGATGAACCCGCAAGAGGTGCAGATCCACATCCGGGCTGTGGCGGCGTCGGCCATCGGGCGAGAAAATCTAGCGTGCGGCGGCCACCTGACGTGCCGGTCACCGCTCGGGACCGGGGCCGGGGGGCCGGCGGCGAGGATTAGTCTGTCCCGCGTGAGCGAGATCCCCGAGGCCGCCGGCGAGCCGCTCCGCGGCGACGCCGACCCGCCAGCGACTCCGCGGCCCGCCGCGACGGTCATCCTGCTGCGGCGGGGCGGAAACCACAACGAGCGCGGTCTGGAGGTCCTGCTCGTGCAGCGCAACCCCGGCGCCCGGTTCATGCCGAGCGTCTGGGTCTTCCCCGGCGGTGGCGTCGATCCCGACGACGGCGAGGACGAGGCGGCGTTCCGCGCCTGCGCGGTCCGCGAGCTCAGGGAGGAGGCTGCGATCGAGGTGACCGCCGACGACCTCGTCGCCTACTCTCGCTGGATCACCCCGCGCGTGGTCCCGATCCGCTTCGACACGCGCTTCTATCTCGCGCTCGCCCCCGCCCACTCCCCGCCCAAGCCCGATGGCAGCGAGACCGTGGACGCCGGCTGGTTCGGCCCGCAGCAGGCGCTCGACCGCCACTACGCCGGCCGCGAGGAGTTCCCGCTGGTGTTCCCAACCATTCGCCACCTCGAGTCGCTGCTGCCCTTCGCCGACGCGGAGGAGGCGCTGGAGGCGGCCCGCCGCCGAGAGGTGAAGCCCGTTGAGCCAGAGGTCGTCGGCGAAGGCGAGAATCGCAGGGTGGTCCTGCCGGACGGGATCTGATTGCGGGGTCACTCGCCGCCGGGCCGCATTAGAGTCGGGGAATGACCGGCAGCCTGCCCCCGGAAGCGCGCCAGGCATTCGAGCGGTTCGTGACCTGCGAGTACACGACCGTCGGGGCGCGCCAACAGCCCATCACCTGGCCGGTAACGCCCTATTACCGGGACGGGGCCCCCGCGATCGACATCACGACCGGGCTGGGGTATCCGAAGAAGGCCGACGATGCGAAGCGGCATCCGAGCGTCTCCCTTCTGTTCAGCGACCCCACGGGCAGCAGGATGGCGCGGCCGCCGCTGGTGCTCGTCCAGGGGACCGCCGAGGTGGACGAGGTGAACCTGGACGCCAACGCCGACCGATACTTCGAGGAGTCGGGCGAGAAGCTTCCAGCCACCAAGAAGCTGCACCCGCCGAAGCCGATGAGACGGATGTTCAGTTGGTACTACACGCGCATCTACGTCCACGTCCGGCCCGAGCGGGTCTTCGTCTGGAGAGGTGGGGATGTCACCGCAGAGCCGCAGCTCCACGACGCCCATCTCGAGGAGGTCCGCTCGGGCCACGTCGAGGAGCCGCCCGAGGATCACGGCGGGCCGGTGCCGGGCGCGACGACCTGGGACGACCGCATGAACGAGCTGGAACGCGAGTACGAGACCGCGGTGGTCAGCTGGCTCGCTCCGGACGGGTTTCCGCTCTCCGCGCGGCTGCCGATCGGCGTGGATCGGGGGGCCGGGGCCGTGCGGCTGCTCGCCCTGCCCGGTGGACTGCCGCTGGCCGAGGGAAGAGCCTGCCTGACCGTCCACCGCCACAACCCGGACTTCACGTGGCAGAACAACTTCCAGGTCCGGGGCAACCTCGTAGGCGAAGGCGGGGAGTGGCGACTGGTTCCGCGCCGGCTGGTCGGGGGATTCGAGCTTCCGAAGGGGGTCACCGGCCGCTACAAGGCCTTCATGAGCCGGATGATCCCCTACCGGCGCCGCGCCAAGGAGCGCATGCGCTCCCGCACCGGCTGAGGGCGCGACCGGCTACGGCCCATGGGCCGCACGCTCGGGAAACGGCTTCATCCCGGCGTGCCACGGGCCCGGCGCGTATGGCGCCAGGCCGTTCTCCGCCATCTCCAGGCGGAGGCGCTTGAAGACCCCCGCCGCCCCGTCCAGCGCGGCCTCGAGCTCCGCGCCGGTCAGCTCGCGCAGGACCCAGTGGAAGAAGAGCTGGGCCTCGGTGATGCCGAAGTCGACGCTGGCCGGGACTCGCGTGATCCAGTCGATGAAGGCCGGGCTGAACAGCTCGCGCAGGGCGATGGGATCGTGATCGCGCGGAACCGTCGCGATGAACCGCCTGTTGAAGTCGATGCTTTCGAACTGGACGCGTCGGTGGGAGCGGCGGTCCAGCGCGTCCTCTGGGGTCCGCTCGATCGACTCGACGTTGAAGACCGGCACGACAGTGGCCAGGTCCGGCATGTGCGACTTGATCAGGACCGCTCCTGGGACGACGGCCCGGCGGCCGAAGCCGCCCGCCTCGTGCTCGTCGGCGTCGCATGACGATCCCCAGAACCCCGCGGTCAGCTCGCCGGTGATCCGGTTGGACCCTCCGGGATTGAGGGCGGGCGGCCCGTCGCGCGGATTCAGCCCCCCGACCTCCTCGTAGGCTAGGCCCCGCCTGCCCGCGTAGGCTCTGACCGCCTGGACCCAGGCCGTGGCGTCGCTGCGCGCGCTCACAGCGCGGCCTTGTAGAGCTCCTCGAAGTCCTCGGGCTCCAGCTCGCGAGCGTTGGTCAGGCTGCACCCGTCTCCCATCGCGCCCTCGACCAGGTCCGGGATGCCGGCCTCGGGCACGCCCGCCTCCGAGAGACGCCGGGGCAGGCCCATGCTGCCCGTCAGGCTGGCCACCCAGGCCGCGAGCGAATCCCCGACCTCCTCGTCGGAGCCTCCGGACTCCGCGCCCAGCAGCCCCGCGATCTCGCGGTACCTGTCGGCGATCTCGGGGCCGCCGGCGCAGTTCCACCGGATCACGTGAGGCAGGTTGATCGCGTTCGCGACGCCGTGAGGGACTCCGTAGCGAGCCCCGGCCGCATGCGACATCGAGTGGACGGCCCCGAGCGCGACCGTCGCCCCGGCGCCGGGGACGATCGCCTGGCTGGCGGCGATCAGCATGTTGCCGCGGGCGTCCTCGTTCGACGGATCCTCGACGGCCACGTGCAGGTTGTCTCGCATCATGCGCAACGCGTGGAGAGCGAACGCCTCGCCGTGCGGGCTGCCCTCGTTGCTGGTGAAACCCTCGATCGCATGGGTCATCGCGTCCATCCCAGTCGCCGCCGCGATGTGGGCGGGCAGGGTCGCGGTCGACTCGGGATCGAGGATCGCCAGGCGGGGGAACAACGGGAAGTCCCCGATCATCACCTTGATCTGCTGCTCCGGGTCTCGGATGACGGCCCCAAACGAGACCTCGGATCCCGTCCCGGCCGTGGTGGGAATGCACGCGAGCGGCGCGACGGGCGCCGGTGCTCCCATCCCCTCGTTCCCCCGGGGAAGCGTGTAGAGGCCCTCGTAGTCCAGCAGCGAGCCGCCATGGGTGAAGACGATCGTCGCCGTCTTGGCCGTGTCGATGACCGAGCCCCCGCCGAGCGCAAGGAAGGAGTCGGCCCCGGTCTCCTTCGCGGCCGCGGCGCACGCCTCGACGGTCGCCGTTGAAGAGTCCTGCGGCACGTCGTCGAACACTCCCGCGACCTCCAGCCCCCCTCCCGCGATCCCGGCCTCTGCCTTCTCGACCAGGCCCGTCGCGCGGAGGCCGGCGTCGGTGACCACAAGGGGCCTGGTCGCACCCTCCTTCATGAACTCGAACCCAGCGCCCTCGATCATGCCCCTTCCGGCGACGATCCGGGTGGGGTGGCCGAACTGGTAGTAGTCGGGGAAGGCGCGGCTCAAGCCGTCACTCGACGTCGACGAGGTCCTCGCGGCCCTGGGCCTCGAGCTGGGCCTTGTAGCGCGGGAAGATCGGCTTAGTCAGCGGGACCAGCTTCAGGATCTTGGCCACGGGCCCCTTCGCCTTGATCTGTCCGCGGGCGAGAGCGGTCGTGACGTTGACCTTGCCGAGGAAGAAGCGATGGGCGGTGTCCGCCTCCATGCTCATCTCCACCTCGGGCTCCATGTCGGTTTCTCCCAGGTCGACCCCGCCGGGCTGGTCCTCCTGGAGCCGCACGGTGATCGTGGCCTCGGGATCCCGGTACTGGTACTGGACGATCGTGTTCGCCTTGCGGAACCTCGGCGCCAGCTCCTCGTCCTCGGCGAGCTCCTGGAACAGCTTGCCGATCGTCTCGTAGACCTCCTGGTCATCCTTGAACAGCGCCAAGGCGACTCCTCCTCCTTACTCGGGTGCCGGGGAATCCTATGCTCAGTGCCCGATGAAGGCGGCGGCGCGAACGTAGATCTTGTAGAGCTTGAAGGCGTCGGCAAACTCAGCGTCGCAATGGCGCTCGAGCAGGTCATACGCCTCGTCGTCGTCCAGGATCGCCCCCCGCCCGGGGGTCTCGCCCACCGGCCCGCCCGCGAATTCGCGTAGCTGGGTCACGGTGGCCAGGCGCTCTTCGACAGCGGAGTCGTTCCAATCCTCGCAATCGGCCAGGCGCAGGGCGGTGCCGGCCCCGACCCCCTGATCGGCGGGCCGCTCATCGCCGCCGCAGCCGGAGGCCGCAAGCGCGAGCCCAGCCAGCACCCCCGCCGCGAGCGCGGCGGGGCCCCTGCCCGGAGTGCGGCGTCCGCCGCTGCTCAGCCGCTCGGCCGGGGCGGCGTCGTGTACCACGGACAGCTCGGATCCCCCCCGGGCACCGAGGCGCAGCCGAGAAGCTCGGCCGTCTGGCCCTCGGTCGAGCCGGTCCCCATGCTGGTCGCGCAGTCCGCGGGCAGCTCGTCCGGGGTGCTGGTCACGCTGCCGGCCTTGCCCGTCTTGCCGGTGTTGTCGAACCAGCAGTTGTTCGCGCTGCCCTGATAGGGGTCCCACCAGAAGTCCTCGCCGTTCGGCCGCACCTTCCCCTTGGGCGTGACCCCCATCTTGTTGCCGTAGAACTGGTTGCGGTGTGAGGTCGACTGCTCGTTCGGGTAGCAGCCGGGGACGCCGGGGGGATCGGGCGTCGGGCAGACAACCGCGTTCGGCACCGCGAACAGCATCGCGCCGCGCCGCCAGTTGTCATAGAACCAATTGTTGCGGACGATGTTGGCGTTGCCGCCCGCGATCCACATCCCGGTCCCGACCGGCATCTGCACGGTCGGGTCGACGTCAGAGCCCTCCAGGTAGGGGTTGAAGTTGTTCGAGTAAAAGCGGTTCTTCTCCAGCAGGTCCGAGTCCTGGGGGAAGCCCGGGTGGCCGGACGCGGTGAAGACGTCGGTCGTGAAGCCGTTCGCGTTGTCGTAGAAGTTGTTGTGGTGCAGCCAGACCGCGTTGCCGTCGGTCCCCGAGTAGCCCGCCGAGTTGTGCCTCATGTCGCAGTAGCGGATCTCGGTGTTGTAACGCGGCTTCGCCTCGCGGGTCTGCTCTCCGGTCTCGGGCGTAGCGCCCGGGTACAGGCCCGAGTCGCCGCTGCCGGCAGCATCGCACTTCTGCATCAGGCCGTGGTCCGACGTGTAGCCCAGCATCCCGTAGTCGGCGCTGTAGAAGGTCCTGAAGCGCTCCAGGCGGTAGCCGTCGGTCTCCAGCAGGTAGATGCCGTGCTCGGCCGCGTGCCGGGCGGTCAGGTTGCGCAGGACGAAGCCATCCGCCCGGTCGGCGCGGAAGACGACGTCCTTGACGGCGTCGATCGGGCCGGCGTTCCCGGACTCGACGCGGCCCGCGTCGACGACGACGTCGTTCGGCGTCGGGCCCGAGCCCTCGATCTGGAGGTTGCACTTGACGCAGTCGCCCGGGGCGGGGATCCCGTGACGGTCCTGGAGCGGAGGCTGCGGCGGGTCGCCCGCGAAGCTGCGCCCGCTGATGTTGACCAGGCTCTGGTCGTTCGGGCACTCCAGGTGGTAGCGATAGGAGAGCGCCGAGTTGGAGCCCTCATCGTTGTCCTCGAGGTACTGCTCGCACGCGGGGTCGTTCGACGGCGCCGCGCGCGAGTCGGGCTCGGTGTAGATGCCGGGCATGATGACCACGCGATCGTTGTTGCCCGCGGCGTCCACGGCCTCCTGGATCGAGTCGAACTTGCAGGCCTTCAGCAGCTTTCGGTTGAACTCGCGGTATTGCTCCGCCGACTTCTTGCCGATGCGCTTCTTCTTGGAGGCCGGGCGGAGCTTGTAGCCCTTTCGCGCGCTCTTGACGGCGCCCTTCAGGCGCTTGAAGGAGCTCTTGCCCTGGCAGACCACGTGGGTCTCGCCGACGGGCTTCTTGTCGAGGGCGGTGAAGAGAGACCGGGTCTTAGGCACCTTGCCGCCGGCGCCGCCCTTGACGGACTTGTCGATCGCGGGGTCCGGCCAGTAGGAGGCCCGCTCGATGTGGGCCATGGCCGCGGGAGCACCCACCAGCAGGCCCGCTCCAACGGCGATTGCGACGATCCCGCGCTTCTTGATCACTGGCGTTCCTCTCTCCCCGGTGTTCCCGGACTCTCTCTTGGGTCGGCATTCAAACACACCGGAGGGGCTGACGGAGCGCACGTCACCCCGAACACGGCCCGGGCGGCGAGGCCTCGCAACCGCGCCGCCCGGCCGGGGCTCAGCCGCTGGCTGCCCTGAAGTGCTCGGCCGCCTTCCCCCAATCGACCACGTTCCACCAGGCGTCCAGGTAGTCCGGGCGCTTGTTCTGGTACTTGAGGTAGTAGGCGTGCTCCCAGACGTCCACGCCGATGATCGGCGTCCTGCCCTCGGACACCGGGGTGTCCTGGTTGGGAGTCGAGACCACCGCGAGACCCGAGCCGTCGTGGATCAGCCAGGCCCAACCCGAGCCGAACTGGCCGACACCGGCGTCCTTCAGCTCCTCCTGAAAGTCCGAGAACGACCCGAACTTGTCGTTGATCGCGTCCGCGAGGTCACCGTCGGGCTCGCCGCCGCCGTCGGGGCTCATGAGCTCCCAGAAGAAGGCGTGGTTCGAGTGTCCGCCCGCATTGTTGCGGACGGCGGTCGCCTTGTCGCCCAGGCTGTCGAGATTCTGCAGGACCTCGTCGACGGGCCGATCGGCCCACTCGGTGCCCTCCAGGGCGGCGTTCGCCTTGTCGACGTAGGCCTGGTGGTGCTTGTCGTGGTGGACGCGCATGGTCTGCTCGTCTATATGCGGCTCGAGCGCGTTGTAGTCGTATGGAAGATCGGGTACCTCGAACGCCATCGGCCCTCCTTATCGGGATTCGCACTGGGGATTTGAGCCGGCGACGCACGCTGCGCCGGTCCCGGCTGGGTCCTCATCCCTAATCTAGCGGGGGTGAGCAGCGGGCCGCCGGGCGGCGGGACCTGGACGGAGGTGGCCATCACAGTGACTGCGATGGTCCTGGGACTGGCCAGCGCGCTGCTGATACCGCCGCTGCGCGACGCGATCTTCGACGCACTCAGCGGCGACACGGCCCAGGTGCGGAGCGATCTGCGGGACCTGGGGGCCGCGGGGGTCCTGATGGTCCTGTGGCTGGCGCTGATCCACACGATCGTCTGGTACCCGGCCGAGATCCTGGACGCCGCCGCGGGCTTCGTATACGGCTTCGGGCCGGCCCTGCCGCTCGTCATGGCCGGCTGGGTCGCGTCGGGACTGGTCGCCTACTACATCGGGCGCCACGCCGGACGGCCTCTGCTCTACAAGCTCGCCGGTGAAGAGCGCTTCCTCCGCGCCGAGCGAGGGATCGCGCGCGGCGGCGCAAGCTTCCTGCTCGCCTGCAGGCTCGTCCCGATCGTTCCGTTCAGCCTGATCAGCATCGTCGCCGGCGCCGCGCGCGTGCCGCTGACGCGCTTCGCGTGGACGACCGCCGTCGGCTACCTGCCTCTGACCGCCTACTTCGTCTATCTGGGCAGCCGGCTGGAGGGCTTCTCGATCGACGATCCGATCCTCTGGATCGGCGCTGCGGCGCTGATCATCGCCCTGTTCGGGATCCGCTGGCTGATGCCCGAGGCGAGGCTGGAAGCGAAGCCCGAGCCCGAGCCCGATCCGAAGCCCGGCGGCTAGCCCAGGGCTCGCTCGGAGCGGTAGCTCTCCAGATCACCCCGGGCCTTCTTGCGCACCAGGCCGCGAGCCACAGGCAGGCCCAGGACCCAGCCCGCGGGTCCGAGCGCCTGGCGCGCCCACTTGTGAAAGGAGAAGGAGTCCGCATGCTCGACGATTCTCCCGTCGCGGAACCGGAACCTCGCCCGGATGTCGTTCGTGACGTGCCTTCCGGTGCGAAACGTGTAGTCGGCGATCCAGCGTGCGGTCCCCTCGTCGCCGTGCGCCTCGTGCTCGGGCAGCTCGACCCTCAGGTCGGTCGCGCGGGACGTAAGCATGCGCCACATGTCGCCGGCCTCCTCGCCACTCAGCTCGCCGAACGCCGGGTCCCTGAAACGCGCGTCCGGAGCGTAGGCCCGAGCCATCGCCTCTCCGTCCTTGCGGTCGAACGCCTCGTAGAAGTCAGCGATCAGCTTGGCGTTGTCTGCCATCGCCGGACCCTACCCGCGACGGTCCTCGGCCGCCACTCGCCCGCCCCGTGCGCCTGCCCCGCTCTATCCTTCGCCACCTCGGGGCGTGGCGCAGCCTGGTAGCGCGCACCGTTCGGGTCGGTGAGGTCCCCGGTTCAAATCCGGGCGCCCCGATTGCCCAGTCTCGACTAAGCCAGTGACGAACTTCGAAGCCCATCGCCGACCCGACTAAGCCGGTGAAGAGCATCGAAGCCAATCGCCGACCCGGCCTCGAGGCAAGCGGAGCCCGGCGGGGTGGCCTGCCCAGCGGGATGGCGCTTGCCCCGGCCTTCCGCCTGTTCTCGGCCATCCTGCAGGCGCGGCGGAACCTGCGAGTCCGGGCGGCCGACGGGCTTGGCCGCACCGGCGCCCGGGTGCTGCCCGTGGTGGTGGGGTGATGAGCCCGGACGCGAGGCCCGGGGGCGTCTCCGAGGCATCCAACCCGGGACAGATCGACGTCTGGACCCTCTCCGACGGCGGCCAGCCCGTCGAGCGGACGGCGGAGCGGGTCGCAGCCTTCCTGCGGCCGGCCCGCGAATCCCTGGAGCTCGCGTTGTACGACGTCAGGCTCCCCGACCCGGTCGGATCCATCGTCGCCGACGAGCTGCGGGCCGCACACCAGCGCGGGGTCCGGGTCCGCCTGGCCTACAACACCGATACCGAGCGGCCGCCCGCGCTGCACCCTCCGCCCCAGACGCGCCCGGAGCTGCTCGACGAGCTGCCCATCGAGACCCGTGGCATCGCTGGAATCCCGGACCTGATGCATCACAAGTACGCCGTCCGCGACGGGGCCGCGGTCCTGACCGGGTCGGCGAACTGGACCGTCGACTCATGGACCCGGCAGGAGAACGTGCTCGCGGCGGTGTCGGAGCCCGGCGTGGCCGGCCGATACAGGGCCAACTTCGAGGAGATCTGGGAGACGGGCGACGTCGGGCGCAGCGGCTTCGTGGAGCCCGAGCCCCACACGGTGGCCGGCGCCGAGGTGCGCGCCTGGTTCACGCCGGGCAACGGAGAGGAGCTTTCCCAGCGGATCGCCTCGGCGATCGGCGCTGCACGCAGCCGGGTCCGGATCGCCTCCCCGGTGATCACCTCGGGCCCGGTCCTGGCCACCCTCAACGAGCTGGCCGGCAGGGGACGCGCGGACGTCGCCGGGGTCGTGGACGGGCCGCAGGTCGCGACGGTGTTCCGGCAGTGGGCCGACAACGGGGTCAGCGAGTGGAAGATCCCGCTGCTGGCGAAGGCCCTCAGCGACCTTACCTTCTCGGCGAAGCCTTCGACTCCGTGGCGCCCGGAGGGCACGGTCCACGACTTCATGCACGCCAAGCTGACCGTGGCCGACGACACCGCCTTTCTCGGCTCGTTCAACCTCTCGCGCTCCGGCGAGCAGAACGCGGAGAACATGCTGGAGATTCGCGACCCTGCTCTCGCGGACGGGCTTGCGGCCTTCGTGGACCAGGTCCGCGGACGCTACCCGCGGGCGACCGGTCCGCGCTCCGGCTGAGGCGCTGCGCCGCCCGCTCAGGCGTGGCCGAGGCCGCCGTAGATGGCGGCGATCGCATCCTCCGGCCCGTCGGCAAGCTCGGCCTCGACCAGGTCCTGTGCCGAGATCCGGCCGGGCGCCAGCAGGTGATCGCGCATCCAGTCGATCAGGGAGGGCCAGTAGCCACCGCCACCCATCAGGACCACCGGGTGGTCGGCGGCCTTGCGGGTCTGGATCAGGGTCAGGGCCTCGAACGTCTCGTCCAATGTCCCGAAGCCGCCCGGGAAGCAGATGAACGCGTCGGAGTAGCGCACGAACATCAGCTTGCGCACGAAGAAGTAATGGAACTCGATGCCCAGGTCCACGTAGGAATTCAGGCCCTGCTCCATCGGCAGCTCGATGTTGAGCCCGATCGAGAGCGCACCGGCATCGCGGGCTCCCCGGTTCGCGGCCTCCATCGTCCCCGGCCCCCCGCCCGTGATCACCGCGAACCCCGCCTCGCCCAGCGCCCGCCCGACCCCCCGCGCCTGCTCGTACTCGTCCTCGCCGGGCGCGGTCCTCGCGGACCCGAACACGCAGACGGCTGGACCCACACCCTCGAGCTCCCTGAACCCGGTCTCGAACTCACGGTTGATGCGCTCGAGGCGCTCGGTTTCGGACCGCTCGCTGGTGACTGATGGCCAGGCCGCGTGGATGATCTCCTCGTCGGAGGTCCTCGGAGGGCGGGGTGTGCGGTCCGCGGGCTCGCGCCCGCTCGAATTGAAATTGATCATCGCCCCGAGGCTAGCCGCGCGCCGTGGCCTGACGCGCCGGGCGCCGCCGGTCTAGCAGCCGCATCAGGAGCCCGGCGACGATGTAGGCCAGCGCGGCAGCGAGCAACAGGAACTTCAGGCCCGCGAACGTCGCCCCCAGCCGCGGCGCCGTGTCCCCGCCCTGCCCGTCCAGCGCGACCAGCAGGAACACGTCCTCGAGGGCGTCGAACAGGGCAGCGCCGATTGCGCACCAGATCGCAACCGGCCCGAACGCAGCCATCCGGCGCCAGCCGCGGGCTGCAGCCAAGTCGCGGGTGGCGGCGGCCGCCAGCACGAAGAAGGCGCCGTATGCCAGCAGGTAGATGAAGTCGAGCCGCAGCGACAGCCTGGCCGCGTCGGCGCCCTCCTCCCCCCATTGGCCCAGGATCTCGGCGGCGCGCTCCTGGGAGAACGCGAACTCCCAGTCGATGATCCCGGGATACCCCTCACCCTTGCGCGACGGATCGACGGCGAGCAATGCGATCGCGAGCAGAAGCGCAACCCCGCCGCACACGATCAGCCAGCGCTTCCGGGTCATCGCGGAGAAGCTACCCCCCGGGAACCGACGAGACCTCGCCGATGGCGGCGCGCACGTCCGCGAGGCTCGGGGTCTCGACGAGCTCGCGGCTGCCCCCCGGGCCGGTCACGACCACGGCGGGCTCGGCGGGGAGGCGCCTCTGGACCGCGAGCAGGTCGTCCTCCTCGAGCCGCTCGGGTATCTCCGGGTCCTCGAAGTCCCGTTGCCACTGCTCGATGTTGAGGTTGAGCACCCCTTTCGCGATCTCGTCCAGCACCTCCTGGGTGACCCCGAAGCGCTGCGCCTCCCCCTGATTGCGGAAGAAGAGCTCGATGAACTGCCACTGCTGCCCCTGAAGGCCAGCGGCGACCGCGCCGTAGGAGGCGATCCCGCTGGCGCGCTCCGTCATCGACCAGTGCCGGTAGAGGAACTTCACGTCGCCGTCCCTGGCCTCGTCGGCGATCAGCGGGTCGACCACGTCGCGCTGCCAGTCGGCGCAGTACGTGCACTGGAGGTCGTTGAACACCTCGACGGTGACCGGCGCGTCCTCCTCGCCGAGCCGCTCGTCCAGCTGGGGCAGGCCGCCGATCAGCCTGCGCACCTCGCCGGCGTGGTCGATCTGGATGGGGTCGGTGTCCCCCTCGTCCAGGGAGAGGCTCGCGAACAGCGCGATCAGGGCCATGGCCGCGCCCGCTCCGATCAGAACCCCGATCAGGCGGGGCCTCCGGCGCGGCGCGGGTCCGCTCACCCTGCGAGGGCCTTGTAGTAGCGCACGGCGAGCCCCGTAACAAGCGTCCGGAACGCCTCCTCGACCGGGGTCTCGGTCTCGCCCGCCCAGCGTTCGAGGCCCCGCGCCTCGATCGACTCGCTGCGCGCGACCACCTCGTCCACCAGCTCGGGATGCTGGTCGCAGAAGTAGGCCCCCATCGAGTACAGGTCGGACTCCTGCAGCGAGGCGACGAACGACTCGGTCGTCCCGGGACTTGCCTCACCGCTCATGGGGGCAATCGTAGTCCAGCCTCCCTAACGCCCCATCAGCCGGCTCTGGCTAGGCTGGGCCGCCCATGGCCGAGCGCGACGAGATCATCGCCTTCTGCGACGAGCTGCTGGAGATCGGCACGTTCGACGACTACGGTCCCAACGGCCTGCAGGTGCCGGGCGCGGCGGAGGTGAGCGTCGTCGCCACGGGGGTCTCGGCGAACCTTGCCACGCTTGCCGGCGCCGCGGACGCCGGCGCACAGCTGATCCTGACCCACCACGGCCTGTTCTGGGAGTTCCTGCCGCGCCCGCTCAGCGCCCAGATGGCGGCTCGCCTGAGGCTGCTGCTCGAGCGCGGAATCTCGCTCGCCGGGTACCACCTGCCCCTCGACGCTCACCCCGCGGCCGGCAACAACGCGCTGCTCTGCCGCGCGGTCGGCTTCGAGCCCGCCGAGCCGTTCGGCGAGGCCAGGGGCAGGGCCATCGGCTTCGCCGGCCGCAGCGACAGCGGCGTCGCCGCTGAGGCCCTGGTCGCACGGGTCACGGAGACGCTCGGACGCGAGCCGCTGGTCCAGGGCGATGGACCCGACTTGGTCCGATCGGTCGGCGTGGTGACCGGCGCCGGCGCCGGGACGATCCATGAGGCGGCCCGGCGGGGCCTTGACGCGCTGGTGACGGGGGAGCCGGCAGAGCACGCCATGGCCGACGCGCGCGAGGGGGGCCTCCACTTCATCGCGGCGGGGCACTACGCGACCGAGACGCTCGGGATCCGGCGGCTCGGCGAGCTGGTCGCCGAGCGGTTTCGGCTGCGCCACGAATTCATCGACGTGCCGAACCCCGTCTAGGTCCCCTTGAGGGGTCCCGCCGGGACGGCGAAGAGGCCCCGAAAACGCGCACGATGCGACGAAACGTTTGACACGTCAGCGTGAGGCGATATACATCCAAGTCGGAGGATGTAGGCGAAAGAGAGGTACTGATATGGCCGTTCACCTGACGCCCACGGAGCTCGCGGACGAGATGGACATGGAGCGTCCGGACGTCCTGCGCAAGTGCGTCGAGATGAATGTGCCGGTACTCGAGGGCCGCATCGACAAGACGCTGTTCGAGTCTTCGCTGCGCGCACTCCAGGCCCAGGACAACAGGGCCGCGACGGCCTAGGCGCCGCACGGCTTCGCCCTGGCCAGACGGCCAGGCCTGACATAGACTCCACCCTGGAGCCGCCGAGGGCGGCTCCCCGCCCACAAGACACAGCCAGGAGGAGAGATGGAGTCAGCGACCGCCGAGAAGGCGGCGACCGAGGTCGCCACGGGCAGCGAGACCCTTGCTGACCTGTTCCCGCTCGCCGTGCGCAAGCACGGCCCCAACCGGGCGGTTCTCTACAAGGATGACTCCGGGCAGTGGGTGCCCAAGACCTATCAGCAGGTCGGCGAGATCGTCAAGGGCCTCTCGCTGGGCCTGATGGATTTGGGGATCGAGAAGGGGGACAAGGTCTCGCTCCTCGCGAACACCCGTCCCGAGTGGACCTACTTCGACTTCGCAGCCCTCAGCGCGGGCGCCACGGTGGTGCCGATCTACCAGACCAATTCTCCCGAGGAGTGCCAGTACGTGCTGGAGAACTCTGACGCGGTCGCCGTCGTGGTGGAGGACGAATCCCAGTTGCAGAAGGTGCGTGCCGTCAAGGACCAGTGCCCCAAGCTCGAGCACGTGATCCTGATGGAGGGGACGGCCGGCGACGCCATCTCGATGGACGACCTGGCCGCCCGCGGCGCAGCCGGCTCGGACTCCGACTGGGAGGACCGCTGGAGCTCGGTCACCTCCGACGACATCTGCACGTTCATCTACACGTCGGGCACCACCGGGCCCCCGAAGGGCTGCGTGATCAGCCACGGGAACTACCGCTCGATGCTCGACATGGTCCATGAGGCCAACGTCTTGGGCGACGACGAGCTGACCTACCTGTTCCTGCCGCTCGCACACTCCTTCGCGCTGCTGATCCAGCTAGGCAGCTTCGACCTCGGTGCGACACTCGCCTACTGGGAGCGCGACCCGCTGAAGATCGTGCCCAACCTGAGCGAGGTCAGGCCGACCTACTTCCCGTCCGTGCCGCGCATCTTCGAGAAGATCTACACCGCCGCCACGGCCAACGCGGAGAAGGAGGGCGGCCTCAAGCAGGCCATCTTCAACTGGGCGGTGGGCGTCGGCAAGAAGGTGCGCGACAAGGAACGCGCCGGACAGTCGGTGAATCCGCTCCTGAAGGCCCAGCACGACCTGGCCGACAGGCTGGTGCTCGCACAGATCCGGCAGCTCTTCGGCGGCAACCTGAAGCTCGCGGTCACCGGCGCAGCCCCGATCAATCCCGACATCCTGAGGTTCTTCGACGCCGCAGGCGTGCTGGTCGTCGAGGGCTGGGGCATGACCGAGACCTCAACTGCCGCGACGATCTCGCGGCCCGAGGCGTTCAAATTCGGGACCGTCGGCAAGCCGTTCTCGCAGTGCGACGTGAAGATCGCCGACGACGGCGAGATCCTCGTCAAGGGCCCGAACATCTTCCAGGGCTACTACAAGAACGAGGAAGCGACCCGGGAGACGATCGTCGATGGCTGGCTGCACACCGGCGACATCGGCGAGGTCGACGCCGACGGCTACCTGAAGATCACCGGCCGCAAGAAGGACATCATCATCACGGCGGGGGGCAAGAACATCACTCCCGCCAACCTCGAGGCCGAGATCAAGCAGAGCCCCTACGTGTCGCAGGTCGTCGTCATCGGCGACCGTCGCCCGTTCCTGACCGCGCTCGTGACGCTGGACATGGAGGAGGTCGCGAAGCTCGCCCAGGAGAAGGACTGGCAAAGCGACCCCGCCGAGGTCGCACAGAACGCGGAGATGCGCGCGCTCGTCCAGGAGCACATCGACAAGGTCAACGAGAAGTTCGCGCGGGTCGAGCAGGTCAAGAAGTTCGCGATCTTGCCCACCGACCTCTCTCAGGAGGGTGGGGAGCTGACGCCCACACTGAAGGTCAAGCGCAACGTGGTCGCCGACAAGTACGAGCAGGACATCGAGGCGCTCTACGCCTAGGTTCCTGGTCGCCCCTGACTCCTTCAAGGGCACCTTCACCGCGTCCCAGGTCGCCGAGGCGATCGGGGCCGGGCTGGAGGCTGCTGGGGCCGAGGCGGAGTTGCTGCCGGCGGCGGATGGCGGCGAGGGCACGATGGAGGCGCTGCTCGCGGTCCTCGGCGGCGAGCGCCGCACGGCGCCCGCGCACGACCCGCTCGGCAGGCCGATCCAGGCGGAGTACGGGCTGCTCGAGGACGGCCGCAGCGCGGTCGTCGAGGTGGCCGCGGCGTCGGGCCTGACGCGCGTCGGCGAGGACGAGCGCGACGCCGAGACCGCCTCGAGCGCCGGAACCGGCGAGCTGATAGCGGCGGCGGCTGCGGCCGGGCCCCGCCGGATCCTGATCGCCGCCGGTGGAAGCGCAACGACCGACGGCGGAGCCGGCGCCATCGAGGCGATCGAGGCAGCGGGCGGCCTGGACAAGGCCAAGCTGGAGGTCCTGTGCGACGTCTCCGTGCCGTTCGAGCGGGCCGCTGAGGTCTTCGCCCCGCAGAAGGGCGCCGACCCGGCCGCGGTCGAGCGCCTGACGGTACGGCTGACCGCTCGGGCCGGCGCCCTGCCGCGCGACCCGCGGGGCAGAGCCATGACGGGCGCCGCGGGCGGTCTCTCCGGCGGCCTGTGGGCGGCCTTCGGGGCACGGCTGGTGCCGGGGGCCGCGTACGTCCTCGGCCTGCTCGGCTTCGACCGCCGCCTGGAGCGCGCCGACGCCGTCGTCACCGGCGAGGGCCGTCTGGATGCCCAGAGCCTGGAGGGAAAGCTGGTCGGCGAGATCGCGAAGCGCTGCCGCGAGGCCGGGGTCCCGCTGCACGCGATCGCGGGACGCATCGACCTGAGCGCCGAGCAGTCCGGCCGGCTGCGCCTGGCATCTGCCCATCAGGCCGGCGACCCTCCGGCGATGGAGTCCGCCGCTCGGGATCTCTTGGCGCAGTTTGCGGCTTGAGGCGGGCGGCCCCCGCGGAGGGGCCTCTGGGCCTGACTAGGCTCGCGCCCGATGAAGCTGGTGATCGGGATCGTGCGGCCGGAGAAGGCCAACGACGTGCTGGAGGCGCTCTACCGGGCGGAGGTCCGCGGCGTCTCGCTGAGCCGCGTCCAGGGCCACGGCGGCGAGCTGGACCAGGTGGAGACCTATCGCGGCACCACGGTGAAGATGGGCCTGGCCGACAAGGTCCGGTTCGAAATCGCCGTCTCGGACCCGTTCGTGGAGCCGACGATCCAGGCGCTGCGCGAAGGTGCCCAGACCGGCGAGGTCGGCGACGGGAAGATCTTCGTAGTCTCGCTCGAGCAGGTCGTCAGGATCCGCACAGGTGAGACCGACAACGCCGCGGTCACCCCGGTGGGCCCGTGAGCGCCGTCCCCCTGCTGGCGCAGGCTGCGGAGGTCGACACCGGCGACACGGCGTGGATGCTCGCGGCGACGGCACTGGTGCTGATGATGACCCCGGCCCTGGGGCTGTTCTACGCAGGGCTCGTCCGAGCGAAGAACCCCCTCAACACCTTCATGATGTGCGCCGCGTCGATCGCGATCGGAGCGGTCAGCTGGGCGCTGGTGGGCTATTCGCTCGCCTTCGACGGGACCGGTGACCTGATCGGGGGCCTCGGCCACTTCGCCCTGCAGGACGTCACGCTCGAGCCGCGGGACGGGACCACGATCCCTCACCTGCTGTTCATGGCCTTCCAGGGGACCTTCTGCATCATCACCATCGCCCTGATCTCGGGCGCAGTTGTGGAGCGGATGCGGTTCAGCGCGTTCATCGTGTTCGCGGCCCTGTGGTCCGTCCTGGTCTACGCCGTGCTTGCCCACTGGGCCTTCGGGGGCGGCTGGCTGTTCGAGCGCGGCACCCTGGATTTCGCCGGCGGCGTCCCGGTCGAGATGGCATCCGGATTCTCGGCGCTGGCGGCGGCGCTCGTGGTCGGGGCCCGCAAGGACTACGGGCGCCAGGCGCTGCTGCCGCACAATGCGATCTACGTCCTCCTGGGCGCCGGGCTCCTGTGGTTCGGCTGGTTCGGGTTCAACGGAGGCAGCGGGTTCGGGGCGAACGAGGCGAGCGTGCTGGCGTTCACCAACACGCTCCTCTGCCCGGCCGCCACCCTGTTCGTCTGGATGGGCCTGGACGCGATCCGCGGGCGCAAGGTGACCGCCGTCGGAGCCGCCACGGCGATCATCGTCGGCTGCGTCCTGATCACGCCCGCCGGCGGGTACGTCAGCCCGGGCTGGGCGCTCGCCCTGGGAGCCCTGGGAGCGCTCCCCTGCTACGCGATGATCGTCTGGCGCCCGCGCACCCGCGTCGACGAGACCCTCGACGTGCTGGCTGCGCACGGGATCGCCGGCTTCACCGGGATTCTCGCCATCGGCTTCGTCGCCCAGGCGTCGTGGAACGGCATCTCCGATGGGCTGATCTACGGGAACGCCGCCCAGCTCACAGATCAGGCGCTCGCCGCCCTGGCCGCCCCCGCCTATGCGTTCGCGGTCACGTTCGCATTGCTGAAGGCCATCGGCGCCGTGCTGCCGCTGCGCGCCACCGAGCGCGAGGAGGCGATGGGCATGGACGTGATCTACCACGGCGAGGAGGCGTACCCCACGGGCGAGGGAGCGATCCTCGTCCAGCCGGACGCCGAAGGCGACGCCACGCTGGTCAAGTCGAGCTAGCTCAGCGATCCCCGGCGGCGGTCTCGGCTTCCCCGGACTGCCGCAGCAGCGCCCCCGTCGTCTGCTCCAGGATCCGGCGCCAGGCCGAGCTGCCCTCAGCCTCCTGCCCCTCGACGGTCTCGACCACCTTGCGGACCCGCCGCGCGGAGATCTCGATGCCGTGCCGCGCCGCGATGTCCTTGTAGCGCTTGTAGTCGCGCGCCAGCTTGTCGGTGACCGACTCGAAGCCGTGGCGCGCGATCTGCAGGCGGGAGGAGTAGTCGAGGACGGAGGTCCCGAACATCAGCTCGTCGTTCGGCTCGGGCTCGATCAGGATGATGTCCACGTCCGGGAAGCGGTGCTTCCAGGACTCCACGGCGAGCTGCAGGCGGGCGTACGCCATCAGCCTGAAGGCCTGGTTGCCGATGCCGGGTAGGCCCATGTCGGTGACGCGGCGCACGCGCGACCCGAACATCGTCGGGATGCGGGTTTCGAAGTCGTTCACGAACGGGACCAGGGGGTTCACCACCACGATGAACTTGGCCCCCGCTTCCACGGCGACGTCGACGTTGGTGGTCGAGGCGATGCCGCCGTCCATCAGGTGCCGGCCGCGCAGCTCGACCGGCTCGTAGACCATCGGCAGCGCCGTGGATGCCGCGACGGCTTTCGAGATCGGGACGTCGCGCCACTCGTCCCGGCCCAGGACGAGCCGCTCGCACGTGTCCACGTCGGTCGCGGTCAGCAGCAGCTCACGGCTCAACTCGCGGAAGTCGTTCGAGCGGTCGGGGTCGGCCAGGACCTCGGCCATGTAGCGCTCGAGGCCCTGGTTGTTGTAGATCCCGGTCGGGAGACCCTCTGCCAGGCCCATCACGAGGTCCACCATCGACACCTCGCCGACGTTGTTCGCCAGGTGGCGCAGGGTCCCCACGACGCGCAGGGGCATCGTCGCCATCCGGCTGGCCCAGGCCGTGTAGTTGGGCCGCAGCAGGTGGCGCAGCTTCGGGTCGTCGATCGGGGAAGGAAGCGCCTTGTTGAGGACACGCATCATCTCCTCGGGCGTGATGCCGTTCGCGGTCATGCTGGCGACGAAGGAGCCTGCGCTGGTGCCGACGTAGACGTCGAAGTCGTTGACGGTCGTATTTGCCGCCAGCAGGTCCAGCGCGCGCAAGGCGCCGATCTCGTACACGCCGCCGGTGAACCCGCCTCCGCCCAGAACGAGGGCGGTCTTGTCGCTCTTCCTGCGGCGACGGCGCGGCATGCGCGGCCGCCGACGGGCGCTGTCCCCGCCGGCGCCGTCCCCGATTGGCACCACCTTGCCCATGAGGCGGGGGATTATCCCAAGTCGGCCCGCCAGCCTGGCAGACGACCGCCCGGGCCAGGGGCACCGCTACCCTGCGGCCCACCCGTGTTCCAAGGTGTACGGCGAACGTTGGGCGCCGTGCCGCTCGAGACGATGGACCACGCGATGCACACAGGCACCCGCAAGCCGGCGACGAGGGCACGGGCCCGCCCACTCGCCGCGGTCGGCGGCGCGCTCGCATGCGCCCTGGCCGCGGCCACGGTCACTGGCCCCGCGGTCGCTCGCGCGGCCGATCCCCGGGCGAGCGCGGGACCCGATCGCCCCTTCTCGACTCCCGTGGCCCGCGGCAGCGCCGCCGCGCGCACGGCCGTCTCGGAGAGCGCGCTGCGGAGGGGCCTTTCGCGCGGCCTGCGCCGGGCTGGGGGCCGCAGCGGAGCCTGGGTGATGGATGCCGGCACCGGGCGCATCCTCTTTGCCGGCGGCGCCGGCCGCCGTCTGCAGCTGGCCTCCAACGCGAAGCTGTTCGTGACCGCCGCGGCGATCGCACGCTTCGGGCCGGAGTCGCGCCTGAGGACGGCCGTCTGGGCGGGCGACGAGTTCGAGCGGGACGGGGTCGTCCGCAGCGGCCTGTTTCTGCGTGGCGCCGGCGATCCCACCCTGAGCTCACGGGACCTGCGCAAGCTCGCCGGGCGGGTGGCCGCGGCCGGAGTCGAGCGCGTCGAGGGCCCCCTGCTCTACGACGACAGCTTCCTCGATCGCCGCGACGGCATCCCGCAGCGCGGGATCGTTCCCGACCCCCTGGGGACGCTGTCCGCACTGACCCTCGACGGCGGCCGGTCCGGGGCCCCGGAGCTCCTGGCCGCGCGCCGGCTCTCGGACGCGCTGCGCAAGGCCGGCGTCAGCATCGGACGCGGGGTCACGCGCCGGAGTACGCCCACCAAGTCGAGGGGAGGCCTACGGGTTGCGGTGGTGAGCTCGCCGCGGATCGCCGACCTGGCCCGCCTGACCAACACGCCGTCCGACAACTTCCTCGCCGAGATGCTGCTGAAGGACCTGGCCGGGGAGTTCGCGGGCCGGGGAAGCACCCGAGCCGGGGTGAAGCTGGTCAGGCGCTTCGCGGCACAGCGTGGTGCGCGCTTCCAGGGCGAGAACGGCTCGGGGCTGAGCCGCACCGACCGCGCCTCGCCCTCGTCGGTCGGATCGCTGCTGCGGGCGATGCTGGACGATGGCAGTGCCGCCGAGAGGGAGGCCCGCGAGGCGTTCATCCAGTCGCTTGCTGTCGCGGGCCGCAGCGGCACCCTGGCCTCGCGCATGCGCGGCAGCGCGGCTACGGGCCGCTGCGCCGCGAAGACGGGAACGCTGACCGGAACCAGCGCCCTGTCGGGGTACTGCTTTCGCGGGGACGGCGAGGCCACGATCTTCTCGATCCTTAACAACAAGGTCAACACGGATCGCGCCCGGGCCGCGCAGGACCGCATGGCGGCGTTGATCGCGCGCTACAGGCCTTGAGCGAGAGCCGCCGAGGGCGAGGCGAGCGGACGGGCGGCGCGTACCCGCTTCTTTCCCTTCGCCTTCTGACGCTTGCGCTGCTTGGGTGAGGTGCACCCACGCGGCTTCGGGTCGAGGGAGTCGGTCGTCGCGGTCTGACGCCCCCCCTTGCCGCAACTGATCACCGGGTCCTTGAAGCCGTCGCGGGCGAGCAGAACGTCGTTCTGGGGGCCTCCGAACATCCTGTCGCGGCCTTTTTGCGCGAACAGGGCGTCCCGCCCGCTCCCACCGTATAGCCGGTCGTTCCCGGCGAACCCGATCAGGCCATCCGCGCCGGATCCCCCGTAGAGGATGTCGTCCCCCGCCCACCCGGCGACCGTGTCCCGCCCCGGTCCCCCGCGGATCCGGTCGCGGCCGGGTCCGCCACGCAGGACATCCGCACCCTTCTGGCCGTTTAGTAGCGCAGGCACGTCCGCGGGGACGCCGGCGGCCTGCGTCCCATCGAGCATCAGGACATCGCCACCGTCTCCGAGGGTCGCGAGCATCGAGTTCACCGCGCGAGCGTCGCATGAAGCAAGCGTCGCCGAGACCTGCGCGCAGTCCTGTCCCGACGCCTGCAGCCCTCCCTCGTCGGTGACCTCGTAGCGGTCGCTGACGGCGCCGAAACCGGCCTCTTCCGCGGACCGGTGGCGCACCTCGACTGCGCTCGGGGTGCCGGAGAAGCCTGTGATCCGTAGCGCCGCCCCGTCCACCGCGACGGCCGTCGTGTCGGCGAAAGCGAGCCCCGGCGCGGCCGACAGGATCGCCGGCACCGCCACGAGCAGCGCGCTCAGCCGAGCGCGCCCGCTGCTCCGGTGAGTGCGGTTCATCCCCATCGGTCGTCCCATTCAACGTCGGCGAAGTGCGAAAGTCGCGGTCACTGGGACACGAGCTTTCGGAGCCCTTCCTCGTTCAGTACCTCTGTCCCCATCTCCTCGGCCTTGGCGAGCTTCGAGCCCGGGCTGTCCCCCGCGACGACGTAATCGGTCTTCTTCGAAACGGAGTTCACGACCTTGCCGCCCGCGCGCTTGATGAGCTTCGTCGCCTGCTCTCGGCTCAGATCCGGGAGCGTTCCGGTCAAGACCAGTGTCTTTCCCTCCAGCGGACCGCCCACCACGCGGCGTTCCGACCGATCCAGCTCCATCCGGAGCCCCGCGTCCCGCAGGCGGCCGATCAGCTCCTCTGAGCGCTCCTCGTGGAGCTCTTCGAAGATCTGCTCCGCCAGGACGGGGCCGATGCCCTCAGCCTCTTCGATCTGCTCGGGCTGCGCGGCGAGCAGTCTCTCCATGGTCCCGAAGTGTTCCGCCAGGGACTCGGCATTCACGTAGCCGACGCCGGGGATGCCCAAGGCGTACAGGACCCGCGAGAACGGCTTTCGCTTGGCCCCCTCTATCTCCTCGATCAGGTTCCGGGCGGAGAGCTCGCCGAATCCCTCGAGCGCGGCGACCCGCTCGGCCGTCAGGGCGAAGATGTCGGCCGCGTCAGAGATGAGTCCCTCCTTGAGGAAGCGCATCGCGTTCTTCTCTCCCAGCCCCTCGATCTCGAGGGCGCCACGAAAATGCTTCACGTGCTGAAACTGCTGTCCCGGGCACCCGGTGCGGTTCGGGCAGGTCGTGAACACCGAATCCTCCGGCTTAACCGTCGGGGTCCCGCAGAGGGGGCATTTCTCCGGGGGCTTCGGCTTCCTCAACCGCCTGCCCTTGCGCCGCTGGATCACCGGCGACACGACCTGAGGGATCACGTCGCCGGCGCGCAGCACGACGACCTCGTCCCCCTCGCGCACGTCCTTGCGTTCAAGGTCTTCCTCGTTGTGCAGCGTCGCGGTGCTTACGGTGACCCCGCTGACGTGGACCGGCTCGAGCATCGCAAAGGGGAGCAGGTGGCCGGTGCGCCCCACGTTCCAGACGATCTTCTTCAGCTCGGTGGTCGCGGTCGAGGGAGGAAACTTCCACGCAACGGCCCAGCGCGGCTCGCGGCCGGCGACCCCGAGCTCGCGCTGGAGGCCGCGGTCGTCCACCTTCACGACCACCCCGTCTATCTCGAAATCGAGCTGCTCGCGGCGATCCTCCCACCAGCGGCAGCGCGCGGCAACCTCATCAATCCCCTTCAGCACCTGGATCTCGGGGTTCACTCGGAAACCGCGCTCGCGCAGCCATGCGATCGTCTCGCTGTGGCGGCTGGGCTCGAAGCCTCTGTGGGCGCCGATCCCGTATGTCCAGATCTGTAGCGGCCGAGAGGCGGCCAGTCCGGGGTCGAGCTGCCGGATCGACCCCGCGGCGGAGTTCCGGGGGTTTGCGAAGGTCGGCTCCCCGGCGGCTGCCCGCTGCTCGTTCAGCTTCGCGAAGTCGGCGATCGGCAGGTAGACCTCGCCGCGGACCTCGAGCAGCTCAGGGGCGTCCTCGATCGAGAGGGGGATGGCCCTGATGGTGCGCAGGTTCTGCGTCACGTCCTCGCCGATGCGCCCGTCTCCGCGTGTCGCTCCCCGCGTGAACACACCGTCCTCGTAGGTGAGCGAGATCGCGAGGCCGTCGACCTTGGGCTCGGTCACGTAGCGGATCTGGCGCCCGCTGATGTCCAGCCGCTCCAGCCGGCGCTCCACCCGTTCCGCCCAGGCGCGCAGCTCGTTCTCGTTACGGGCGTTTGCGAGGGACAGCATCGCCTCGGCGTGCTCGACCCGGGCGAACTTGTCGAGCGGCCTCCCTCCGACGCGCTGGGTCGGCGAGTCCTGTGTCACCAGGTCCGGGTTGGACTCCTCGAGCTCCCGCAGCTCTCGCAGCAGGTCGTCGTACTCGGTATCCGATACCTCGGGGTCGTCCAGGACGTAATAGCGGTGGTCGTGATGCGCGATGCGGGAGCGCAGCCGCTCGACGCGCTTCTCTGCCTTGGGGGCTGCCGCCATCAAGCGCTCGCCGCCGCGAGCATGCCCTCGAAGTCCCATGAGCGCAGCGTGTCCAGGCCCGACCGGTCGGTCAGGTCGAAATGGACCGGGGTCACCGCGATACGGCCGCGCGCCACCGCGTTGATGTCGGATCCCTCCTCGTCCTCGTGCGAGGGCTCGAAGCCGTAGATCTCATAGCGCCGGCGCCCCTTGTCGGCGTCCTCGTCCACGAGCCTGAGCTCGTCGTTGTACAGGCGCTTGCCCAGGTGGGTGACCTCCACTGCCGTGACCTCCCCGGCTGGGCAGTTGACGTTCAGCAGGGTGTCGGCGGGCAGCGGCTCCTCGGCGAACTCCTGTACCAGGCGAGCCGTGAAGGCCGCTGCGGTCGAGAAGTCGAA
>JAJTCK010000161.1 GCA_021323175.1 Solirubrobacterales bacterium | reverse complement strand
CCCCTCCCCCTTGCGGGGAGGGGCAGGGGTGGGGGGCGACGGGTCGGGTCGGGACCTCGCCGTTCCTAGCCTTGCGGCTGATACAGGGGGGCATTCCTGTCGGATGCTGGGCTCCATGCCCGCGCCCCCCACCCCGCTCGGGCTTCGCCCGAGTCGGCCCTCCCCTCTGGGGGGAGGGAAAACGTGGTGACCACCACCCGCCCCGACCCTTACGCCCCCACAGGCGCCTGGCGGGCGATCGAGACCTGGGCGGCGTTCCATCCGCCCGAGTTCACGACGCGCTTCGAGCTCTCCGCGCCGCTCACCCTCGACAATTTCGCGCGGGCCTGGGTCGCCGCGCCCTTCGCGCGCTACTTCCTCAACACCTTCGTGCTCGTCACCATGATCCTCGCCTGCCAATTGGTGCTGTGCACGCTCGCGGCCTACGCCTTCGCGCGCTACGATTTCCGCGGCCGCGATATCGCCTTCGCGCTGGTCCTCGCGCAGCTGATGATCATGCCCGACGTGCTGATCGTCGAGAACTACCGCACGATGGCGAGGCTCAACCTCGTCGACACCATCCCGGCGATCGCGCTGCCTTACGTCGCCTCGGCCTTCGGCATCTTCCTGCTGCGCCAGACCTTCAAGACGGTGCCGAAGGAGCTCGACGACGCCGCCCGGGTCGAGGGCGCGGGCCCGCTCCAGGTGCTCACCAAGGTCTACGTGCCGCTCGCGAGGCCGATCTACGTCGCCTATGGCCTCGTCTCGGTGAGCTACCACTGGAACAACTTTCTCTGGCCGCTGATCGTCACCAACTCGGTCGAGGCGCGGCCCTTGACCGTGGGGCTCCAGGTCTTCTCCTCGGGCGACCAGGGCATCGACTGGTCGATCATCTGCGCCGCGACGCTGATGACCTCCGCGCCGCTGCTCTTGGGCTTCCTCCTCTTCCAGCGTCAGTTCGTGCAGAGCTTCATGCGGGCCGGGATCCGGTAGCTGTTGTGAAGCGCTGCCGGTTGTCCCATGTTCCGGGCAGGAGAACGCCCATGTCGAAGATCGAGCGGGTCACCGTCGCCCTTCCGGCGGAGGCGCTGGAAACTGCGCGGGCCGCCGTCGAAAGCGGCGAATACGCCTCGACCGGGGAGGTCGTGCGCGACGCCCTGCGGCTGTGGGAGCACCACCGCGCGCTGCAGGCGCAGGAGATCGCACGGCTGCGCAAGGCCTACGCGGAAGGGATCGCCAGCGGATCGGCGGGACCGCTGGACATCCAGCGGATAAAGCGTGACGCCCGGGCGCGCTTCGACGCGATGAAGAAGCGGTCTCGTGCCTAGGATCAGTCTGAGCGCTCAGGCTGAGATCGATTTCGACGACATCTGGTTCAGCATCGCCTTGAGCAGTCCGCGTGCGGCCGACCGCATGCTCGATCGATTGGCCTACAGAATGTCGATGCTCGAGGACTTTCCGGAGTTGGGACCGGCGCGCCCCGAGCTTGGGGCGGGAGCGCGTGTGCTGGTCGAAGGGAACTACCTCATCATCTACAGGCTCGTTTCCGATGAGGTCGAAGTCGTGCGCGTCATGCATGGTGCCCGCGACCTCCGGAGGCTGTTCTGAAGCTTATCACCCTGGAAAGGTGTGCGCAGCGAGCAGCCGCTCCGCCAGCTCCACGAACCCCTCCGCTCCCCGGCTCGGCGTGACGAAGGCCGGCCAGTGCTTCAGGCGCTTCCCGGCGTCGCGGATGTTGGCGACGCCGACCGCGAGCGGGAAGGCGGCAAACATCGGCTCGTCGTTCGGCGAATCGCCCGCGAACAGCACGCGCCCGGGCTCGCGCTGCGCGTCGAACCCGAACTCTGTTCGCAGCATCTCCCGCGCCATGCCGAGCTTGTCGTACTCCCCGAACCAGGCGTTGACGTGGATCGAGCTGACCTTCGCGGTCGCGCCCGCCGCCTCGCAGATCCGCACGATTGCATCGATGCTTTCGGGCGGCAGCGGCTCGACGTCCTCGCGGAAATCGATGGCGAGGTCGGCGATCCGGTAGGGCTGGTCGGCGGCGAGCGCCACGCCGGGCACGCGCGCCAGGATCTCCTTCGCGAGCGCATCGAGCTTCTCGCGGTTCTGCGCCCGCTCGGCCTCCGAGGCGCGAAAGCGGCGGATCATCCGCCGCGCCGCGTGGTCGTAGCGGAAATAGAAGGCGCCATTCTCGCCGACCACGCCCTCGACCGGCCAGAAGCGCGCGATGAGGTCGCACCAGCCGCCCGGTCGCCCGGTCACGGGGACCACCTTCAGCCCGGCTTCCTGCAGCCGCTCCAGCGCCGCATAGGAGGCGGCCGGCAGCCGCCCCTCCGTGGTGATGGTGTCGTCAATGTCGGTCAGCACGAAGGCGACACCGCGCGCGGCGGCGTCGGGGAGCTCGGAGAGGGGCTTCATGCGCCGGCGCCCGCTATGGCCGGATGGAAGAGTCGCTTTGCGGGACCGCACGCATCTTCCCTCCCCCCGGAGGGGAGGGCCGACTCGGGCGAAGCCCGAGCGGGGTGGGGGGCAAGGGCATAGAGCGCGGACGGCGGCGGTGCAATCGGCAGGGTGTTTCGATCGTCGACAAGGGACCCGGCCCGGCGCCCCCCACCCCGCTGGGCCTGCGGCCGAGTCGGCCCTCCCCGCGAGGGGGAGGGGAATGCTCGCTCCGACGAGGTCCGCTCATGCGCTTGCCGGCGCCCTCAAGTGAAACGACTTCGCCCGGGTCAGGTGCTCGTAGCCGAGCACTGAGAGGGTGACGCCGCGGCCGCTGTTCTTGACCCCGGTCCAGGCCAAGGCCGGGTCGAGGTAGTCGCAGCGGTTCATGAACACGGTGCCGGTCTCGAGCTTGCCGCCGAGGGCGATCGCCGCCTCCTCGTCGCCGGTCCAGATCGCGGCGGTGAGGCCG
>JAJTCK010000160.1 GCA_021323175.1 Solirubrobacterales bacterium | reverse complement strand
CAGCCGACAGCAGCCCGCCCAAGCCGCGGCCTCCGCTCCCCCTGCCGCACCCGAGCCGGAGTACGTGGGGGAGTTGGAGCGGCTCGCCCAGCTTCGCGAGCAGGGCATCCTCAGCGACGAGGAGTTCGAGGCCAAGAAGAAGCAGGTCCTCGGGATCTAGAACCTCAGAGGTCGCCGTTGTGGTCGGCCACCACCCTCGGGACGCCCGTCGCCGTACGGAGGCCCGTCGAGCCGCGGCTCCGGGCAGACTCCTTTGGGGCGTCCGCTCCCGCCCGGTGCCAGAACGTGAGGGCAACCCGTGGTTCGTGCCGCCGCGCGGCGCGAGAGTCGGGGCGGTGATCGCCCTCACGGAGCTCCGATGGGTGGAGACGACCATGGGCCGCCAACCGAGGGGCCGTGCGCGCCGTTCGCCAGCCATCAGGAGGCGTAACGTCTACTGACGAGATCCTGGCCGGCCTTGGACTCGTGATCGTGCTGGCGATCGCCTGCCAGCTGGTGGCCGCCCGTGTGGGGCTGCCCGCGATCGTGCTGCTGCTCCCGGCCGGCTTCCTCGCCGGCGCCGCCACAGACTACGTCCACCCCGACGCGCTGTTCGGCGACACCTTCCAACCGATCGTGTCCCTCGGGGTAGGCTTGATCCTGTTCGAGGCCGGCCTCAGGCTGCGCCTGCACGAACTGCGCGGCGGCATCCGGGGTGTCGTCGTGAGGCTGATCCTGATCGGAACGCTCGTGACCGCGGTCGGCGTGATGCTGGCCGTAAGGCTCATCTTTGGGGTCGGCTGGGGCGTAGCGGTGGTGCTCGGCGCGATTCTCGTGGTCTCGGGGCCAACGGTGGTGCTGCCGCTGCTCGCCTTCGTCCGTCCCACGGACCGGGTGCGGTCGGTTCTCAAGTGGGAGGGGGTGCTGATCGACCCGATCGGCGCGCTGCTGGGCGTGATCGCGTTCCATGCGGTGCAGGCAAGCGCTGGCGGCGACCGGGTCTTTGACTTGGTCGAGCTGCCGCTGAGCTTGGTCACGGGCCTCATTGTCGGGGTGATCGGGGTCGGGATTCTCTGGCTCTTGCTCCGAAGCTTCCAGCGCGCGGCGCCCAGGCAGGCGGTGTCCGCGGCGCTCATGGTCGTCGCCGGCGTGCTCGTCGTAGCCGACATCCTGCGCGAGGACTCGGGCTTCGTGGCAACGACCGTCATGGGCATGATCATGGCGAACCGGCGGAAGCTGGACGCCTCCCGCATCCTCGAGTTCCACGGGACGGTGGTGAACCTCCTGATCGGGGTGCTCTTCATCCTCATCTCCGCGTCGGTCGAGCCGTCCCAGGTGGGCGCCCTGCTGCCCGGAGGACTCGTCCTGATCGCCGTCATGGCCCTGGTCATCCGCCCGCTCGTCGTGGCCCTTGGAACCTGGGGATCCACCCTCGACCGCGCCGAGCGTACCTTCATGGGCTGGCTGGCACCGCGTGGGATCGTGGCCGCGGCGACCGCGTCCGCGTTCGGGCTGCAACTGACCCAGGCCGGCGTGGCCGGGGCGGATCAGGTCCTGCCGATCGCCTTTATCGCCATGTTCGGAACCGTGCTCCTCTACGGTCTCACCGCCGCCCCTTCGCCCGCCTCCTCGGGCTCGCGGGAGCCAGCGCGAGGGTGGTGCTCGTCGTCGGAGGACACGCGTGGGCTCGTCAGATCGCCCACGCGCTCGAGCGGGCAGGACTGGGCGTGCGCCTGTGGACGGGACGGACCGCCGAGCAGGTGGCGGCGCACGAGGCGGGGCTGGCCGCGGGCAACGCCCGACTCGCGACCGACTAGGCAAGCCGCGAAGCCAAGCTCGAGGAGGTCAACGACGTCCTGCTCTTGACGGAGAGCGACGACTTCAACGCCCTCGCGGCCTTCGAGCTGCGCCAGGAGCTCGGCCACGACCACGTATACACGCTCCCCGCCGAAAAGGACCTGCTCGACGCGGCGCCCGCCCACGCCGAGGGCGGCCTCCTATTTGCCGAAGATCTGACCTTCTCAGAGTTGACCCGGCGCTTCGAGGGGGGAGCCCGGCTGGTCGAGTTCCCGGCGGATAGCGGCCCGGATCGCCAGGCGGGGATGAGCGACCACGTGATGCCGCTATTCGTAGTAACGCGTGCCGGCGAGCTGCAGGCGGTCACAACGAGGCACCAGCGCCGGGCGGCCCCCGGGGACACTACCGTCTGCCTGACGGGAGGCCCAAGCTGACCTGACGAGACGACTTTCCCGCGGCGGAGCGAAACGAAGAACTCTCCCTCGATGATGCTCCGTTGCCCGAGACTCCCCAACTTGAGTCCGGGCATCTTCCCGTCGCCGGCAGGAGGGTCAAGCCGACAAATTTGCCTTCGCGTGGAGGTGGCGACCGCCGATTCGGCGCCGGTCTCGCCTATGGGCCTGCTGGGAAAGCCGGCGGCAAGCACCCCTTCTGCGCCACGCTCCCGGCAGGCAGCTCGTCAGCCTCAGTGAGCCGATTGGATGAATGGCCCGCACAAAGACGCCGTTAACGGGCCCATCACAAGCACGGCGGTGTCGAAGATCGATGTCCCGGATGACCGGAGCGCGGGTCTCCCGGTTCGCAGGATCGGCCTCGAGCACGAATTCTTCCTCGTGGACCGGACGGGCGCGCTGAGCGACCTGGCGGATCCGTTCTTG
>JAJTCK010000068.1 GCA_021323175.1 Solirubrobacterales bacterium | reverse complement strand
CGAGTCCTCGATGCCCGTCCCCACGGGGACCGGGTCGGTGCCGTCCTTCAGCTCGCCGTCCGCGTCCGCGCTCGCCTGCTTCTTGCCCTTGCCCTCGACGTGCCCCTCGAGGCCGCCCGAGAGGCCGTCGGGGGACTCACCCTCGACCGGGACCGGCTCGACGACGACCTCGTCGCCGGTGCGGTCGCCGGTGCCGTGCTCGGCGGGCGGGGCCGGGGCCGGGGTTGGGGCCGGGGTTGGGGCCACAGGTTCGGCGGGTGGGGCCGCGGCCTCCGCGGCGGCCGGCGGAGCGGGCGCCGTGACGGCGGGAGCGGCCTTGGCCGCCTTCGTGACCTTGGGGGTGTCCTTGTCCCTGCTGCTGGTGACGTGCTTGATCTCCGCGGCTCCGGCGGTGAGCAGGGCCGCTGTGGCGAGCCCGGCGGCGGCCTTGGTGCCGATCGCGGCTCCGACGGCGCCCGCGGCTCCACCGCCGGCGGCGCCACCCACGGCAGCCGCGCCGCCGACCGCGGCGGCGCCAGCGCCGGCACCGCCGCCTGCGCCCGCGCCGGCAGCCGCGGCGCCTGCGCCTGCAGCGCCGCCGCCCGCCGCGCCACCGCCGCCTCCGAAGAGGCCGGTCAGCTTCGCGGCGATCGCGCCCTTCAGAGCGATCAGCGGGCCCGCGGGGAAGAGGGCGGCGAGGACCCGTGAGTCCTTGCGGAGCTGGGACCGGAAGTCCGCGCACGACTCGCACGCCTTGATGTGGCGCCGCACGGGACCGTCGACCTTGGCGAGGCCCTCGGCGGCCTCGGCGAGCTTCACCCGCACGTCGTCGCAGGTGAGCTGGCGGGCCTGGCTTGACTCCGCGAGCGCGATCCTGGCGCGGACCAGCAGCGACTTGACCCCGGGCACCGTGGTGTCCATGGCGGTCGCGATCTCCTCGTAGCTCATCGCGTCGATCTCGCGGAGCAGCAGTGCGGAGCGCTGGGTCTCGGGCAGGTGGGAGACGTCGGCGAGCAGGTTGCGAAATTCCTCGCGGTCCTGGACGCGCTCGAGTGTGGTGACGCCGTTCATGTGCGGCATCGTGTCCATCGTGTCCTGGCCGTCGGCGGTCGGCTTGCGAAGGTGGTTGAGGCAGCGGTTTCGCGCGATCCGGTACAGCCAGGGGCGGACCGCGATCTCGCGCTCGTCGGCGATCATCGCGTTGTAGGCCGCGACGAAGACCTCCTGGAGCACGTCCTCGGCGTCCTCGGTGGAGCCCAGCATCTGGCGGCAGAAGCCCAGCAGGCGGGACTGGTATCGCTCGACGAGGGACTCGAAGGCGTGCTGGTGTCCCCGGCGGGTCAGGGTGACGAGCGCCTTGTCGTCCTGGAACTTGAGCAGCGGGGAACGACGCGCAAAAAGCCCGCGTCGCTGTGCGTGTGTGAGTGCGGACGCTTCCACCGGAATCAGCGCTGCCTGGGGACTCTCCCTATACCCCCTGAACACGGTAACAGCGGCGCTGTTGCGGTCACGAGGCCTTAATCGAGCGGAAATGATCGTCTCAGACACGGTTCACCCGGGCCTAAATCGCAGGAACCCGTGCCTGACGGGCGGCAGGCGCTCTTCGCCGTGCGTGGCCACGGCTGCGATCATGCGTTTTGCCCGCCGGGGTGACGGAACTGGGATACGTGGCCGGCTTAAACCCGGCTGCCCCGTTTGGGGCTTGTGGGTTCGAATCCCACCCCCGGCATACCGTCAGCCGGCGCCGTCGCGCTAGGTTGCGGGCATGGACGTCGTTGTGGTCGGAGGTCACGGGAAGATCGCGCGCAGGCTCCTCGACCTGCTCGCCGGGCGCGGCGACCGCGCACGGGGCGTGATCCGCAACCCCGATCACGCGGCCGACCTGGAGGCGATCGGAGCCGAGGCCGTGATCTGCGACATCGAGGCCGAGGAGCTGACGGACGCCGTCGAGGGCGCGGACGCCGTCGTGTTCGCCGCCGGCGCCGGTCCAGGCAGCGGCCCCGAGCGCAAGCGGACGGTGGACTACGGCGGTGCGGTGAAGCTGATCGAGGCCGTTCGGGCGAACAGCGTTTCCCGCTACCTGATGGTCAGCTCGATCGGGGCGCACGACCCGGCTTCCGGATCCGGGTCGATGGCGCCTTACCTGCAGGCCAAGGCCGACGCCGACGAGGCCCTGGAGGCCGGCGGCCTGGACTTCACGATCGTGCGCCCCGGGATGCTGACCGACGACCCCGGCACGGGTCTGGTGGACCTGAGCACCGAGATGGGACGAAGGAAGGCGGTGCCGCGGGACGATGTCGCCGCGGTGCTGGCGGAATGCCTGATCGTTTCGGGCACGATCGGCAAGACCTTCGAGTGCTTCGCAGGCGACGTGCCGGTCGCCGAGGCAGTCCGCTCGCTCTAGCTCCGCGAAGTGCCGTTCGGGCGAACGCCTAGAGCCTGGTGGTGACCGTCTTGACCTCGAGATATGCGTCGAGATTGGCGTGGCCCTTCTCGCGGCCGACGCCCGAGGCCTTAAAGCCGCCGAACGGGGCCGACGGATCGCCCATGCCCCAGTTGTTGATGTAGACGTTTCCGGCGCGGATCATGGCCGCCAGGCGGTGCGCTGAGGAGATGTCGCGGGTCCAGACGCCCGCCGCGAGGCCGTAGTCGGTGTCGTTGGCGCGGGCGGCGACCTCGTCGAGCTCATCGAAGGACATCGCCACCAGGACGGGGCCGAAGATCTCCTCGCGGGCGACCGTCATCTCGTCCGAGACGCCGGTGAACAGCGTGGGCTCGACGAAGTAGCCGCCCTCGCTGATGCCGTTTCCCGCGGGGACGCCGCCGCCCGTGACGAGCTCGGCACCCTCCGATGTGCCCGAATCGATGTATCCCAGGACGCGCTCGTGCTGCTCGGCCGAGACGACGGGGCCGAGCTCGGTGTCCTCCGAGAGCCCAGGACCGACCTTGGCCTGCTCGGCGAACTCGGCCAGTCCCTCGATCACCCGGTCGTGCAGGGAGGAGTGCACGAACAGGCGTGAGCCCGCGCTGCAGACCTGGCCCGTGTTCTCATAGAGCGCGGCATAGGAACCCTTGATCGCCCGGTCCAAATCGGCGTCGGGAAGGATGATGTTCGGGCTCTTGCCGCCCAGCTCGAGCGTCACGCGCTTCAGCTGCCGCCCGCATTTGGCGCCGATCTCGCGGCCAACGACGGTGGAGCCGGTGAAGGCGATCTTGTCGATTCCGGGGTGGTCCACGATCGCAGCGCCCGTGGAGCCGTCGCCGGTGACGACGTTGACCGTGCCCGCGGGGATGCCCACGTCGGCGATCAGCTCCGCCAGCCGCAGGGCGGTCAGAGGCGTCTGCTCGGCCGGCTTCAGGACCGTTGTGCAGCCCGTCGCCAGGACCGGCGCCAGCTTCCAGATCGCCATCAGCAGCGGGTAGTTCCACGGAATGATTTGCCCGCAGACGCCCACCGGCTCCTTGCGGGTGTAGACGTGAGCGTCGGGGAACGAGACCGGCAGCGTCTCTCCCTCGATCTTGGTGGGCCACCCGGCGAAGTAGCGCAGGTGGTTAACGGCCGCCGCCATGTCGCCCTTGGCGTATGTGACCGGCTTGCCGTTGTCGAGTGACTCGAGCTCAGCCAGCTCGGGCAGGTTCGCCTTGATCGCCTCGGCGAGCGCCCAGATCATCCCCGTCCGCTTGGAAGGGGAGGTCTTCGCCCAGGCGCCTTCGAAGGCCTCACGCGCCGCGGCGACCGCTCGGTCGACGTCCGCGGGGCCGCCTTGGGCGACGTCCGCGATCGGCGCGCCGGTGGCGGGATCGATCGCCTGGAAGGTCGCTCCGTCCGTCGGCTGCAGCCACTCGCCGCCGATGAATTGGCGGCCCGGCGCCCGGCCCAGGAACTCCCGCGCAGGGGCGGAGAGGGCAGCGGTCTTGCTCGTCGCCTCCATCGGCATCAGGCTACAGCGCCGCGAAACACGGTTTCGCCAGCAATCGTGATCAGCTGGCGCCCGTTCGACACCCTCGCAGTCGCTGCGCGACCGCTCGAAGCTCGGCGGGCTCGCGGTCCTCCGAGAGATCGGTCACACCCGGGTCCGACGGGTTCGGGACAATCAGTGTGATGAGGGGCACGCTGACCTGGATGTATCGCAAGCTCGGCGCCCGCTACCCGGCCATGTTCATCGTGCTGGAGCTCCAGAGCGCGTTCGTGATCGGGGTCGGGGCCGTCGCGCTGATCGGCTTCTACTACGAGGCCCCCCGCTCGGACGTGCTCATGGTCATGGGACTGACGTGCGTGCTGACGGCGATCGCGATCGGCATCGTCCTGGTCCGGATCTTCAGGCGGCTGGGGCCGCTCACGCGGTGGATCGCGGGCGACCGAGGGGCGGTCGAGACCGAGATCGCCTGGCGCACCGCCGTGGGGCTGCCTCAGGAGCTGATCAGGCGAGACCTCGGCTTCCCGGTCTTCGGCGTCGCCGTGCCGGTCTCGATTGCCGCCGTGGTGCTCTATGGCCTCTCGTGGCTCGCGTTCTTTCCGCTGCTCGTCGGCGGCCTGATCGCCCTCGGCTACTCGGCGATCCTGCACTACCTGGCGCTGGAGCTCGCGATGCGCCCGATCCTGTTCGACATCAACGCCGCGCTGGCGTCTCCGGTCAGGATCGAACGGCCCTCGATCCCCCTGCGGATCAAGTTGCTCGGGTCGCTGCCGCTGATCAACGTGATCACCGGCGTCACGGTCGCCGCGCTGACCGCCGACGGCGGGGGCATCGACGTGCTCAGCCTGAACGTGATAATCGCGCTCGCGGTCGCGTTCGCCATCAGCTTCGAGCTCACGGTCCTGCTCTCGCGCTCGATTCTGCGGCCGATTGAGGACCTGGAGGCGGCGACCGAGCGCATCCGCCAGGGACGCTTCGACGAGCACGTGCCGGTCACTACGGCGGACGAGTTCGGAGAGCTCTCGTCCGCGTTCAACCAGATGGTCGACGGCCTCGCCGAGCGCGAGCGCCTGAGGGAGGCCTTCGGCGCCTACCTGGACGAGACGGTCGCTCGCCACATCATCAGCGAGGACTACGACCCCGAGGGGCACGAGGTCGAGGTCTCTTTGGTGTTCTGCGACGTCCAGGACTTCACGAGCCACTCCGCCCGGGCCTCTGCCTCGGAGATCGTCGCTCGCCTGAACGAGCTGTTCGAGTGTGTGGTGCCGATCGTCGGCCGCCACCGCGGCCACGTGGACCAGTTCGTCGGCGACGGGCTGCTCGCGGTCTGGGGCGCTCCCGAGCACCAGCCCGACCACGCCGACCGCGCGGTGCAGTGCGCGGTGGAGATCGCGCGCACGTGCAACAGCCGCAGGCCCGGTGGATTCGAGGTCGGCGTGGGGGTCAACTCCGGCACCGTTGTCGCGGGTTCGATCGGCGGCGCGGGAAGGCTGTCGTTCAGCGTGATCGGCGACGCGGTCAACCTCTGCTCGCGCGTCGAGGCCCAGACCCGCGACACGGGCGACCCGGTCCTGATCACCGAGGCGACGCGGATCCTGCTGTCCGAGACGATCGAGGTGCGGTCGCGCGGGCGGCTCAAGATCCGTGGGTACGACGACCCGATCGAGTTGTTCGCGCCGCGGATCCCCGCCGTGATGACTCCCAGCGAGCCCGGCGCCGACGTGGGCGACCCCCTCGGGGATCCCGTCGGGGGCGGACTGGGGCGCGCCTCGCGGCCGGGCGACGGGCTGGGCAAGCGCGGGGCGGACGGGCTTGGCCGCCCGGGGTCGGGCTCGCGCGGGCCAACGACGCTTCCGGGCGCCTGAGCACGCCGATCATCTAGGGTCGGGGTATGGCGACCCGTGAGCAGCAGGCCGAGGGAGCGGGGGCCGGCGGCGCGGTCCACGGCGGCCGCTTGGTGGCCCGCACCCTGGTCAGCCGGGGCGTCAGCAGGCTCTTCACCCTCTCAGGGGGGCACCTGTTCTCCATCTATGACGGCTGCGTGGCCGAGGACATCGCCATCGTCGACACCCGCCACGAGCAGGCCGCGGCATTCGCCGCGATCGGCTGGGCCAAGGCGACCCGCCAGCCCGGAGTCTGCGCCCTGACAGCGGGCTGCGGTGTCACCAACGGGATGAGCGCGATCGCCACTGCCCAGGCGGACGGCGTCCCGCTCGTCGCCCTGGGCGGCCGTGCGCCGGAGATCCGGTGGGGCTCCGGATCACTCCAGGAGATGGATCACGTTCCCTTCGTCAGCCCTCTCGCGAAGTCCGCCGTGACGGTGAAGGACCCGGCCGAGATTCCGCGCGTCACGGCGGAGGCGATCGACGCCAGCGTCCAGCCCCCGCTCGGGCCGGCGTTCGTGGACTATCCGTTGGACGTCGTCTTCACGGAGGCCGAGGCAGATCCGCCAGAGATCCCCGCGAAGGCTGTCGAGCCGGCCGCAGGCGTCGAGCAGGCGGCCGAGCTCCTCTCCGGCGCGGAGCGTCCGGCGATCATGGCGGGCAGCAACACCTACTGGGGTCACGGCGAGGCCGAGCTCCGGGCGCTCGCCGAAAAGCTCGGCGTCCCGGTCTTCCTGAACGGGATGGGCAGGGGGTGCCTGCCGGCCGATCACGAGCTCTTCTTCTCCAGGACCCGCGGCGCTGGGCTGGGCGGGTGCGACGTGGCGCTCGTGATCGGAGTCCCGCTCGACTTCCGCCTCGGGTTCGGCGGGTCCATCGCAGACGACGCAAAGCTGATCATGCTCGACCAGTCCCCGAACCGCCTGGAGCGCAACCGGCAGCCCGACCTGGGCCTGGTCGGCGACGTCGAGGCCAGCCTGGCTGCGATTCGCGAGTCAGCCAGCGGCGACCCCAAGCGCACCGCGCGGTGGGTCGATGAGCTGCGCCGGACCGAGTTCGAGAAGCGCGCCGCCGAGGCGGACGAGCTGAACGACGATCGCTCGCCGCTTCACCCGATGCGGGTCTACAGGGAGCTCGGGGACTTTCTGGACCGGGACGCGATCGTCGTGGGAGATGGCGGAGACTTCGTCAGCTACGCAGGCCGCGTGTTCCAGACCTGGGAGCCGGGGACCTGGATGGATCCCGGTCCCTACGGATGTCTGGGCGCCGGTCCGGGCCAGGCGATCGGCGCCAAGCTCGCCCATCCCGGCCGCCAGGTCTGCCTGCTGCTCGGCGACGGAGCCTTCGGCTTCTCTGGGCTGGAGTTCGACACGATGGTCCGGCATGCCCTGCCGATCGTCGCCGTAATGGGCAACAACGGAATTTGGGCCCTGGAGCACCACCCGATGAAGTTCCTGTACGGCTATTCGGTCGCCGCGGAGCTGCGGCCCGAGACCCGCTACGACGAGGTCGTCTCGGCCCTGGGAGGCCACGGCGAGCTGGTGCGCTCGCCCGCGGAGCTCCACCCGGCCCTGGAGCGAGCTTTCGCCTCGGGCAAACCCGCCCTGGTCAACGTGCTCACCGACCCCGAGGTCGTTTACCCGCGCAAGTCCAATCTGGCGTAGGGCGGCGAAACTAGCTCATCGACCGGCCCCCGCACCTGACGGTCAGGCCGCCTCGCGACCCCCGGTCTTCGCGACCAGGCCCAAGACGGCGTTCGCGTGGCGCTTCATGAAGGTCGGCCCGACGCCGGGGATCGCGGCGAGGGCTGCCTGGTCCGTCGGCCGGCTGACCGCGATCGCCTCGAGGGTGCGGTTGTTGGCGACCGTGTAGGCAGGCTTTCCGGCCGCAGCGCCCAGGCGCCACTCGCGCAGGGACTCGAACAGGACCGCATCCTCGTCCCCCAGCTCGGCGGGCTGAGCGGGGGCCGCGCGCCCCCTGCGTCCCCCCGCGGCGGACTCCTGCAGGTCGGCGGGGTCCGGTAGCCAGGACTCCGAGTCGCAGACGTCGCAGCACCGGCCCTGGGGGGCGCCCGGCGTGGAGTCCCCGAAGTGGTCCAGCAACGCGCGGCGGCGACACCCCTGCGAGAAGGCGAACGCCTCGATCGCGCGATAAGCGCGCCACGAGCGGTCGCGCGCAACCCTGCAGGCCTCGGCGGCACGGGGGCGGTCGAACCGGTCGGCCATCTCCAGGCTGAGTCTGCCCCCAGGAGCGGGCTCCACCCGAAACGCGCCCGCCCGCTCAGCGATCGCCAGCTTGATGCGGTCCTCATCGCTGCGCGGGTTGTCCAGCTCGAGCAGGCCGTTCTCGTCGGAGTGCGCTCGCAGGCGTGCGGCGTAGGAGGCGACCTGATCCGGCTCGACCTCCTTCATCCGGATGAAGCGCACCAGCCGCCCCAGGTCCGAGCGGCTCGCCAGCAGCACGGCCCTGGACGGGTCTCCGTCCCGGCCGGCGCGGCCGGCCTCCTGGTAGTAGGCCTCGACGCTCGTCGGGATGGCCCAGTGCCAGACGGAGCGGACGTCTGCCTTGTCGACCCCCATGCCGAAGGCGTTGGTGGCGGCGATCACCTCGGCGTCGCCGGACATGAAGCGGTGCTGGGCGGACGCGCGCTCATCGGCCTCCAGGCCGGCGTGATAGGCGGCGGCGGCAAGGCCGCCGGAGCGCAGCGCCTGCGCCACCTCGTCGGTGTCCCTGCGGGTCCCGCAGTAGACGATTGCGGGGCGGTTGGTCGGATCTGACAGGCCGTGGCGCAGCAGAGCGAGCTTTCGGGCCTTGGTGCCCTTGCCCTCGAAGGGGACGATGTCGAAGCTCAGGTTCGGCCGGTCGAAGCCGGAGCGGACTAACAGCGGCTCACGCAGGCCCAGGCGGGCGGCGATCTCGCCCGAGACCTCGGCGGTCGCGGTCGCTGTGCAGGCCATCACGGCCGGGCGGCCGAGCCGCTCGATCACGCGCGGCAGCCTCAGGTAGTCCGGACGGAAGTCGTGACCCCACTCCGAGATGCAGTGGGCCTCGTCCACCGCAAGCAGGTCGACCCGCCGCTCTGAAATCGCGTTCCAGAAGACGGGGGACGCGAATCGCTCCGGTGAGCAGTAGACCATCCGCGCCCGGCCCGAGCGCACCGCCGCGATCGCCTCGCCGGCGAGCCCGTCCGGCATCCCGGATGCGATCATGACCGCCGGGTGTCCGTCCGCGGCGAGCTTGCGCCATTGGTCGGCCATCAACGCGATCAAGGGGCTGACCACGATCGTCAGGTCCCCGCCCGCGAGCCCGGGGAGCTGGTAGCAAAGGCTCTTGCCGCCGCCGGTCGGCATCACCACCAGCGCGTCGCGGCCGGCTAGGGCCGCCTCGACCGCTTCGCGCTGCCCGTCCCGGAAGGCCGGGTGCCCGAGGTGCGCGAGCAGCGCGTCCGGATCGCGAGGCCCCTCGTAAGCGCGCGTCTCGGCGTGGAGCTCGCGGTCCAGGCCCTCCAGGCCCTTCAGCGCGATCTGAGCCTCGGCGACGTCGTCCATTCCCCTCGCTGAGGCCGCGCTCAGGCTCTTCTCGCCACGCTCGCTCACCTTCCCAGCCTGGCTGATCCTCCGGTCAGAACGGTCTCTGCCACTGGGAGCTCGAAACGCGGCAGGGGTCCTGGTCCAAGTCCCGGAACGAGAGAGGGCCCTCTTGCGAGGGCCCTCTGAAGAACTCGGTGAGGCCCGTCGCTAGACGGGCTTCACGCCCGTCGCTGCGGGACCCTTGGGGCCGTTCTCCGTCTCGAACTCGACCTTCGCGTTCTCGGCCAGGGTCTTGAAGCCCTCGCCCTCGATCGAGCTGTGATGGACGAAAACGTCGGCGGAGCCGTCGTCGGGCGTGATGAAGCCATAGCCCTTGTCGTCGCTGAACCACTTCACGGTGCCAGTGGGCACTTGATACCTCCGATGTATGTGCTGCGAACGCGGAGGCTGATTGGACAACGACTGCGAGCGCTAGGCACAACTTGCCGGGTCAACCCGGCCGAACGCCGTGACGGTAGCAATCTGGTCGGCAAAAGTGGCGCTCGCG
>JAJTCK010000159.1 GCA_021323175.1 Solirubrobacterales bacterium | reverse complement strand
AGGGCATCGGCGTCGAGTGGGTGCTTAGCGCCGGCAGCAACAAGGCGAACGAGTACCTGCGCTCGGAAGCTGTGGACTTTGGCTCGACGGCCGGGGCGGCGGCGCTGCTGGCGCGCGCTAACGGCTCGCCGATCAAGACCGTCTACATCTACTCCAAGCCGGAGTGGACGGCACTGGTCGTGCCGGCCGATTCCCCGATTACCTCGGTCGCCGAGCTCAAGGGGAAAAAGGTCGCGGCCACCAAAGGCACCGATCCTTACTTCTTCCTGCTCCGCTCCCTGGATGAGGCGGGGCTCTCCGGGGCGGACGTCGAAGTCATCAACCTCCAACACGGCGATGGCCGGATTGCGCTGGAACGGGGTGAGGTCGATGCCTGGGCGGGACTCGACCCGCACATGGCGGCGAGCGAGCTCGAGGCGGGCTCAAAACTCCTCTATCGCAACATCGACTTCAACACCTACGGTTTCCTGAACGCGAATGAAGAGTTCGTCACCCAGTACCCGGACCTTACGGCCACGGTGCTGGAAGCCTACGAGCGGGCGCGGGTCTGGATTCTGGAGAATCCGGACGACGCCGCCCAGATCCTGGCCGAGGAGGCTAAGATCTCGACGGAGGTGGCGGAGCGCGAGCTCTTCGAACGGACTGTTCTCGACATGGACCCGGTGCCAGGAGAGACGCACGCTGAAGTGCTGCGCGCGGTCATCCCCATCCTAGTGGCCGAGAACCAGGTGAAGCCGGGGACCGACGTCGAAGCGGTGCTGGGCGAGCTGTTGGCCCCGGAGACGGCGGCGAGCGTGGTCGCCGCTGAAGAGCCGGCAGCCTGATCGAGGAGCGCCCGGAGGAGCGCGGCCGCGCTCCTCCGGGCAGCTATTGACTAAGTCAGGGACTACGGATTCCGCGGGAAGAAGGGCCGGCAAATGGTGAGTATGGATCCGGCAATTGAACGAGGAACGGCGCGGGTGGCGAGCGGCGAGTCGCGAGCAGAGCCCGCGCCGCCGCGCGTTCGCCTGCCGATCGCCGGTATCGGCGGGGCGCGGGCGCTCATCGTCCCTCTGCTCATCCTGGCGCTGTGGCAATTGGCGGTGAATCGGGAGTTCTATTCGCGCGGCCAGCTTCCGGCGCCGCTCGACGTCATCGCCGCCGGGCGCGAGTTGCAGGATATTGGTCTGCTCGTCCCCAATGTGCTGGCCAGCGTGGAGCGCGTGGGTATCGGCTGGGGTGTTGGCGCCGTGGTAGCCATTATCCTCGGGCTCGCGGTCGGGTTCTCGCGGCCGGTAGAGGGGCTGCTCGGGCCGACCCTGGATGCGCTGCGGGCCGTGCCGTCGCTGGCCTGGGTGCCCCTCTTCGTCCTGTGGCTCGGCATCGGCGAAACGCCGAAGCTGACCCTGATCGCGCTGGGGGCGTTCTTCCCGGTGTACACCAACCTCGTCTCTGGTGTGCGTCAGATCGACCGGAAACTGGTCGAGGTCGGTCGCGCTTATGGGCTTCGCGGCTGGAGCCTCACCCGCGAGATCTTGCTGCCGGCGGCATTTCCCTCGCTCGCCACGGGATTGCGGCTGGGCCTGGCTCAGGCCTGGCTCTTTCTGGTGGCGGCTGAGCTGATCGCGGCGTCCCGGGGGCTTGGTTTTCTGCTGATAGATGGTCAGAACAGTGGCCGGGCCGACATCATTCTGTTGAGCATCCTGCTCCTGGCCTTGCTGGGCAAAGGGACCGACTGGCTCCTGGCCCGTGGCGAGCGCCGGCTTCTCCGCTGGAGCGACACCTTCCGGGGAACGGCGTAGCGAGGGGGGCGGCTTCGCCTGAGGGGGAGTCGTCTTCGGCTCAGGGGGGAAGGGGGGTCGCTTCGCTCGAGGGGGAGGAGGGCGTGAGGACGCGGGTGGTGGCTATCGGCGGTTGAGGTCCTGGTCGAACTTCCTGAACCTCAAGTTCCTGAACTTCCGGGGTATTAGAAACGGCAGGAAGTTCGCCGTCCACCTTCTCCCGTACTCACTATCGCTCGGACTCACCGACTTCCGATCTCCGACTCTTCTCGCCGTCTTGCCGTCTTGCGGTCTATCCCCTCTCGGCTCCTCGACTGCTCGACTCACCCCGGAGGCACCGCGTGCGCTACGGAATCATCCTCACCGCCGGCGACATCCATGAGATCGCCGCGATGGCCGCGGAAGCGGAAGATGCCGGTTGGGACGGAGTCTTCTACTGGGACGGCATGGCCATTCCGGGCGCCGATCCGATCTACGATCCCTGGGTGACGCTGGCCGCTGTCGCGATGCGCACCGAGCGGGTCCGATTCGGGGCGGTCGTGACTCCCCCCGCCCGCCGTCGCCCCTGGAAGCTGGCGCGCGAGACGATGACACTCGATCATCTCTCCGGTGGGCGGATCGTGCTGCCCGTGGGGCTGGGTGCGCTCGACGATCCCGGCTTCGGCGGAGTCGGCGAGCCGACCGACCGCCGCGTGCGGGCTGAGCTGCTCGACGAAAGCCTGGAGATCCTGACCCGCGCCTGGAGCGGCGCGCCCTTCAGCTACGAAGGGAAGCACTACCAGATGGCGGAGATGGCCTTCCGCCCGCCGTCGGTGCAGCAGCCGCGCATTCCGATCTGGGTGGTTGCCATCTGGCCCCGGGAGAAGAGCGTCGCCCGCGCCCTCCGTTACGACGGCATCATGCCGTC
>JAJTCK010000158.1 GCA_021323175.1 Solirubrobacterales bacterium | reverse complement strand
GTCCAGTCCGAACTCGCGGATGGTCTCCAGCATGAAGTAGCGCGGTTCGGCCGCGCCAGGCTCCGCCAGGCGCAGCAGGTTCGCGTCGACGAGGGCAGCGACTCCAGACAGCACGAAACCCTCAGGATCGGCCTCGTCCTGGGCCACTGCCTCGGCCGCCACGAGCGTGAAGCCGCCGACGAAGACCGCCAACCGCCGGAACAGCGCCTGCCCATCCTCGTCCAGCAGGTCGTAGCTCCAGCCGACAGCATCGCGCATCGTGCGCAGCCGCTGTGGGGCATCGCGCGGGCCCTCGGTCAGCAGCGGCAACCGCTTTTCCAACCGGGCCAGGAGCGCCGCCGGCGGCAGAGCCCCGACTCGCGCCGCCGCCAGCTCTATTGCCAGGGGCAGCCCATCCAGCCTCTGGCAGACCTCGGCCACTGCCACTGCGTTCGCCTCGCCCAGCGCGAAGTCCGAGCGCGCTGCCTGGGCACGCTCGACGAAGAGGCGCACTGCCTCAACACGCTCCAGGTCGGTCAGGAGTGGCGCGCTGCTCCCTTCCGCCCGGGTGGGGAGCGCAAGAGGCGGGACATCGAACGTGCGCTCCCCGGACACGCGTAACGGCGCCCGGCTCGTGGCCAGGACGGTGAGCTGAGGGCACGCGGCGAGCAGCGAGGCGATCCGAGGTGCGGCGGAGAGCACCTGCTCCAGGTTGTCGAGGACGAGTAGCAGCCCGCGGTCTCGCAGCAGGCCGACTAGCTGGTCGGCAAGCGGGCGATCTCCGGCCTCCCGCATGCCCAGGGCCTGCGCAATCGCCGGCAGAACGAGGGCGGGATCGCGGATCGGGGCGAGAGGCACGAAGCCGACACCATCGGGGAAAGCAGCAGCCACCTCTTCGGCTACGCGCACCACGAGCCGGGTCTTTCCCACCCCGCCGGGCCCAACCAGGGTAACGAGTGGCGAATCGGGGCGCATGAGCAGCGCGGAGAGGGCGTCGACCTCACGCTCCCGTCCAACCAGCGGGGTCAGGAACCGCGGCAGAGGGGCCCATGAGTTCCGATCCGGGGTGGCTTGGACGATTCGAATCGGCAGATCGTGGGAACGGTCGGCCGGGGTCACACGAGGCATGGGTACCCCCCTAGCGGCCGCGGCTCGAGATGATGACCACCATGGTGCGCACCAGAGGACTCGTCGTCAAGCCCGTTTTCGCGTCGACGGGTGTAGCATAGGGCCTTCGGCTATCGGTCGGACCGCAAGACAAGAAGGGCGAGAGAAATCCGTCAGCTCATAGCCAATAGCCAGCAGCCGATAGCCCGAAAAGGACGTGGCGATGTATTTCAAGCAGTTTCTCGACGAACGGTGTGGCTGCGCCTCCTACCTGATTGCCTCCCGCCAGAGTCACGAGGCCGCCATCATCGACCCCTCGATCGCGATCGAAGAGTACGAGACACTGCTCGCGCAACGCGGCTTCCACCTCCGCTATGCGATCGACACCCATATCCACGCTGACCACGTCTCGGGCGCCCGCCGTCTCGTCGCCAAGCACGGGGGCGATCTGTGTCTCCACGAAGCGGCCCAGGTCGCGTATCCGTTCCGTCCGCTTCATGACGGCGAGGAACTGGCGCTGGGGCAATTGCGGTTGCGCGTGCTGCACACCCCGGGCCACCGACCCGAGCTGGTTTCCATCCTGGTTGTCAATCCAGAGCGAAGCCCCGAGCCGTCGATGGTGCTCACCGGCGACTCGCTGCTGGTCGGGGACGTCGGACGACCAGATTTCGGCGGCGGCGACGCAGCCGCCCAATACGAGAGTTTGACCAGGCTGCTGCGGCTCCCGGACTGGGTGGCCGTCTTCCCCGGACACTTCGAAGGACCGTGCGGCAAGGGGATGTGCGGCCGGCCGAGCACGACGATCGGCTTCGAACGCCTCTTCAATCCCCTGGCGCGGCTGGAGCGGATCCCGTTCATCGACCACCTGAGCGAGGCCGTGCCGGCTCGCCCGCTCAACATTTCGGCGATCGAGGCGACGAATCGTGGCCTGGTCGACCGGCCCTGGGCGATGCTGGCGAGCAACCCGGCGGTGGACGAGATCAGCCTGGACGAGCTGGAATCCCGCGATCCGGACGCGATCCTGCTCGATGTGCGCGAGCCGGTCGAGTACGCATCGGGACATGTACCGGGCGCCGTCAATCTCCCGCAGGCCGACCTCGCCGATCGCCTCGACGAGCTGCCGCGAGATCACCCCGTGTTCCTGATCTGCCAGGGCGGCTATCGCTCGCTGCGCGCGGCCCAGTTCCTCAAGCAGATGGGCTTCGCACAGGTTTTGAGCGTTGCCGGCGGGACGGCCGCCTGGGCCGAGGCGGGGAAGCCGCTCGGCCGAGGCGAGGTCGACGATCGGGCCACGCGCGTGATTGAAACCGAGTGGGCCCACGCGGGTGGCAGCACACCTTGAGCGCGCTGTAGCAGATGCTCAACCTTCGCGGTTGGGCGTGCCCAGCATGTGACTGTTGAACGGCTGCATCACGTTGTCGAAGAACTGGGTGAACATCGCGGCGGAGAAGAAGCCGACCGCGCGTAGCGTCTCCGTGCCGGTGTTGACGAGGTCGTGCCCGACGTTTGTCGGCAGCACGAAGACGCTGCCCGGCCCCACCGGGAAGACGCCGTCGTCACGGTGCAACTCGCCTGTCCCAGAGACGATGTACTG
>JAJTCK010000013.1 GCA_021323175.1 Solirubrobacterales bacterium | reverse complement strand
CGGCTAGGCCGAGATCGCGTCGCGGGCGCTCTCGCGCTCGCTGCGAGGCTGCAGGCGAACCGGCGCCGCCGAGATGGCGCGCAGGCGCATGTCCTTCCAGGTGACGCCCTCGCGGACCAGGGCCGGCAGGCCCAGGCCGACGGCGGTCGCGATCTCGACAGCCTGGAGGATCACGCCGTATGCGAGCGCGTCAGCGGCTCCCACTCCGAAGCCGCCGGTCAGGACGCTCACCGTGGCGAACTGGAACACACCGATGTTCGACGGCGTCGCCGGGATCACCGCCGTGACGTTGACCGCGAACAGGACTGCGGCCGCGGCGCCGATGCCGACCTCGTGGTCCAGCCCGAGCGCCGCGAACAGCGCCCAGCACGCGAGCAGCTGCAGGAACCAGGCACCCAGCTGGGCGACGGCCGCGAACGGGCCGCGGCGTGGGTCCTTGAACACAACGAGCCCGGTACGGACCTGCTGAAGCGACCGTCGGGCGGACGCGGCGATGCGGGCGACGCGTCCCTCGCCGTGCGAGCGCACCAGCATCGGCGCCAGCAGCACCGCGACCAGCAGCGCCAACGGCGCCAGCGAGAACAGGAAGACCTTCTCGGTGCTGCGGTGGAAGAGATCGGTGGTGCCGACGATGATCGCGCCCAGGATCCCGAGCGCGACGATGTTCAGCACGGTCTGGCTGACCAGCGTCCCGATCAGTACCGCGAAGGTCTCGCGCATGCGTCCGACCCGTCTGGCCAGGACCGTGGCGCGCGCCGGCTCACCGAGGCGGGCCGGGAGGGTCGCCGACATCAGCACGCCGATCATCGTGGCCGAGGTGACGTCGCGGCGGCGCACCGTGCGCCCGGGAAGGGCGGCCCGGACGATCGCGACCCACGAGGCGGCGCGGGCGAACATTGCGCCGATCATCAGCGCCAGCGCGATCAGGACCCAGGTCAGGTCCGAGCCGATGACGCTGTGGGCGACCTTGTCCACGCCTATCTTGCGCGCGGCCAGGTAAGTGAGCCCTACCCCGAGGACGCCCGCGATGCCGAGCCCAAGCCGGCGAGCGAGACGGCGGGGACCGCTGGTGACGGGCTCAGGATCGAGCGAGGCCAGGCGCCGGGCGGGGCGGCGGGGGCCGCCATCCAGCCGAACCATGCCGGCGCGTCGAGCGACGGCCTGCAGGCCGTCGAGCGGAACCGTGAGCGGGCGGACGGCCCGCTCGTAGACCTCGGTCACCTCGTCGGCGACCCGCGGCCAGGCGTAGCGCTGGGCGCTATCGCGCCCGGCCTCGCCGAGCTTCGCGCGGCGCTCCGGCTCGTGAGCCAGGGAAAGCAGCTCCTCGCCGAGCGCCTGGGGATCGGCGGGAGGAACCAGGACACCGTCCACGCCGTCGGTGACGACGTCGTTGTAGCCGGCGATGGCCGAGGCGACCGGCGGCGTCCCCGACGCCATCGCCTCGATCAAGACCATTCCGAAGCTCTCACCAGAGAGCGACGGCGCGCACAGCAGGTCGGCCTCGCCCAGGGCGGCCCAGAGCTCGGCGTCAGAGACCTTGCCGCGCACGTCGACGCGAGCGGCGACGTCCGGGTCGGCGATCGACCGGTGGACGTCCTGGGGGTCGGCGCCGATGACGGTCAAGCGTGCCGGCACGTGGTCCACCAGTGCCTGGAAGGCCGCCAGCAGGACCGGCAGGCCCTTGCGCTCCTCGGCGCGGCCGACGAACAGCAGGCGGAGGTCGTCCGAATGCAGCTTGGGCTCGTCGTGCGCGGCCTCCACGTCGACCCCGTTCGGGACGATCGTGTAGTCGCCGCCGAACCAGCGGCGGCCGGTCCAGGCGGCGGCCTCCGATACCGCAATGCGCGCGGAGAGCTGGTTGAAGATGCGGCGCGCGCCCAGCAGAGAGGCGATGTGGTTGGGCACCGGCTTCGTCGCATACGCATGGAAGGTGCCGACGACCGGCGCTCCGCGGAAGGTGTTGGCGTCCCAGCTGATCAGTGGGGCGGGCGGCTCGTGGACATGGACCACGTCGTAGTCGCCGGTGCGGAGCTCGCGGCGCATCCTCGCGAGGCCCTCCGGGAACGGCGAGATGTTCGATACCGCCCCGTTCGAGCCGATGCCGATCGTGCGCCCGAGCGGGACCAGGTAGCCCGGCTGCTCCCGCACCTCAGGCGCAGCGGAGCCGTGCAGGCGACGGGTGAGCGCGTCGGGCGGGTCGAACGGCGCGAGCACGCGGACGTGGTCCCCCCGCGCGATGAACTGCTCCGCCAGCGCCTCTACGTGCCTGTTGACGCCCCCCTGGTAGGTCCAGGAATAAGGAGAAACGAGGGCGATGCGCATCCGTCCAGGGTAACGATCCCGGCAGCCCCCTATGAGTGCGAACCGTCACCCGGGCGCGTCTGGCTCCAGGCATACGCCAGGCACGTGAGCAGCGCGATCGTGCCCACGGTGAAGAACGTCGCCGCCGAGTCGTTGGCGACCACGCCGAGGGCCGTGGCGGCCGCGGCGCCGGCGAACCCCGCCCTCGCGTACGGCGCTTGGGCGAGCCACCGCAGAATCCGGCTGCGACCCAGGACCGCGACGATCACCGACGCGACGCAGAACCAGAACAGCACCGTCTTGACCCCGCTGTTGAAGCTTCGCGCGGCCAGCCGCAGCCGGCGCTCTACCACGTCCGCCAGCTCCCCGGCCCCGCCGGCGTCGAGCACCGAGCGGCTCAGGTGGGCGTCGCCCCCGAACGCCAGGTCGATCGCGAACAGCACCGCAAGCCCCAGGACCGGCGCGGCGAGCAGCAGGAGCAGCCACCGGCGCTCGCGCACGACCTCAGCCATACCCGGAACGGCCAGCGTCGCGATCGCCGCGCCGGCGGGGAGCACGATCGCCGCTCCCACATCCGCGCCGAACTGCCCCGCGGCGAATAGCAGCGCCGTCACGGCCCCGGCGCCCAGGAACGCCAGCGCGCTCACGCGAATGCCCGGCTCATGGCCGCGGGCCGCGAACGCCGCCAGCGCGGCTCCGGTGCCGATGGGGATCACCACGGCGAGGATGCTCTCGAGCTCGTTGCCGATCCCGAAGAAGCGAACGCCGAGCCCCGGATTCGGCCCCAGGATCGATTGGGCCGTCAGCGGCGATCCCGCCGCCACGTCCACCATGTAGGCGCCCAGAGTCACGCCGCACGCCACCGCCAGCGCGGCCCAGCCCCGGACCAGCGCGATGCTGGCCGCCGCCAGCGCCGGCGCGCCGATCCCGACGACCAGCCGCTCCGCCAGCGTCTCGTCCGGTCCGAGCGCGGCGCCGACCAGCAGCATGGCGGGCAGGTACACGGCCGACAGGCCTGCGAGGGCAAACGCCGGACGAGCCAGGCGCCCGCGTGAAAGAGCCGCCACCAGGATGGCGAGCGCAAACCAAATCATCAGGTTGCGTAGCACCACCGGGGCGCGCCGCTTGGAGACCACTTTCATCCGCTCCGAGCGCTCCTGGACCGCCGCGGGGTCACGGTCCCCTTCGGAGCGAATGGAATGTCCCGCCATCTCTCCTGGGACCGGGAGCCCCAGCCGGTCGAGGATCGTGGGGGCGATGTCGGTCGTCAGCGCCAGGCCCGGAGTCCGGGTGGTGTCGGAAGTGAGGTTGCCCTCGTAGCCATCACCCGCGAGGCCGATCGCCAGCACCTCCTGCTCTCCCGGCGGGGGCCGCTCCATCGCGATCAGGAGGTCATCGCCGCGCAGCCTGTTCACCAGCGGCTGCAGCTGTCCCAGCGCCGCCGGCACGACCGCCACCCCGTCGCAGGCGCGATCGAGGCACTGCCAAGGACGTGCGCGCCCGACGCGGCCCTGCCCGTCGGCGGCCATCAGGGCCGGGGTCGTCAGCAGCGAGTCGGCCCGGATCGGGATGCCAGCCTCGCGGACCTCCGATCCCAGCAGGCCGGGAACGATCTGCGCCGGCGCATCATCCGCTCGCTCGACGATCAGCGGCCAGCCGGGCACGCGCTTCCGGAAGCGGGTCATCACCGGCAGCTCGGGACCGTAGAGCGAGGTGAAGACCCGGTTCCCGGCGCCCATGTCGAGGAACGTCTGGGCGGGCGTGACGCGCGAGAGTCCCGCGCTCATCGTCCCGGGCGCCAGGCCCTCGAAGCGCTCGAGGTCCTCGGGTTCGGTTCGCCGGGGGAGGATCGCCACGGTGACGCTCGGCACGTCGGGTGGCTCGACGCCGACCCGGTCTACACCAGCCTTGCCTCCACCCGCCTGCGCAATTCGCTCGCTCTCGGGCGGCCCGGGCCCCTGGGCCATCGCGCCGCTGCACGCGACAGCACCAGTCGCGAGCCCCGCCGCGACTACCCTTGTAATCGTGCCCCAGCGCACCTTCGTCAAGTTCACGTTCTTCAAGCTCGATCCCGCCTGGAGGCGGCGCAGCGCCTCAGAGCGCGCCCGCGACAAGGCCGAGTTTCAGGCCGCCTGCGATGACTTCGCCGAGGACCGGTCGCTGCGAGCGTATTCGACGGTGGGCACGCGGGGCGACACCGACTTGATGCTGCTCAGCCAGAGCCCCCGGCTGGAGGATTTGCACACCTTCCACGTCGTGCTCGGCCAGAGCGGGCTGGCGCGGTGGACCGATACGCCCTACTCCTACCTGGCGATGACGAAGCCCTCGCCATACTCGGAGGAATCGGTGCGGCCCGAGATCGCGGTCTCCGAGCGCAAGTTCCTGTTCGTCTACCCCTTCGACAAGAAACGCGACTGGTATCTGCTGCCGCTCGAGGAGCGCCAGCGGATCATGAAGTCCCACGTCGAGGTCGGCCGGCGCTATCCCGAGATCGCGATCAACACGACGTACTCGTTCGGTCTCGACGACCAGGAGTTCGTGGTCTCGTTCGAGGGCGACGAGCCCGGCGAGTTCCTGGACCTGGTGCAGGAGCTCCGGACCACCGAGTCCAGCGCCTATACCCTGCGCGACACCCCGATCTTCACCTGCGTGGCGATGTCCCTGGGCCGTGCCCTCGACGCCCTGGACGGGACCGCCGCCACCGCGGTCACGCCCGCTTGATCCGCGGGGCCGACGGACCGTCGAACGGCGGTGTGAACGGTTGACCCGATATATGGGAGTGAGTGTTCGCGGCTGCCAACCGCACGCGGCGATTAATTCGGGCCCGTGGGCGGGTCTAAAGGGATGACGCCATGGAAAGGACGGAGCGGATGAAATTGAGCGATTGCGAGGTCGGGGTCGTGCTGGCCACGGCCGACATGAAGGCGGCGCGCGAGTTCTATGAGGACAAGCTGGGACTGACGCCGGCCGAGGAGCCGTCGGGTGACGAGCGGGTGCCGATTACCTACCCCTGCGGCAAGGGCACGGGGATCAACGTCTACCTGTCGCCGGACCATGCGGGCAAGTCGACCGCCACCCTGGCCGGGTGGGAGGTCGAGGACGTCGAGGCGCTGGTTGACGAACTCACGGCGAACGGAGTCGCCTTCGAGCGATACGACGAGGATGACCTGAAGACGAACGACAAGGGGATCGTCGAGGGGGACGCTTTCAAGGTCGCGTTCTTCCGTGACCCGGACGGCAACACGCACGCCCTGAACGGGTCGTAACCCGGCGCGCAAGCGCGGAAAGGAGCCACAGATGGGACAGCCGGTCGTGCATTTCGAGGTCCTCGGCAAGGACGGGGACAAGCTGCGGAGCTACTACGCCGAGATGTTCGGATGGAAGTTCGAATCGCCGATGCCCGAGGGAACCTCCCCCGACGGCATGGACTACCAGGTCACACAGCGAGAGGGCAACACCGCCCCCGACGGCTCTGGGATCGGAGGCGGCATCGGCGCGGCACCGGAGGGCTACGACGGCCACGTCACGTTCTACGTGGCCGTTGATGACGTCGAGGCGGCGCTCCAGAAGGCCGAGGAGCTGGGCGGCACCCGGATGATGGGCCCCGACGAGATCCTGGGCCGGATGACCATCGGGCAGTTCACGGATCCCGAGGGCCACGTGGTCGGCCTCGTCACTCCGTAAGCGCGCGGATCGGGTGGGGGTCGGCTGAGCACCGATCCCCTACCCTTTTCCGCTCGCAATGGCTGACCTGGGGACATCCGAGAACCCGCTGCGCGTGGCCATCGTCGGCTCCGGGCCGGCCGGTTTCTACGCCGCCGAGCACCTGATGAAGGACGGCGAACGGGCCGTCGAGGTCGACATCTACGACCGGCTGCCCACCCCGTACGGGCTGGTGCGCGCAGGCGTGGCGCCCGACCATCCGAAGATCAAGTCGGTGATCCGGGTCTACGAGAAGACCGCAGCCCGCCCGGGCTTCCGCTTCTTCGGAAACGTCGAGGTCGGCGAGGACGTCAGCGTCGCGGAGCTGCGCAGGCACTACAACGCGGTCCTCCTCTCCTACGGCACCAGCGTGGACAACAAGCTCGGGATCCCCGGGGAGGACCTGCCCGGCAGCCATTCGGCAACCGAGTTCGTCAACTGGTACAACGCCCACCCCGACTTCGCCGACGTCACCTACGACTTGAGCTGCAAGCGGGTGGTCGTGATCGGCAACGGCAACGTCGCCGCCGACGTGGCCCGGATGCTCGCCCTGTCGCGCGACGAGCTTGAGACCACCGACACAGCAGACCACGCGATCGAGGCCCTCGCCGACAGCGAGGTCGAGGAGATCGTCGTGCTCGGCCGCCGCGGACCGGCGCAGGCGGCCTTCACCAACCCCGAGGTCCGCGAGCTGGGCGAGATGGGCCAGGCTGACGTGATCGTCGCCCCGGCCGACATGGAGCTGGACGACATCAGTCGCGCATACGTCGAGTCGGAAGACTGCGACCCCACCCACCGGCGCAACGTCGAGATCTTCCAGGAGTTCTCACAGCGCACGCCCCAGGGCAAGAAGCAGCGGATCGTCCTGCGGTTCCTCCGCTCCCCGGTGGAGATCCAGGGGGACGGCAAGGTGGAGAGGGTCGTGATCGGGCGAAACGAGCTGGTCGAGTCTGAGGGGCGGGTCAGCGCGCGCGACACCGGTGAGCGCGAGGAGATCGAGTGCGGGCTCGTCCTGCGCTCGATCGGATACCGCGGCGTGCCGCTCGAGGGCCTGCCTTTCGACGAACGCAGGGGACTGATCCCCAACGACGGCGGGCGCATCACGGATCCCGAGACGGGCGAGCAGATTCCCGGCCTCTACGCCAACGGCTGGATCAAGCGCGGTCCCTCCGGAGTCATCGGCACCAATAAGAAGGACGCGCACGAGACCGTCTCCAACATGCTCGAGGACCTGGACGCCGGGCGTATCCCAGAGGCCGCCGAGAAGCTCGATCACGCCGGCCTCGAGGCCTGGCTGAGCGAACGCGTCCCGGAGCACATCACGTTCGAGCACTGGCGCAACATCGACGCGGCCGAGGTGGCCGCGGGCGAGCCGCACGGGCGCCCGCGCGTCAAGTTCGTCACGGTCAAGGAGATGGTCGAGGCCGCCCGGCGCAACGCCCAACCCGCCTCGTCCTCCGAACCTGCGGACAAGACGCCGGTCTGATGGCGATCGCGCTCGCGGAGGTCCGGCTGCTGATCGAAGCATCCCTCCCGGGGGCCGAGGTCGAGGTGAGCGACCAGACGGGCTCCCAGGACCACCTGGAGGCGACCGTGACCGCCGCCCAATTCAAGGGGCTCTCCCGAATCGATCAGCACCGCCTCGTGAAGAAGGCGGTCCAGGCGCGCTTCGACGACGGCTCGATCCACGCGCTCACGATCAAGACGGGCGTGCCGGGCTAGGTCAGGCGACCCGATCCGTACACTGACAGGCCATGGCTGAGCCAGAACTGAAGACCAAGGTCGAGGAGCTGATCAACGATCACGAGGTCCTCCTCTTCATGAAGGGGACCCCCGAGCAGCCGCAGTGCGGCTTCTCGATGCGCGTGGTCCACGTGCTGGAGTCGATGGGCATCGAGTACGCCGCGCTGGACGTGCTGCCCGCGCTGGACCCGCTGCGGCAGGCCACCGGCGAGATCGCCGACTGGCGCACCTTCCCGCAGCTCTACGTGAAGGGCGAGCTGGTCGGCGGCTGCGACATCGTCGAGGAGATGGCGGAGTCGGGCGAGCTGGCCGAGATGCTCGGCGCTCGTCAACCGGCGGCCGAGGAGCTCACGGCCAAGCAGGAACTGCAGGCGGACCCGCAGCAGAGCCCGCCGATGCAGATTGAGAACTAGCGGTGTCTCGAAGCTAGACGGTGGCGGCCTGATCGGCCGTGTCTTCCTTCACCTGGAAGGAGGACCCGCAGCCGCAGGCGGCGACGACGTTCGGGTTGTTGACCGAGAAGCCGGCCCCCTGGAGCCCGTCGACCCAGTCGACCTGGGAGCCGAAGACGAACTGCATGCTGGTCTTGTCGACCACGACCGAGACGCCCTTGTGCTCGAAGCGGTGGTCGTCGTCCTTCGGCGCGTCGAACGCGAGCGCGTACTGGAAGCCGGAGCAGCCGCCGCCGCGGACGGCGACCCGGAGCGCCTGCTCGGTGCCGTCCGGCGTGGACGCGAGAAGCTCGTTGATCTTCTCGGCGGCCTTGTCGGTGAGGACGATGGGCTCGGCAGAGTCAGTCATCGCTATCCATTGTATAGCGCCACTCCACGTATTCGCGAATGCGCCTGGAATCGTGGATCACCTCATCCGCGTCGATGAGGACCGGCACCCGGTTCTGCCCGGTCAGCTCCACGATCTCGGGGCGCTTGTCGCGACCGTAGGGCACCCGCTCGGTGCGGTACTCGAGGCCCCGCTTGCGGAGGGCACGAGCCGCAGCGCCGCATGGACACAGGAAGTCGGTCGGCATGCGGCAACGGTAGAGAACCCGCCGGGCGCCCTCCATCACGCCGCCCCGAGAGGGAGCACCCGAGACGCCAGGCCCGCCCCGCACATCGCGGTGTCGCTCGGTGCCATGCCCGGAGATGGTAGAACCGTCCGTGGTGAGCGCCTCCCCCCGCCCGGCTCTGGTCTCCGACACCACCTCGTACCTGCCCGACGAGCTCATCGCCGAGCACGACATCAAGCTGGTCAGCCTTTACGTCGCGCTCGAGGGAGAGCAGCAGGCCGAGATCCGGCTGCTCGGGAACCTCGACGGGTTCTACGAGCACCTGCGCGTCTCCGAGGAGGCCATCACGACCTCGCAGCCGTCTGTCGGCGACTTCCTCGCCGTATACGAGCCGCTGCTGGATGACGGAGGCGAGATCGTCTCGGTCCACATCTCGGCCGGGATCTCCGGCACCTTTCAGACGGCCGTCCAGGCCCGCGAGCATCTGATCTCCGAGCACAGGGGCGGCGAGCGCATCCACCTGTTCGACTCGCGGACGGCGGCGGGCGGCATGGGCGTCGTGATCCTGGCGGCGGCCAACGCCATTCGGGCGGGCGCGTCAGCCGAGGAGGCCGTGGCGAAGGCGCACGAGGCGCGCTCGCACCTGAAGGTCTGGTTCGCGGTCAACACGCTGGAGTACCTGCGGCGCGGTGGCCGGATCGGCGCCGCGGGGGCATGGATCGGAACCACCCTGAAGATCAAGCCGATCCTTACCTTCGAGGACGAGGTCGAGCCCGTAGAGAGGGTCCGGACGCGGTCTCGTGCGATCGAGCGGCTGGTGAGCTACGCCGAGCAGCGCCACGAAGGCGGCGCCGACGCCTGGATCGTGCAGCACATCCAAGACCCCGACTCCGCCGCTGCGCTGGTGGAGCGCTGCCGGCCGATCTTCGGGGGCGCCCCGCTCTTCACCTCGGAGATGGGACCCGTGGTCGGCGCGCACGCCGGCCCGGGCCTGCTCGGCATCGGATCCACCACCAAGGCGGCGCTGGGTCTGGAGTAGAGCCGGGGCACGCCGCTCGCGCGAGCGGCAGCCCCGGCCCAGGATTCCTAGCAGCAGCCCGGATCGCCGCCGCAGCACGGGTCGGTCATGCAAGCCACCTCCTCAGCTCGTCGAGTGAATCCGCGTGGACGAAGTAGTAGGCCCACAGGCCTTCGCGCTCGGAGCCGACGATGCCGGCCTCCCGAAGCACCTTGAGATGGTGTGAGATCGTGGGCTGGGAAAGGTCGAACAGAGGCACCAGCTCGCAGACGCAGACCCTCCCCGCGTTCTTGCGGAGGACGTCGACGAGCTGCATCCTGATCGGATCGCCCAGCGCCTTCGCCACGGCGGACATCCGCTCGGCCTGCGAGCGCTCGATCTCGGGATAGGCGACCGGCTCGCAGCACGGCTCGCCGGGCGAGCGCTTCTGCTTCGGCGCGAGTTGTAGATCGACGACCATCGATCCAAGAGTATCAATTGAAGCGATAGATATCGATGCAATAGGATCGCCTCATGACCACCGCGTCTAGCGAGGCTTCCGAGGTCCTGTTCGTCTGCGTCCACAACGCCGGGCGCAGCCAGATGGCCGCGGCGTTGCTGTCCGAGCGCGGCGGGGATCGAGTCAGGGTCACCTCGGCCGGGTCTGAGCCGGCGGCCGAGATCAACCCGGTGGCCGTCGAGGCCATGGCCGAGATCGGCCTCGACATCTCTCGGGAGCATCCCAGTCCGCTCCACGACGAAGGCGTTCGCGCCGCGGATGTCGTGATCACGATGGGCTGCGGCGACGAATGCCCCTTCTATCCCGGCAGGCGCTACGAGGACTGGGAGCTCGAGGACCCGGCGGGCAAGGACCTGGGCACGGTCCGCCGCATCCGCGACGAGATCGCGTCGCGCGTGGACGAATTGCTCGAGAGCCTGGAGGGGCCGCGCCCGAGCTAGCGCCGGCGGCGGCGCCGTATCGCCGCCGCGCCGATCGCCAACCCGGCGACCGCGGCTCCGGCGAGGAGCGTGCTCTTATGCTTGCGCAGCTGGCTCTTGACGTCGGTCACCTCGACCCAGCGGTGGCGCAGGGCGTCCACCGAGCGGGAGAGCTCGCCGCGCTGCGCCACGATGTCGCGGCGGATCTGCTCGGCCGAACGGGTGCCGGGCGGTGGGACGGCCGCGCGGCCGTTGCCCGCCGCGGAAGTGGAGATCCCGGCGCCATGGGCGCGCTGCGTGCCGGCTGTGGACTCCATCAGGTTCCCTCCTCGGTGTCGAATGCCGCCTTGATCTCCTTGGCTTCCTCGATCGCCATGTCAGGCGTCGGTGGCGACGCAGACTGGAAGGCCCGGTAGGCGAAGAACCCGGCCCCCGCCGCGATCAGGAGGAAGAGCAGGGCCTCGACGAAGAAGCCGGCCCAGAAGTTGTCGAACACGAGGTCGTTCAGAAGCCAGGCCACCCCGTGCATGAGCAGGATCAGGGCTGCGATCAGGAAGACGGCCGCGGCCCCTCCGGCGACCCCCCCGCGCAGGAGCTTGTTGACCTTCTCGGTGACCTCGGTCTTCGCGAGCTCGATCTCCTCGCGTACCAGCACCGATGCGCGGTCGGAGATCTCGAAGACCAGCTCCCCGACGCTCATCTCCTCGGGCGAGCGGCCATTCCCCAAGGCGGCCTGCTCCCGTGACGCGGCGGCGCCGGGCGCGGTGGGGCCGGGCGCGGTGGGGCCGGCCACGCCCGGGGTCGGGGACGGGTCCGGGGCGGGAGGCGGGGGCCCCCCTGCCGGGGTGCCGACCTCAGGGCCGCTGCTCGACGGCCGGCCGCCCGGCGGTGTCCCGCCTGTCGGGGTCCCGCTCACTCGGGCGGTTCCTCGTTGAAGACCCGCCTGTAGAGGACCTCCGAGACGCGGTGCGCGGCCACCGTCGCGAGTGCGCCGGTGGCGGCGAGCATGCCTCCCCATATGAGTCGTCTCACGATGTCGGTGTCCACGTCAGCTCCGCTCCTATTCGCCGTTACCCGATGTCCGACGCGGAGTAAACCACCTCGGCGCTCGCTCCACCATTCGCTCCGCCGCCGCGCTCCGCGTAGACGGCGAACCGCTCGAAGAAGCCCCGGTAGATCGCTTGGGTCCACGCGGCGTCGGCCGTTTCCAGCAGCCCATGCGCGCCCGCGGGGAGGATCCAGACGCGCACCATCTCGTTCTGGGCGGAGGCTTCGGCCAGCAGGCGAGCGTGCTCGACCTTGACGATCTGGTCGTTCTCCGGATGCAGCACCAGCAGAGGCACCTTTGACGCGGCCACGTGCCCGCGGTTGTCGGCGTTTCGCCAGATCTCGTCCGCGCTGACCCCGTAGTAGGGCGCGGCCACGTATTGCAGGACGCGAGCCATGTCCTCGGCCTCCGCGGGCCAGCGCCCGGAGCGCACCCTGGACTTGAGGGCCGCCTTGAACGCGGCGTGGATCGGAAAGCGCGGGTGCCTCCGCGGCACAGGCTCGGACAGCCGTTCCCAGGCGAGCTCGGGCACGGCCGGGGGCGAGACCGCCAGGATGCCGCCGTCCAGCAGCTCGCCGGCCTCGGGCTGGTGGCACGCATTCAGCACGGAGCTGCCTCCCAGCGAGATGCCGAGCGCGCCCACGCTGGTCGCGCCCAGGCCCTTCAGATAGCGGGCCAGGGCGACGATGTCCTCGCCCTCCTTCCAGCCGGCGGTCGACGGCGCCGGAGTGGTCAGCTCGGTCATCCCGAAGCTGCGCAGGTCGATCACGGCGACGTTGAAGCCCCACTCGTAGAACGCCCGCACCGCGATCGCCCGCACGTAGTCGAAGCGGCTGGACGTGAACAGCCCGTGGACCACGATCAGGCCGGGGCGGGCAGCCTCCTGGAGGGCGATGGAGGCGGCGATGCGCTCGCCGTCCGCCCCTTCGAAGATGTGGTCGTCGAATTGGGCGGGGTAGCGGTAGCCCAGCACCACGCCGGCCCGCTGCTGGGCCAGGACGAAGTTGGACAGGTCCCCCATCCCGAACCGGACCTCGGCCAGCGGGTGCCGCTCGAGATGCTGTGGGAGGGCCTCCAAGTCCCGCAGCAGGGCCGGCATCGAGCGCTCCCCCGGGGGCGGGACGGGCAGCGGCCGGCGGCCCCTGCGCTCCAGCCGGACCAGCAGGTCGCGGATCCAGCCCCCCAGCAGCTGGCCGATCAGCCACACGGGCAGCGCGACCAGCCCGAACGCCACGTTGGCGGCCTTGGCCGTACCGTGCAGGACATGGTCCTGGCGGCGCGTGCGGGCGAGTCCCTCCCACATGGCCCTAGCCGGGCAGCTCGGCGGCCACGCGCGGCTCCAGGCCGCCGCAGATCGTTTCCACGATCAGCGCCTTTGCGCTGTCGTAGTCCTCGTCGGCGGCCGGAACGACCTCGAAGATCCAGCCGGTCAGGAGCTGTTCGATCGCGCCGTAGAACAGCATCGCGGCGAACTCCGAGCTGACGTCCGTGCGGAATTCACCCGCCCGCTGGGCGTCCGCGACGATCTTCGCGATGGCGTCGTAGGCCTGTCGGATCTCGGCCAGGTGCGTGCGTCCGAAGGAGTTGGCCGCGCGCGTGACCTCGACGATGATCACCTTCATCAGCTCGGGGTCGTGCCGGTAGGAGTCGATGATGAACCCGGCGGCCGCGCCGAGCTTGGCGCGAGGGTTGTCGAGCTGCGAGTCGGCTTGGCGGATGGCGTCGAGCAGCAGGGACCAGCGCTCCGTGAACAGCTCGTTCAGCATCTGGTCCTTCGAGTCGAAGTAGTGGTAGACGAGCCCATAGGCGACTCCAGCCTCCTCGGCGATGTCCGACACCCGCGCGCTGTGGAAGCCCTGGCGAGCGAAGACGCGGATCGCGGCGTCGAGGATCTGGCGGCGCTTGTCGGCCGCGCGCTCGTCGCGGTTCGCGGTGGTCGCCATCAGGGCGCCCCGCTCGGGTTGGCCGGCTCCGCGATTCCGGCAGGCCCGTTCGGCGATTCCGCCTTCGCGCTCGGCTCTTCGGCTGTTTCCTCGGGCCAGCGGTAGGCGTCGGGGCGGCGGTTGCGCAGAGACGGCAGCTTGTCGCGGATGTCATCGAGCGCCCCCAGGTCCAGATCGGCGATCACGAAGCCCTCGGTGTCCGGAGCGCGCGCGATAACCAGCCCCCACGGGTCCACGATCATCGAATGCCCGTAGCTGCGGTAGTGCGGAGGAGCCTCGCCGATCTGGTTCGGCGCCAGCACGAACGCCTGGTTCTCGATTGCGCGGGCGCGCAGCAGGACCTCCCAGTGGTCGCGGCCGGTCCGCTCGGTGAAGGCCGCGGGTACGGTGATCAGTCGCGCGCCCCGCACGGCCATGATTCGGTAGAGCTCCGGGAAGCGGAGGTCGTAGCAGACGCTCAACCCGACCGGCAAGCCGTCCACGTTCGTGACGACGATCTCGTCGCCGGGGTCCTCTGCCTCGGACTCCCGATAGGCCACGCCCCCGACGTCCACGTCGAACATGTGGAGCTTGCGGTAGACCGACTCGACCGCGCCGTCCGGGCCGAACATGACCGACGTGTTGAACGGCTTCTCGTGGCCGGCGAGGCGCTCGGGGAAGCTTCCTGCGAGCAGATGGATGCCGAGTTCCGCCGCCCAATCGGACGCCGCGCCCATGGAGGGCCCGCTGAGCGGCTCGGCGGCCTCGGCGATCCCTTCCGGAGGACCCAGGAAGGTCCATTTCTCGGGCAGGCCGACGAGCTCCGCACCGCCCGCCGCCGCATCGCGCACGAGCTTCTCCGCCACCTCGAGGTTGCGGTCCCGGTCGTCGGTTGAGTTGAGCTGTATCGCCGCAGCGCGCATCCACATGCCCTTTCGACTCGGCCGGCGCCTCGTCCGCCGGTCAGGCTGACTGACCAGTCAATCTAGCGACGATGCCAGCGGCTTGCGGGAGCCGGCGAACGCGTCCGCGGGTTCGTGCCACGTGTGTGCCACGCACGGTGTAGGCGCCAGCGAACAAGGAAATCAGCGGGGACGGTACGTTAGGTCCTTCAGGGGCCGGGATGGTCGTTCAGCGTTCGAGCCCGGCCGCTGGTGAGGGGCTATAGTCCTGCACTGTCGGAGCAATGTCGTCAGTGCGGTGACAGAATCGCTACCCTTGGGAGCATGCCGGCGGTCCGGACAAGGCCATCGAAGGAAGTCGCGCCTCTGCTGGATGCCGGGCTCGATCCTCCCGCGATCGCCCGGCTGACCGGGCGCTCGACGCGAACGGCGGAACGATGGGCGAACGGGGAGACGAATCCGCGCGGAGAGGGCCGGAAGCGGCTGCTCGCCCTCGGCGGGGTGGTCGAGGCGCTCGCGGCCGCGCTGCCGAGGGCCGACCCGGCCGATTGGCTGCAACGGCCCAACGTGGAGCTGGACTTCGACTCTCCGGCCGAGGCGATCGAGCACGGCGAGGCCAAGCGCGTGCTGGCCCTGCTGACGGCGATCGGAGAGGGTGCTTACCTCTAGGGAGCTGCGCCGGGGCGTCGCCGGACTGCCGCAGCGAAATCGCTCCTTTCAGGTGTGGCGGGCCGTACGGCCCGCCTATGAGCTTCTCGGCACCCACGGCGCCCGGGTCAACGGCGGCCGCTGGAACCCGCCGGGACTGCCGGTGCTCTATGCGAGCCTCGAGCCGGCGACGGTCCGGGCCGAGTGGGCCCGGGCGATGGAGCGGCAGGGGCTGCCGGAGACGGCGGCTTATCCGCTCAGGCTCGGGGTGATCGCGGTTCGCGCCGCGACGATCGACCTGAGGCGCCGCGGAGCGCTGTCCTCGCTGGAGGTCGATGAGCCGCCCTCTGTGCTGACCCCGCTGGAGTCCACGCGCGCCATCGGCGCCGCTGCCGCGGACGAGGGCGCCGGAGCGCTGCTGGTCCCGTCGGTGACCGGAGTCGGGGCGAACCTGGTCGCCCTGCCGCAGAACCTGGCGTCCCCGCCGGAAGTGCTGGAAGCGTCCCTCCTGCGGGGCCCCAGGGCCTGGCCATAACGGCACGAGCGCGTCAGCCCGCCGAGTGGCTCAGGGCAGGCGCCCAACGCCTGGAACGAAGCGGCCCACGCGGCGCGCCCAGACCAGGTAGGGCTCGCCGTGCGCGCTGATCAGGAACGGCTCCTCCACCAGGCGCACCTGAACCTGGAACGCCAGCACCCCCAGCGGGATCGAGGCGATCGACAGCCAGGTCGGCACCAGCAGGGACAGGCCGATCCAAGCGATGACCATGAAGCTGTAGATCGGGTTGCGGCAGAGCGAGAAAACGCCGCCGGTGATGAGGTCGGTGCGCTCGCTCTGGTCGACCCCGATACGCCAGGACGAGCCCATCGCCATCTGCGCGGCGAACGTCCCGGCGATGCCGGTCCCGGCGAACATGAACCCGACTGCGTGAAAGCCGCTCCGGTCGAGCGGGTCGATCGTCTCCAGAGCGCCCGCGAGCACAAGGGGCGGCGTCAGCGACCCCATCAGGAGGGCTGCGATGAACAGCGCGCCGCCCAGGACCTCCATCGGGGGCGCCGCCATCGGGTTGGCGATGCCGGTCGTACCGGTCGTGCGCACGGCCACCCCGACCCGCACTCCGAAGGCGAGCGCCAGGTATGCGATCAGCAGCGCCAGCGCCCAGCCGGCCAACTCAGCCCTTTCCGTCCTCCGAGCCGCCCTGGCCGTCCTCGCCCGGCGCGCCGCCCTCGGACCCCCGCCGCCTCTCGAGCTCGGCCAGCACTTCCTTGGTGCGCATCGCCGCCATCAGTTCGTTGAGGGGCTCGGAGCCCGCTTCGATCAGCTCGATCGCGCGCTCGGGCGGGACCTCGCCCGCGAGCCGCTCCATGAGGACGTCGACCTCCTCCTTGACGAGGTCGCCCATCACATGCTTGTAACGAAGCGTGTCGTAGACCGTGAACCCAATCTGCTCGTCATAGCCGCCGGCGCGGAAGCGCGCGATGGCCCCGATGATCCGCACGTCGGTTGGCGAATAGCCCTCCTGGTCGGGACTCAGTACCCCGATCTCGGCCAGACGGTCCAGCACCTCCTGCGGGATCTCGTAGCGGTGGTGGACCTCGGCCGAGGTGATCCGCTGCTCCTCCCCCTCCCTGACCCGCGCGAGTAGGCGGTCCCCCAACTCGATCAGCGCCCTGGCGCGGTCGGGATCCTCGTCCAGCAGGTCTTTGATGACCTTCAGCGGCATGTAGCGCTCCTCCTGGAGCTGCTTGATCAGCCGGATGCGGTCGACGAACTCCGCCGGGTAGTAGGCCATGTTCCGGGAGGTCTTGACCGGCTCCGGCAGCAGGCCCTCGCGCAGGTAGTGCTTGATCGTCGCCGCCGAGACTCCGCTGGCCTCGGCAAGCTCACCCATGCGAAGCATCTCCTCGCCCCCCGCCTCCTCCGCTTCACGTCCGGGGGTGGAGGGCTTGGGCCCTCTGGGCGTGGCAAGCTTGGTCCGCTCGGGGGTCATGCCCGGAACGCCTCCGCCTTCTGCGCGGCGTCGGGGCCCTTGGCGGCGCCCGACTCGAACAGTGCCGCGATCTCCCGCTCGGCGACCCCCGCCTCTCCCAGGACCTCCGCCGTGTGCTCCCCCAGGGCGGGCGCCGGGCGGTGCACTCCGCCCGGAGTGCGCGAGAGCTTCACCGGCACCCCCAGCTGGCGGACCTCCCCCAGCTCCGGCTGCTCGTATGAAACGACCATCTGGCGCGCGGCCACCTGGTCGGACTCCAGGACCTCGTCCACTTCGAGGATCGGCTCGATGCAGCAGTCGTGCTCGTCGTTGAAGGCCTTCCACTCCTCGCGGGTCCGCCCCTTGAAGATCTCCTGCACCTCGCGGTGGGCGTCCGAGCCGGGGGCGTCGAACTGGTGGGCGATCAGGTCCTCGCGGGCGACCCCCTTGCACCACGCCGCCCAGAACTTCTGCTCCAGGGCTCCGCAGCTGACCCAGCCGTCCCTGGCCTCGTAGGGCCGGTAGCAGATGATCCGTCCCGCCAGGGGCAGCTCCCCGCGCTTGGGGACGACCCCGTCGCACAGGTACTGGCCGGCGACCATCGCCAGCCACGAGAGCGACCCGTCGGTCATCGAGATATCGACCATCTGGCCCCGGCCGGACCGCCGCGCCTCGGTGAGCGCGGCCAGGATCCCGACCGCCGCCATCAGCGCGCCCCCGCCCAGGTCGGCGATCTGGCCGGCAGCCTGAACCGGGGGGCCGTCGGCGTCGCCGGTCAGACCGAGGATGCCGTTCAGCCCGAGGTAGTTCTGGTCGTGGCCCGCGCGGTCGCGGTTCGGGCCGTCCTGCCCGTAGCCCGTGATCGGGCAGTAGACGAGCGCCGGGTTCGCCTGCGCCAGTCGCACGTACCCGACGCCCAGCCGGTCCAGCACCCCGGGCCTGAAGCTCTCGACCAGGACGTCGGCGCCGGCGGCCAGCTTAAGCAGCGCCTCGCGCCCCCCGTCGTTCTTAAGGTCCAGCCGGACCGAGCGCTTGTTGCGATTGAGGGACAGGTAGAGCGCGGAGCGGGTCCCGAGCGGGGTGTGCTCGTCGTCGCCGTAGAACGGGGGCGCCCAGCGAACGTAGTCGCCGGCGCCGGTGTCCTCGACCTTGATCACGTCGGCGCCGAGGTCGGCGAGGAGCAGTGTGCAGAAGCCTCCGGGCAGCAGCCTGGTCAGGTCCAGGACGCGAACGTCGGAGAGCGCGCCCTGGCCGCTCATTCGGGCGACGCCTCTGAGGTTTCGATCGGGTGGGCCAGGACCTCGCGGCGGGTGGGCTCGTCGCGCTTCGGGATGCCGAGCATCTCGCGTGCCTCGGCCACACTCGCGGCACGGCGGCCGATGTCCTCGGCCATCTGGCGCGCCTTGGCGACCAGCTCGCCGTTCGACTTCGCCATCTCGCCGTTCGGCAGATACAGGTTGTCCTCGAGTCCGGCGCGCACGTTGCCGCCCAGGTCGAGCGAGGCCGCGAGCAGCTTCCACTGGTCGCGCGAGACCCCGATCACCTGCCAGCTGTTCGGGCCCTCCGGCCCGCCCGGAATCTGGTCGGCCATGAAGGCCACGTTCCGCGGGGTCGGGCGGATGCCGCCCGTCACCCCCATCACCAGCGAGATCTGCAGGGGCGGCTTGAGCATCCCCATGTCGAGGAACGGGTCCAGGTTCGCGACGTGGCCGGCGTCGAAGCACTCGTGCTCCGGCTGGATCCCGAGGTCCAGCATCTCCTCCATGAACCGGGCGATCAGGTCGAAGCTGTTCTCGAAGACCGCCGCAAAGACGAAGTCCTTGCGCCTGCGGGAGTACTTCGCGTAGTTCATGCTGCTCATGTTCAGCGCCGCCACGTCGGGCCGCAGCTCGCGCAGGTAGGCGAGGCGCTTTTCGACCGGGACGCCGATCGCACCTGTCGAGTAGTTGATGATCACGTCGTCCACCTCGGCGCGGATCGCCTCGGTGATCGCGCGGAAGTCCTCGATCTCGTACGAGGGCGTGCCATCGGGGCTGCGCGCGTGGATGTGAATCTGGCTGGCGCCCTCGTCTACGGCCCTGCGCGCCTCGGCCGCGTATTCCGCGGGCGTGTACGGGATCGCGGGGCACTGCTCGCGATTGGCGATCGCCCCCGAGATCGAGTTGCTGATGATCACGGGATCCTCGAAGCGGCTCATACCGGCATCACCCCGTGCTTCTTCCAGGGGCGCTGGACACGCTTGTCCTTGGCCATGCGCAGGCCGTTGATGATCGTGGGACGGGTCTCGCGCGGGTCGATGATGTCGTCGATCAGGGCGTTTCCGGCCGCGATGTAGGGGTCGATCGTCTTGCGGATCCCCGCGATCATCTCGTCGCGGGTCGTCTCGGGATCTTCCGAGGCCTCGATCGCTGAGCGGCCGATGATGTTGACGGCCCCCTCGGCCCCCATGACCGAGATCTCGGCCGACGGCCAGGCTACGATCAGGTCCGGCTCGTAGGCCTTTCCGTTCATCACGTAGTAGCCGGCGCCGTAAGCCTTGCGGACCACCACGGTGACCTTGGGCACCGTTGCGCGGGAAACCGCGTAGAGCATCTTCGCCCCGTGGCGGATGATTCCGGCGTGCTCGACCTTGGAGCCGACCATGAAGCCGGGCACGTCCTGCAGGAAGAGGAGCGGGATGTTGAAGGCGTCGCAGAGGTTGACGAAGCGCGCTGCCTTGTCGGCTGAGTCGTTCTCGAGGATGCCTCCGAGCTGCTTGGGCTGGTTGGCGACGATCCCACACGGCATGCCGCCGAAGCGCGCCAGGCAGGTGATGATGGTCCTCGCGAACTTCGGCTTGATGTCGAAGTAGGTGCCGTCGTCCACGATCTCGGAGATCAGCTCGTACATGTCGTAGGGCTGGCGGTTCGACTCGGGGACGATCTCCAGCAGCTTCTCGGACATGCGGTCATGGGGGTCCTCGGTGTCGCGGACCGGCGGCCGCTGCTCGCAGTTGGAGGGGAAGTAGGACAGGTAGTCCTTGACCGCCTGGATGCACTCCTCGTCGTCCTTCACCTCGAGGTCACCCACGCCCGATTTGCGGCAGTGCACCTTGGCGCCGCCCAGGTCCTCCATGGAGATGTCCTCGCCGGTCACGGCCTTGGTCAGGTGCGGTCCCGCCAGCGCCATCGCGCCCTGCCCGGAGACCATCGGCACGAAGTCCGAGAGCCCCGGGATGTAGGCGGTGCCGGCCGCGCAGGGGCCCAGCATCGCGGCGACCATTGGGATCACCCCCGACATCACCACCTCCTCCTGGAACAGGTGGCCCGAGCCCGCGAACATCGAGCCGGCGGCCTCCTGGATGCGCGCGCCGGCCGAGTCGAGCAGCCAGATGAACGGCATCCGCTTGTTCAGGGCCGTCTCGCGCAGGCGCCCGACCTTGAACTCGCCGGTCATCCCCATCGACCCGGCCATCACCGTGAAGTCGTATGCGGCGATGCAGCAGGTCTTGCCCTCGACGTCGCCCCAGCCGGTGATGACGCCGTCGGCGGGGGCCTCCTTGCCCTCCATCGCCCGCTGTGAGCTGTGCGGGCGCCCGTGGATGCCCATCTCCACGAACGTCCCCTCGTCGCAGAGCAGCTCGATGCGCTCGCGCGCGGTCAGCTTGCCGCGCTCGTGCTGCTTGGCGATCTTGTCTTCGCCGCCGCCGAGCTTGGCCCGCTCGCGCCGCTCGTGCAGCTCCTCGGTCTGTCCCTTGAGGGCGTTGTCGTCGCTCATCGTCCCTTCCAGTTCGGCTCCCGCTTCTCGAAGAACGCCTCGACGCCCTCCTTGATGTCCTCGGTCGAGAAGGTCAGCGAGAGCTGGGAGCGCAGGAACTCCAACGCGTCGTCGAAGGCCATGTCCTGCTGGCGGTGCATCGCGTCGTGGCCCAGGCGCATCAGCACGGGGCTCTTCGAAGCTAGCTTGCCCGCCCAGTCGGCCACGGCCGCGTCGAACTCGCCTGCCGGGACGACCTTGTTGGCCAGGCCGTAGCCGACGGCTTCCTCCGCCGAGATCCGCTCCCCGAGGAGCATCATCTCGTTGACCTTCTTGCGGGGGACGTTGCGGTAGATGATCGACATGATCATGTAGGGGAAAGCGCCCACGTTGATCTCGGGTGTGCCGAAAGACGCTTCCTCCTTGGCGATCAGCAGGTCGCAGGAGAGGGCCAGTCCCATGCCGCCGGCGAGGACGTGCCCGTTGGCCGCGCACAGCGACGGCTTGCCCAGGCGCGGCATCAGGCGAAAGAACTCCAGGAACAGGTCCGACGCGAAGTGCTTCTGAACCAGCGCGGCGTCGGCCGCGAACCCTCCCAGATCCGCCCCGGCGCAGAAGACCTTGTCCCCGGCGCCCGTGAGGACGATGGCCTTGACCCCGTCGTCGTCGCGCGCGGATCTGAGAGCGTCCAGCAGCTGCTGGAGCAGCGGGCCGTTCAGCGCGTTTCGCTGGTCCGGCCGGTTGAGGGTGAGCGTGGCCACCCCCTCGCTCACGTCGTAGAGCAGCTCCTGGTCGCCCATCGGACGCGCAGCCTAGTGGATCTTGCGTGCAATGGAAAGTGACACTTCCTACCCCCAGGAAGTAGCAGGTGCTAGTGTTCACTCGTCCGCCGCAGGAGAGCCTGCACCCGCCGAATTGCGAGGAGCACACCCTGTCAGCCGCAACCGACACCGTCATCAAGCCTGATCACGAAGCCGCTCGCAAGCACCTGATCTTCACCGACGAGCACGAGCAGCTGCGGGAGTCGATGAAGGCGTGGGTCCAGAAGGAGTGCTTCCCGCACCGCAACGAGTGGGAGGAGAGCTACTGGCCGAACTCGATCCTGAAGCGGGCCGGGGACCTGGGGTACCTGGGGCTGTGCTACCCCGAGGAATACGGTGGGCAGGGAGGGGACTACTTCTACTCGCTCGTGCGCGCAGAGTGCATGAGCTACTCCGGCTCGGGCGGCCTCAACATGGGGTTCGCCGTCCACACCGACATGGCGACCCCGCCGATCCACCTGCTCGGCTCGGACGAGCTGAAGCAGAAGTACCTGCCCCCCTCGCTGGCCGGCGAGAGGATCAGCTGCCTCGGGATCACCGAGCCGGGGGCGGGCTCGGACGTGGCGAGCATCCGCACAACGGCCGTCCGGGACGGCGACGAGTACGTGATCAACGGCGCCAAGACCTTCATCACCAACGGCGCCAGGGCCGATTACATCGTGCTGGTCACCAAGACCGACCCTGAAAAGGGGCACGACGGGATCACCCTGTTCGTGGTGGACCTGCGCGACGAGAACGGCAACCTGGTCCCCGGCTTCACCGTCTCGGCCGAGCTGGAGAAGATGGGGATGCACGCGTCTGACACCGGCGAGCTGGCCTTCGAGGACGTCCGCGTGCCCGCCGAGAACATGCTGGGCGAGGAGGGCAAGGGCTTCTACCACATCTCCTGGGAGCTCCAGGGAGAGCGGCTGGTGGCGGCCGCGGGCTGCGTCGCCGGCGCCGAGCGCATGTTCGAGCGCACCCTGGAGTACGCGATGGAGCGCGAGGCCTTCGGCCGCCCGATCGGCAGGTTTCAGGCGATCCGCCACAAGTTCGCCGACATGTCGACCAAGATCGAGGCCGCGAAGCAGTTCACCTACTCGACGGCCTGGCGCTTCGCCAACGGCGAGTACCCGGTGCGCGAGATCTCCCAGTGCAAGCTGTTCACGTCGCGGGTGATATGCGAGGTCGCCGACGAGTGCATCCAGATCCACGGCGGCTACGGCTACATGAAGGAGTACGAGATCGAGCGCGCCTACCGCGACGCCCGCCTGAACCGCATCGGCGCCGGCACCGACGAGATCATGCTTGAGGTGATCGGCCGCAGTTACGGCCTGTAGAGCTCGGCGATGCGCTTCTTCAGGAAGGCCTGCTGGACAGGGTTCGTGCTCAGCTCCAGGCCCCGCCGATAGGCCTCGACCGCCTCCGGGTTGCGGTCCAGGCGAGCCAGCAGGTCGGCTCGGCTGACGTGGAGCGGGGCGTAGCGGTCAAGGCCATCGATCGCGTCAATCAGGGCCAGGCCGGCCTCGGGGCCTTGATCCATCGCGACGGCGATCGCACGGTTCAGCTCGATCACCGGTGATGGCTGGATCCTGGTGAGCTGCCCGTACAGAAGGCCGATGCGGCGCCAGTCGGTGTCCTCGGCGCGCTCCGCGCGGGCGTGCTCGGCGGCGATGCGGGCCTGGATCGCATACGGGCCGACGACGCCGGTGAGGGTGTCCACCAGCGCCAGGCCGTCCTTGATCTGGGCGCGGTCCCAGCGGGAGCGGTCCTGGTCCTCCAGAAGGACCATCTCGCCGGACTCGTCCAGGCGGGCATCGCGCCGCGAGTTCTGCAGGAGCATCAGGGCGAGCAGGGCGCGGGCCTCGGGGTCCGGGAGCGTCTCGACGAGGACGCGGGCGAGGCGGATCGCCTCGTCGGCCAGCTCGGTGCGGAGCAGGGAGTCCGAACCCGAGGCGAAGTAGCCCTCGTTGAAGATCAGGTACAGGGTGGCGAGGACCGAGGGCAGCCGCTCGGGAAGCCGGCTCGGCCCGGGGACCTCGTAGGGGATGCCGGCGTCGCGGATCTTCCTCTTCGCGCGGACCAGGCGCTGGGCCATGGTGGACTCCGAGGTGAGGAACGCCGCCGCGATCTCGGAAGTGCTCAGCCCGCCGAGCGTGCGCAGCGTCAGTGCCACCCTCGCCTCGGGTGCCAACGCCGGATGGCAGCACGTGAAGACGAGGCGCAGCCGGTCGTCGGGAAGCGCGGGCGTGTCGTCGGGGACGATCACCTCGGCGTCAGGCTCCAGGCGCTCGAGTCCCTCGAGGATCTCGCGCTTCACCGTGTAGGTCTTCTCCCGGCGCAGCCGGTCGATGGCCTTGTTGCGGGCGACCCGGGTGATCCAGGCCCCCGGGTTGTGCGGGAGGCCGTCAGTCGCCCAGCGCTCCAGCGCGACCACGAACGCCTCCTGCACCGCCTCCTCGGCCAGGTCGAAGTCGCCGAGCACCCGGATCAGGCTCGCGACCGCCCGTCCCGACTCATGCCGGAACAGGCGGTCGACGACCTTGGACGAGGGCTCGGTCAGGACCGGGCGGCCGCGGCCTCTTCGGAGGTGGGTCCCTCGTAGCCGGCGGCCTCGTAGTCCATCACCGGGCGCACCTCGATCGATCCCGCCCGGACGGGGACCTTCCTGGCCCATTCCAGGGCGTCGTCGAGGTCCTTGCACTCGAGCAGGTAGAACCCGCCGAGCTGCTCCTTGGACTCAGTGAACGGGCCATCGGTGACGATGCGCTCGCCGCCGCCCTCAGGGACCTTGACCGTCGTGGCCGTGGCGCTGGGCTGCAGGCCCTCGCCGGCGATGAACGCGCCCCTGTCCACCGTCTCCTGGGTGAAGGCGCCCCAGGCGTCCATCACCGCCTTCATCTCCTCGGGGCTGGCGTCCTCCATGCCGCCCTCCTCGCCGATCAGCGTCAGCAGGTACTTCATGTGGTCCTCCTTGGTCGCGCGGCGCCTATCGCCGCATTCAACCCCACGACGAACGAGAGGAGCCGAAATCGACAGCCGAAGGCGAAAACTCGCCCGCCCGGCCGTCGCACGGCGCGCCATGGATGGCCTAGTTGCCGGCAGCGCGCTTCTCGACCGCCTCGAGCAGATCATTCTTCGCCTCGGCCTGAAGCCGCTCGAAGGTCTCGAGGTCAACGGGCTTGCCGTAGCCCATCATCTCGCGCACCTCGATCTTGCCCTCCCTGACAGGGACCTTCCTCACCCACTCCAGTGCCTCGTCCTTGCTGGCGACCTCGATGACCCAATAGCCGGCCAGGTGCTCCTTGGTCTCGGCGAACGGCCCGTCGGTCACGGTCGCTCCGTCCTCGCCGAAGCTGACCGTTGACGCGGTGGAGGGCGGCATCAGCCCGGCCCCGTCCACGAGGGCGCCGGCCCTGACCAGTTCCCGATTGAAGTTCTCCATCTCCTCGACGACCTTCTCCATCTCCTCCGGCGAGCTGTCCCACCCGGACTCCTCGCCGACCATCGCAAGCATGAACTGCATCGTTTCCTCCTGTCGTTTGGAGCGGCGCCGTTCGCCTCTCTATAGAGACGACGAACCGGGACGCCGCTGATCGACACGGTCGGAGAGAATCAACCCTGGTGGGCGAGAATCTAGATCACATCCGCTCCTATTACGAGGCGCTCAACACCGGCGACGCCGACCTGGTCGCCAACCATTTCACCGAAGCCGCCGTCCACTACTACACCCGCCTCGGTCCCCATCACGGGCACGAGATCGCCGACAACGCGGCATGGGGCGTCGAGCATCTCGACGGCCGATGGTGGCTGGAGCACGGCATCGAGTCCGGCGACGAGGCCGTGATCGAGTGGACGATGACCTGGAGGGATCCGAAGTCGGGCGAGAAGCGGCTGAACCGCGGCACCGAGTGGTTCCGCCTGCGCGATGGGAAGATCGCCGAGGTTCGGGCATACCACCACGGCGACAGGAAGAACCCGCAGGGCGACCTGCTGGGCTTCGACCACGCGGGCCGAGGACACACCACCCTGGATCGGTGGCGGCCCCCGGCCGGACGCGAGTGAACGAGCGGACGGCGGCTACCTCTCGTAACCCTTCGCCTGCGCCCAGATGCCGGTCCCGCCTGCCGCACTCGAGCCGCAATTGGGAGACACTGGAGCGGTGACGGTGATCAAGGACAGCGGCGACCGGGCGCTGCTCCCCCCGTTCGGAGAGGAGCACGAGGAGCTGCGTGCCTCGGCGCGGAAGTTCGTCTCGAATGAGATGGCACCCCACCGAAGCGAATGGGAGGAGGCCAGGGAGTTTCCGCGAGGGCTGTTCGAGCGCTGCGGCGAGCTGGGGTTCCTCGGCCTCAAGTACCCGATCGAGTACGGCGGGCAGGGCGGCGACTACGTCCACAACGCCGTCTGGATCGAGGAGCTGGCGTACTCGGGCGCCGGCGGAGGCGTGGCCGCGGGCCTGGGCGCGCACTCCGAGATCGCCACCCCTCCGATCTGGAAGTTCGGAACCTCTGAGCAGAAGCAGCGCTGGCTCGTGCCGGGGGTCAAGGGCGAGCTGGTCGGCGCCCTCGGAATAACGGAGCCCGGGGCCGGGTCCGACGTCGCCTCCATGGCGACGACGGCGCGCAAGGTCGACGGCGGCTACGTGGTCAACGGAGCCAAGACGTTCATCACCAACGGAGTGCGGGCCGACTTCCTGGTCTGCGCGGTCAAGACCACGGAGCAGGGAGGCCACCACGGCATCTCGTTCCTGGTGTTGGAGCGCGACATGCCGGGCTACGAGGTGGTGGGGAAACTGGAGAAGATGGGCTGGCACTCCTCCGACACAGGCGAGCTGTCCTTCACCGACGTCGAGGTGCCCGAGCAGAACCTGCTCGGCGAGGAGAACGGCGGTTTCACCTTGATCATGGCCAACTTCCAGTGGGAGCGGCTGACCATGGCCCTCGGCGCCGCCGGGGGCATGCAGAGGGTGTTCGAGCAGGCTCTCGCCTACGCCAAGGAACGGGAGGCGTTCGGCAGGCCGGTCGGCCGGTTCCAGGCGATCCGGCACAAGCTCGCCGAGATGTCGGTCACGATCTCGGCAGCTCGCGCCATGACCTACGCGGCCCTGCGCAAGTTCGCGGCCGGCGAGGACGCGACCCGCGAGGTCACCCAGGCGAAGCTCTTCACCCAGCGCGCGGCGTGTGACGTCGCCGACGAGGCGATCCAGATCCACGGCGGCTATGGGTACATGCGTGAATACGGGGTCGAGCAGTCCTACCGCGACGCCAGGCTCGGGCCGATCGGCGGGGGCACGGACGAGGTGATGAAGGAGATCCTCTCGAAGCAGCTGGGCCTGTAGTTCCTCCGATACTCGGAGGTTTACCTCCCTCCAATCAGGTTTCCTCCTGAACCTTGACGAAGGGCCCGTCCCCGGAGATCCCTGGGACCCCCGTCGTCGTCCTGGAGGTGCTCAAAGCGCGCCAGGGACCGAGGGCGGGCTCAGGGAGATCCCTGATTGACTGAGGTCCCGGGCTCAGCGATCGTGCCGGCCGAAGAGGCGACGTCGCGGGCGATCAGTTTCGGGGACCTCCGCGGTCTTATTCACCGAAAGGCAACCGTTCGCGGGGGCATCCTCGTAACTTGGGGTGCCTCTCAGAAGACCAAACTCGACCCAAGGGAGCTGGTAATCAGATGGAGCGCGTCAGGGCTGTAGGCAGGTGGTTCGCGGAGCTCCCGGGCGGACGGCGCACGAAGTGGGCGCTGCTCGGTGTCTGGCTGGTGATCTTCTTCGCGATGGGGCCTCTGGCGGGCAAGTTCGAGGACGCCCAGGAGAACGATCCGGCCGACTACCTGCCCGCCAAGGCGGAGTCGGTCAAGGCGATCGAGGAGCTGGAGGAGTTCCCCTCGGGCGACATCGCCGACGCGATCACCGTCTTCCACCGCGACGGCGGCCTCAGCCCCGAGGACCGGGCGACGATCGCCGAGACCCGCGCCCAGATCAACGCCGAGCGGCGCGAGGGAGTCGGCGAGACCCGCGCACCCGTCGCCTCGGACGACGGGTCGACGGCGCTGCTGATCACGCCGATCACCGTCGAGGACGGCACCAACGAAGCCGCCGAGCTGCTGGTGGACGCAACCGACGACATCAAGGCCGACCTCGAGGGCCTTCCCGAGGGGCTGGAGGCGAAGGTCACGGGCCCGGCCGGGTTCTCGGCCGACGCCATCGACGTGTTCGGTCAGATCGACGGCACGCTGCTGTACGCGACCGCCCTGCTGGTCCTGATCCTGCTGATCATCATCTACCGCAGCCCGATCTTCTGGCTGATCCCCTTCTTCTCGGTGATACTCGCCGAGGTCACCTCCCGCGGCATGGGCTACCTGCTGGCCGAGGCCGGGGTCACCGTCACCGGCCAGTCGGGAGGCATCCTGCCCGTCCTCGTGTTCGGCGCGGGCACGGACTATGCGCTGCTGCTGGTCTCCCGTTATCGCGAGGAGCTCCGGCGCCACGAGGACAAGCACGCGGCGGTCAAGGTCGCGATGCGAAAGGCGGGACCTGCGATCGTCGCCTCCGGGCTGACGGTCATGGCCGCCCTGCTGACCCTGACCCTCGCCGAGGTCACCGGCACCTCGGGCCTGGGCCCGATCGGTGCCCTGGGCGTCGGCCTCGCGATGATCTCGATGCTGACGATCCTGCCCGCGCTGCTCGCGATCACCGGGCGCAGGGCTTTCTGGCCCTTCATACCTCGGGTCGGATCCGAGGGCGTCGACGAGACGCATGGCCTCTGGAGCCGGATCGCGAGCTGGGTCGGCCAGCACACCCGCAGGGTGTGGATCGGTACGACGGCCCTGCTGCTGGTGCTGTGCCTGGGACTCACCTACCTCAACACCGACCTGACGTCGGGCAATGGCTTCCGCGACGACGTCGACTCCGTGCAGGGCCAGGAGCTCGTCGAGGAGGGCTTCCCGGCCGGGGCCAACTCGCCGACCAACGTCGTTGTCACCGACGACTCGAAGCTCGCGGCGGTGCGCGACGCCGTCGCCGGAGCTCCCGGCGTGGCGGAGCTGAGCCCGAACGAGGAGGTCGGTCCGACCGGAACCAAGCTCGAGCTGACGCTCGAAGAGGACCCCCTCAGCACCCAGGGCTTCGACCTGATCCCCGGGATCAGGGACGCGGCCCAGGACGCCGGCGGCGACGACGTGCTGGTCGGAGGCCCCACCGCGGAGGAGTACGACCTGCGCCAGTCGTCAGTCCGCGACAACAGGGTGGTCGTACCGATCGCGCTGATCCTGGTCTTCCTGATCCTCGCGGCCCTGCTGCGCGCCGTGATCGCGCCGCTGGTCCTGATCGGGACGGTGATCCTTTCCTTCGGCGCCGCCCTTGGGCTCGGCTCGTTCTTCTTCGAGAACGTCTTCGACTTCCCGGGCATGGACCCGAGCCTGCCCCTGTTCGCCTTCATCTTCCTGGTGGCGCTGGGCATCGACTACAACATCTTCCTGATGGCGAGGGTGCGCGAGGAATCCCTCGCGCACGGCACCAGGGAGGGGACGTTGCGCGGGCTGGCGGTCACGGGCACCGTGATCACGTCGGCGGGGATCGTGCTGGCCGGGACATTCTCGGCGCTGGCGGTCCTGCCGCTCGTCGGCCTGACCCAGATCGGGTTCACGGTCGCGACTGGGGTCCTGATCGACACGTTCATCGTCCGGACCCTGCTCGTGCCCTCATTGGTGCTGGAGATCGGGGACCGCGTCTGGTGGCCGTCCGCGTTGGCGACGATTGCCGCCAAGGCGGGGCGCACCAAGGCGCCGGTCAAGCCCGCCGCCGAGACCACATAGCCGCAGCCGCGCGCCCGGTGCTCTCGCGTCTCGGGGGCGCCGGGCCCACCCGCTAGCGTGGCCGGGATGCGACGGACGGCGATCGCCGCGGCGGCGGCCCTGGCCCTGGCCGACGCGTCGATCGTCACCCTGGGCCTGCCGTCGATCCTCTCGGAGCTGGACACGACCGTCGAGGGCGTCGCGCTCGTCCTGGGCGTGTACACGGCCGTCATGGCCATCGCCCTGCCGCTCGCGGCGGTGCTGTCCCGGCGCATCGGCGGCGCGGCCATCGCTGCTGGCGGGATCGCGCTGTTCGGCGCCGCCTCACTGGCCTGCGGGCTGGCCGACTCGATGGGCTCCCTGCTCTGGATGCGCGGAGTGCAGGCCGTGGGCGGCGCAGCGACACTGGTCGGTTCGTTCTCACTGCTCGACGGGGGCGCCGACGGCCCGGGCAGGCGCGTGTGGTTCGCCGCGTCCATCTTCGGGGCTGCGATCGGGCCTGCGCTGGGCGGCGTGCTGACGGAGCTGTTCGACTGGCGGGCGATCTTCCTGGCGCAGTTGCCGCTGATCCTGCCGGGAGCCGCGGTCGCCGCCACCGCCGCCCTGAGGGAGCGCCGGCGATGGCGGGCTGGGCGCCCCGAAGGCGCCGACCGCACCTGCGGGTCTCCCCTGCGCCTGCGGCCGGCGCTCGCGCTCGCCTTGCTCTCGGCCGCGCTGACGGCAGTGATCTTTTTAGTCGTCCTGCTGCTCGTGGCCGGGTGGAGTGTGGACCCCCTCGCAGCCGCGCTGGCGGTGTCGGTCCTGCCGGTGGCGGCGATCGCCGCAGCCAGGATCCCGGGCGACCCCGAGACGCGAGGCGTCGCGGGCTGCCTGCTGGTCGCGGGCGGCGTGGGATGCCTCGCTTTGCTGCCCGGCGATTCGGCCTGGTTCACCGTCGTGCCGCAGCTGCTGGCAGGAGCGGGGATGGGCATGGCCCTTCCCGCACTGGCCGGTGAGCTGCTTCCCGAGCGCACCCGGCGAGATGTGGCCCGGGTGCTCTCGATCAGGCACGCCGGCATCGCGGTCGCACTGGCGGTGATCGCGCCGATAGTCGCCGACAGCCTCGACGACACCATCTCCGAGGCCCGGCTGCAGGGGACGGCGGCCCTGCTCGACGCCAGCCTGGATCCGGAGGACAAGTTCGACATCGCCCCGAGCCTGTTCGCTGGCCTCGACACCGACGATCCCAGGTCCGCACTCTCCGACGCGTTCGACGAAGTCCAATCGGACTTCGAGGGCGAGGACCGCGACGAGCTGGCGCAGCTCGAGACCCGCCTGGACGACGTCGTCACCGGCGCGGTCAGGTCGGCATTCCGGTTCGCCTTCGTCGCGACCGCCGCCATGGCGCTGCTTGCGGGGATCCTGCTGCTCGCGGGGCGCGGCGCGAGACCGCAGCCGGTCCTGGCATGCGCCGTGGCGGCTGTGATCGGCCTGGCGGGATACGGCGTCGCTTTCGCCGACTCCGAGCGCGAGACGATCGCGATCCAGGATCCATGCGACGCAGAGCGCGAGGACCCTCAGAGCGGCGGGATCGGCGGCTTCCTCCAGGACCGCACCCTGGAGGCGCTCGATCGCGCCGCGTGCGAATTCGGGTCGAGTCGCGAAGAGCTGCTCCTGGCCCTCGTCGACGAAGACGAGCGCGAAGCCTACGAGCGGGCCTACGGGGAGGACCCGGGGTCCATAGAGGACCTCGGGCCCGCGATCATCGGGCTGTGAGCGCGCACCGCGCCGCCACGGGATATCTTTGGCGGGCGCACCGGCCCGCCGGGGTTTCCGGGCTGATCGCGATACAGGTGAGCCCGGGCGCCCGCTGACTGGCCCGTCAGCCAGGAAAAACCGCAAGAATCACGCCTTCCTGCCACCGCCCACAAGGAGAAGACTTTGGGACTGCTTGACGGAAAGAGCGCGATCATCACCGGCTCGGCGCGAGGCATCGGCCGCGCGACCGCGGAGCTGTTCGCCGGCGAGGGAGCCAGGGTGCTCGTCAACGACCTCGACGGCGACGTCGCCGAGGAGGCCGCGAAGGAGATCGACGGCGAAACCACCGTCTTCGCCGGCGACCTGACCCAGCCCGGCGCCTGCGACAACCTGGTTCAGGCGGGAATCGACGCGTTCGGCAGCATCGATGCGGTCGTCAACAACGCCGGCTACACCTGGGACGGCGTGCTGCACAAGATGAGCGACGAGCAATTCCAGGCCATGCTCGACATCCACACCGTCGTGCCGTTCCGCGTGCTGCGGGCGCTTGCGCCGAGCTGGCGCGAGGCCGCCAAGTCCGAGAAGGCCGAGGGCAAGCAGGTGTTTCGCAAGATCGTCAACGTCAGCTCGATCTCGGGCACGATGGGGAACGCGGGCCAGGTCAACTACTCCGCCGCGAAGGCGGGTGTCACCGGCCTCACGAAGACCGTGGCCAAGGAGTGGGGACAGTTCAACATCAACTGCAACGCCGTCGCCTTCGGCTTCGTCGAGACGCGGCTGACCCAGGCCAAGGAGAAGGGCGAGACGATGACGGCGGCGGGCGAGTCCGGCGAGAAGGTCGAGCTGGGAATCCCCGAGCAGATGCGCAGCATGGCTTCGATGATGATCCCGCTGGGCCGTCCGGCTCAGCCCGAGGAGGCGGCCGGCCCGGTCCTGTTCCTGTGCTCGGACCTCGCCAACTACATCCACGGCCAGGTCATCAACGTGACCGGCGGCCAGTTCACGGGGATGTACTCGTAGGCGTGACCTCGTCCCGCCGGCCGACCCCGCGATGGCCGAGCGCGTGAAGATCGAGACGCCGCACGGGCCGGCCACTGTCCATCTCGACGACGCAGAGGCGCCGCGCGGCTCGCTGGTCCTGGGTCATGGTGCAGGCGGGGGGATCGAGGCGCCCGACATCCAGGCCGCCGCCGGCGTGGCCCGCGAACTGGGCCTGACGGTGGCTCTCGTCGAGCAGCCCTATCGCGTCGCCGGCCGCAAGGCTCCGGCGCCGCCGAAGCAGCTCGACGCCGCCTGGCTCGCCGTGATCCCCGCCCTGCGTGACCGCAGCCTGCCCGATCCCGTGATCGCGGGCGGCCGCTCGCTGGGGGCCCGGGTGGCCTGCCGCACCGCCGCCGCGACCGAAGTCTCGGCGGTCCTCTGCCTCGCCTTCCCCGTCCACCCGCCGGGCAAGCCGGAGAGGAACCGGCTGGATGAGCTGGACGCGGTCGAGTTGCCGGTGCTGGTGGTGCAGGGTGAGAGCGACCCGTTCGGGATGCCGCCCGAGGCGCCCGGCCGGCAGGTCGCAAAGGTGGCGGGCAACCATGGCCTGAAGGCTGACCCGGACGCGGTCGGCGAGGCGGTGCGGGCCTGGCTGGCGGCGCGCATCGGAGCCTGAGCGCCTCCGCGGCGACAGGCGGTGGCCCCCGCGCTGCTGCTAGGCCGACGCGAAGACGGGCGCGAACAGGAGCACGAACACCGCCGCGGCGATGAAGTGCCCTGCGAGCGCCAGCTTGCATGTCCATACGCTCCGCATGACACTGGTGTTCCGCGAGATCGGGGTGGCTAAACCGGCCTGGGGCTCATCCGGGTCAGGGCTCATTGCGCCGCTCCTCGGCCAGCGGCTCGCCCCGCTCGCCCGCGGCCCCGCCCGGAGGCCAGGTTCCGAACCAGTTGTCGCGCGCTCCGTCGATCGTGATCACGCAGCCCGAGTAGAAATCTCCCGCCGGCGAGGCGAGGTAGGCGACGAGCCAGGCCAACTCCTCCTCACTGCCCAGGCGGCCGAGGGGCACCGTGCCCGCGACGTTGTCCACGACCGCCTTCGGGTACTTGGTGCGCAGCGTCTCGGTGTCGAACTGGCCCACGGCGACCGCGACGGTGCGGATCCCGAAGCGGGCCCACTCCACGGACAGCGTGCGCATCATGTTCTCGACAGCGGCGCGAGCGGCGCCGGTGTGGACCATGCCCGGGAACCCCTGATGCGGTGAGACGGTGAGGCTCACCACCTTGCCGGACTCCTGCGGGATGAACGCCTTGGTCGCGGCTGCGTGAGTCATCTGCCACGTTCCCTGGACGTTCAGCTCGATCACGGTGCGAAACCCCTTGGAGCTGATCCCCTCCGCCGGACTCAGGAATTGCCCGCCCGCGTTGTTGACCAGCAGGTCGATGCGCCCGTGGCGCTCGAGTACCCCGTCCATCAGGCGGTCCACGGCCTCGTCGTCGCGGATGTCCATCGACTCGAACCCGGCCGTGCCGCCGCGGCTGGTCACCTCCTCGACCATGCCCAGCAAGGGCTCCTCGCGCCTGCCGCACCCAACGATCGTCGCGCCGAGCGACGCCAGCTCCCGGGCCGTCGCCCTGCCCAGGCCGGTGCCGGCGCCCGAGATCACGCAGACCTGGCCCTTCAGCAGGTCGGGCGCGAAGATCTGCGAGGGTGCCTGTGCCATCGGCGAGCAGCATATGAGCCGAGAGAGCCGGCGAGGGGCCCGCCCAGACCGTGCCGAGGACCGTTTCGGCGCCTGGATCCGCACCCGCGACTACGCTGCTCCGGATGGGCATCGCTGCGGAAGCGCTCCCCCTGGACGGCCCGCTCGACGGCGGCAGGGAGAACGCCAGTGTCGTCGTCGAGCCGCTGGAGGCCGGCCGAGCGCGGTTCCCACGCGATTTCTTCGAGCACGAGGGTGGCAAGCTCGCCGCCTACAGCGCGCTTCTGGGCCGAGCCGACGACGAGGCCTATCTGGACGTCCCGGTCCCGGCATACCTGGTGCGCCATCCGACCGCCGGAGCGCTCCTGGTCGACACCGGTCTGCATCCCTCGATCGCGTCGGACCCCTCTCACAACCTCGGTCGTCGCGCCGCGGGCTGGTACTCGCTGGAGCACGGCCGCGACGTGACCTCTCAGCTGCGGGAGCGCGGCCTCGGCCCTGGCGACATCGAGGTGGTCGTCCTGACCCACCTTCACATCGACCACGCCTCCGCGATCTCGGAATTCCCCGAGTCGACGTTCGTGCTGAGCGGCCCGGAGTGGGAGGCCGCCACCGGCGCCCGCATCCCGCTGCTGGGCGGATACCGCCGCGCGCACTTCGACCACGCCGTCGATTACCGGACGGTCGACTTCGACGGCGACGGGATCGAGTCCTACGGCTCGTTCGGCCGCACGTTCGACTTGTTCGGTGACGGGTCGGTGCGCCTGGCGTTCACTCCCGGCCATAGCGCCGGCCACTGCTCCGTCCTGCTGCGCCTCCCCCGCCGGGACTTCGTCGTCCTGGCCGACGTCTCCTACACCTGGCGCCAGCTCCAGGGCGGACCCGAGCCGCTGCGCCCGCAGGACCGCCACAACTGGCGCCGCTCACTGCACGAGGCACAGGCCTACATCAGGGCCTACCCCTATGCCCTCGTGGTCCCGGGCCACGACCCGGAGTTCTGGCAGAAGCTGGACGCGCGCTACGAGAAGTAGGCGCCGCAGCGTCAGGGTCGGCTGCGGGCGCTCGCCGGATCCGGCTCGGGCGAGCCGGCGGGCAGGCCCTCCCTGATGCGCCGCAGCACGCTGGCGCGGCCATTCTCCTCCAGGTCCACGTACATGGCGCGGACGTGGTCGAAGACCTGCTCTGCGACCTGCTTCTGCTCCTCGCGCGTGGGGTCCTGCTTGACGGGAAAGGTCAGGGGCTCGCCGTACTGGATCGTCACCTTGGGCATGTGGAGCCGCTTCCAGGCGCGGACGCCGAGCGAGCCGTGGATGGCCACCGGGACCACGGGCGCCCCGGACTCCAGAGCGAGCTTGCCGACGCCCCGCTTGGGAGTCCCCAGGTCGCCGCTGCGCGAGCGGCCCCCCTCGGCGTACATGAGGACCGCGCCGTCGCGGCCGAGGACTGTATGGGCGGTCGTGAAGGCCTCCTTGTCGTCGTAGCCGCGGCGAACCGGGAAGACGCCCCCGTGGTAGAAGACCCACTTGACGAAGCCGTTGCTGAACAGCTGGGACTTCGCCATGAACTGGACCTTGCGCCGGAGATAGACCGCCGCGAAGAAGTGGTCCATCTGGCTGAAGTGATTGGGGGTCACGATCACCGGACCGCTCGACGGGACGTTCTCGACGCCGATCGCCCGGGCGCGGTAGAACAGGATCGTCGGCGGGGTCAGGATCACCCTGACGACGTCGTAGATGAACCCGATCCCCCTGCGCGCCTTGGCGTGGTAGCGGTCGAAGAACTCAGCCGGGCGCGGGTCCTTGTAGACCTGCGGCTTCAGGTCGGTTTCCTTGACCTTCTCCTTGACGTTTTGCTGAGACATCTTTCCCTCCGGGCACCGTTGCGCAGCCAGGGTTGGGCGGCGTGGTGGTTTCTACCCGTGCGCACGCGGTCGGTTACGCGCCGTTCCGGGTCACGGGCGTTGATCCCCGTCATACCCGGATCCGCGGGCTCAGGACCGCGCCCAGCCGCGCGAGCGCTCGACCGCCTGCCGCCACCGCCCGATCAGAGCGTCGCGCTCGTCCGCGGCCATCGAAGGCTCGTAGCGGGCCGCCTCGCGCCACATCTCCCTGACCGTCTCGCGCTCCCACAGCCCCGTCGCGATCCCGGCCAGGTACGCAGCTCCGAGCGCGGTCGTCTCGGCGACCTCCGGCACGACCACCGGTACCCCGAGCAGGTCGGACTGGAACTGCATCAGCCAGGCATTCTCTGCTGCGCCACCGTCGGCCTTGAGCTCAGGGATGCTCTCTCCGGCGGCGCTCTCCTGGGCGCGGACGGCATCCACCGTCTGGTAGGCGATCGACTCCAGGGCGGACCGCGCGAGGTGCGCGCGGCCGGTTCCGCGCGTCAGCCCGACGATCGTGCCGCGCGCGTAGGGGTCCCAGTGCGGAGAACCGAGGCCGGTGAGAGCAGGGACGAAATAGACGTCGTCGTTGGACTCGAGCGAGGCTGCCAGGTCCTCGGTCTCGGACGCCTCCCCGATCACGCCGAGGCCGTCGCGCAGCCACTGGACGGCGGCGCCCGTCACGAAGATCGGCGCCTCCAGCGCGTAGTCGACCTCCGCGCCCGCCGCGGCGTCACCGTCGCCCCTCGCCAGTCCCCAGGCGACCGTCGTCAGCAGCCCGTCCTGGGGGTCGGGCGCTTCGGACCCCACGTTGAGCAGGACGAAGCTGCCGGTGCCGTAGGTGTTCTTGGCCTCGCCCGGTGAATGGCATGCCTGCCCGAACAGGGCGGCCTGCTGGTCGCCGGCGATTCCGGCCACGGGCACCCGGCCGCCGAAGACCGAGGTCGTCCCGTAGACCTGCGCCGAGGCGGCGGGCTCGGGCAGCGTGCCGGGATCGACTCCCAGCAGCTCGCACAGGCCACCGTCCCAGGTCAAGCGGCGGATGTCGAACAGGAGCGTCCGCGACGCGTTCGTGTAGTCGGTGACGTGGCGGCCCGTGAGCTTGAAGACGAGCCATGAGTCGATCGTGCCGAAGACCGCGCGCTTCGCCTCTGGCACGTTGCGGAGCAGCCACTCGATCTTCGTCCCCGAGAAGTAGGGGTCGATGACCAGGCCGGTGCGCTCGCGGATCAGGTCCTCGTGTCCCTGCTCGCGCAACTCGTCGCAGCGGTCGGCGGTGCGTCGGTCCTGCCAGACGAGCGCGTTGTGGACGGGCTCGCCGGTGTCCGGGTCCCAGGCCACGACCGTCTCGCGCTGGTTCGTGATCCCGATTCCCGCGAGATCGGATCCCTGCACCCCCGCGTCCGCGAGCGCCGCGATGGCCACCTTGCGTGTGACCTCCCAGATCTCGGCTGCATCGTGCTCCACCAGGCCGGGACGCGGGAAGTGCTGGCGGAACTCGCTGTAGCCGCGCCCGCGCTCGCGGCCGTCCTCGCCGAAGACGATGCAGGTCGTCCCGCTGGTCCCCTGGTCGATCGCGAGGATCACGGTGGGCTCAAGCTATCGCCTCGGCTCCGGGCCCTCACGGCGCGCCGGAAGTCACGGAGCTGGCGTCCCCGGTGCACGAAACCGCCGAGCGTCCTGCCCGTCGCCCGGTGCGAGAGCGGCAGGTCGATCTCCTTGACTCGGTACCCGGCGCGCACCGCGTCCACCGTCATCCCGATCTCCATCCCGAAGTC
>JAJTCK010000067.1 GCA_021323175.1 Solirubrobacterales bacterium | reverse complement strand
GCGCTGACGCGCGAGGAGATCGCCGAGGTGGTCGCAGAGGAGACCATCGAGCACCTGGGTGCGCGCTCGAGCCTGCTGGTGATCGCGGGGGACTCCGGAAACCCCCTCCTCGCCGGGGCCAGCGGGTACACGCCCGAGAACCTGGAGCTTCTGAGGGACGAGGTCGAGGGGCGTGGGTCCCTGCCTGTGATCGAGGCCTTCCGCTCGGGGGAGCGGTCCGTCTTCACCACGGCCGAAGAGGGCCTCAGCGGCTTCGAGGGCATCCGCCGCCTGCCGTTGGAGTTTGGAGCGGTCCTGGCCGTGCCCCTCAAGGCCGACGGCGAGGTGGTGGGGGCGCTCTCCTGGGGCTTCGCTCGGGAGCGCTCGTTCGACCGCCGCACGACCGACCTGGCCGAGGCGATCGCGTCGCAGTCGGCTGTCGCCCTCGCCCGCGCGCGCCTGTCGGAGGTCGAGCACCGATTCGCGCTCGAGGTACAGCGGATGATGCTGGGACCCCGGGCGGACGTTCCCGACGGGATCTCGCTGGCCACGCGGTATCTGCCCAGCGAGCAGGGACTGAACGTGGGTGGGGACTGGTACGACGTCGAGCGACGCAGCGAGAGCGAGCTCTGCATCGCAATCGGGGACCTCGTCGGGCGCGGCCTGCCGGCTGCCGCGGCGATGGGCCGGCTGCAAAGCGCGGCCAACGCGCTGGTCCGGACGACTAGGGGCCCGGCGGAGCTGCTCGAGGGCCTCGACCGATTCGTGGTCGGGATGGCGAGCGCCGAGTTCTCGACAGCGTGCGCGGCCCGCATCGAGGTAGACAGCGGCCGGTTGCGGTTCGCGTCGGCGGGCCACCTTCCCCCGCTGCTCGTGAGCAACGGGACCCACGAGCTGCTCGTGGCCGACGGTTCGATCCCGCTCGGGATCGAACCGGGCCGCTCACGGGTCGAGAGCGCGGTGGAGCTCACGCCCGGCTCGTTGGTCGCCCTGTACACCGACGGGCTCGTAGAGCGCCGCGACCAGCCGATAGACACGGGCATCGAGTTCCTGGCCGAGGTGCTGACCGCCGGCCGCGAGCAGGACCTCGACCGCCTGATCGACGAGGCGCTCGAGTACCTGGTGGGGGAGCGGGAAGCCGAGGACGACATCGCCCTCGTCCTGATCCGCTACGGCTGATCAGTATCGGTGTCCAGGCTTCGGGTCGGCCGGTACGCCGCGAACACCGCCGCGAGCACGAGCGGAAGAAACCAGACGGCGTAGGGGTACAGCCAGTGCGAGGAGGTGAGCTGCACGGCGACCAGGACCGCCGCGGCGAGCGCCGCGAGCTGGGGAAGCGTGCGTCGCCTCGGGACGAAGAAGACGAGCACGGCCAGTCCGACCGCGAAGACCTTCGAGGCCGTCTGCAGCGGCTCGAGCGCCGGGGCCTGGCCCCAGATGCTGAACGGGGACCCCCGGGAGGCCTGGTAGCCCAGCGAACGGTCATAGATCTCGCGCAGACCGCCGTCCGGAATCGCCGGGAACGTGACGATCGCGGCCGTGACGGCGAACGCCGCGGCGAACAGCACCAGCGTCCGCGGGCGGCGGTCCCCCGTGCCAGCGGCGAGCAGGGGAGCAAGCGCCAGGGGGCCGAACTTGGTCAGCCCGGCCAGCGCGGCGAGCGCGCCGCGGGCCGGCGGCGAGGCGACCGCGAGCAGGGAGCAGGCCACGAGGAGCGCGACCAGCGAATCGTTGAAGCTCGATGCCGCCGTGTACAGCGTGAACGGATAGGCGAGCCAGGCGAAGGCCAACGCGACGCCCAGCGTCCCCCCCTCCTCACCGTTCCGCAGCCGCTGGCCCAGGGCGAACAGCGCCAGCGCGGTCAGCAGCGTGAAGGCCACCGCCGCCGCCTGAGCGGCCGGCACGTCGTCCCATTCGTCCTCCCAGGGCAGCGCCAGCTCGAACGGCGAATAGGCCAGATAGTTGACCGGTCCGTAGACGTCGCCGCGAACGTCTCCGCGCTCGGGCAGCTCCTCGCCGAAGTCCTCGCCGTAGACGTCCTCGCCGGAGGTGAGCCGATCCGCGCCGATCGCGCTCGCGACACCGACGTCGATCACCTTGCCCTCAAGGGACTGGTAGCCGACGTGGAAGCACGCGAGACCGATGACTGCGCCGACCAGCCAGCTGCGGCGGGCGACTGGAACCAGGAACTCGGCCCGCCGTGCGCCGGCGCCGGCGGCTGCGCGACCGAACACGCCGTGAAACCCGACCACGAGCATCCGCACGAACACGTAGGCCAGCACCGGATACACCCACAGGACCGACCATTCGATCTCGCCGCGGTCAAAGAAGAACAGCGAGACGCTCAGCCCCAGCAGGGCCAGGAGGTCCAGATGAAGCAGCCGCAGCGGGCGCCGGGGATCGAAGAAGGGCGCGATGAATAGCGCGCAGAGGGGCAGCCAGATCCACCAGCTGCTTGCCTTGCCCCCCACCGCGCCCTCATAGCCGCGGGCGAGCTTGGTTTCGATGGCGGAACCGGTGAAGACGTCGACGACCTGGCCGGTCGCGTCGTCGACGACGACGATCGCGCGGACCTCCCGCTCCCCGCTCCTGCGGACGCGCACCTCCCACGTTTCGTCGCCGCGGGTCGCGACGGTTAAGCCCAGCCGCTGGAAGTCGCTGTCCGGCTCACCATCGGCCTCGTAGAGGTCCCGCACCTCGGCGGTCTCGGAGGCGATGCCCTGGGCCTCGCTCGCCCCCAGCTCGAACCCCGGCGGTGGCGAGTCCCCGCCGCGCTCTACCAGCGGCGGCACCTGCTCGCCGCCGAAGGGCGGCTGGTTCGCCGGGTCGTCGGCGGCCGCGGCCGAGGGCGCCAGCGCCGCTGCCACGACCGCGGACGCGGCTGCCATCGCCGCGATGCGACGGATGAAACCCGCGGGGGGACGGGAGCGACGGGACTCGAACCCGCGGCCTCCGGCGTGACAGGCCGGCGCTCTAACCAACTGAGCTACGCCCCCGGGGTCCTGCGACGACCTTGCCAGGGGCCGCCGGGATGTGAATAAGGCTATCCGGCCTGCTCTTGGACGTCGACCGCGACGGGGCCCTTCGGGCCGTCCTCCGCCTCGTAGCTGACGCGCGCGCCGTCGTTGAGCGAGCGGTAGCCCTCACCGGTGATCGACGAGAAGTGGACGAACAGGTCCTTGCTGCCGTCGTCCGGCGTGATGAAGCCGTAGCCCTTCTCGTTGCTGAACCACTTGACGGTGCCTTCTGCCATATCTGTCGTGCCTCCTCGGGGCAGTCCTTGGTGCGCGAGGAGGTGCCTGCGAGCACCGCTCCCTTCACACACGCCTACAACATGAATCAGGGGACATTCCCCTGACAACGGGCGCAAGGTAGCGAACCCGGCGGTCAAGCGTAGTCGGCGCACGAGCGTAGCGGCCGTCGCGCACACTCCTGAGCGCGCCGGGCTAGGGTGCGAGCGATGAGGATCGTCAGCTACCGATCGGGCGACGGAGAGCACCGGGCGGGGGTCCAGACCGCCGCTGGGATCCTCGACGCCGGGAGCGCCATGGGAGGGGAGGCCCTGACTGTCCGGCGCCTGCTGGAGTCCGGGCGGATCGAGGAGCTGCGCGGCTCGGCCGAGAAGGGGGTGGAGCCCGTTTCCGGCGAGGAGCCTGCCCTGCTGCCGCCGGTGCCAGACCCGGAGAAGCTGATCTGCATCGGCCTGAACTACCGCTCGCACGCCGAGGAGGCCGGGATCGCGCCTCCTCAGGTGCCCACCATCTTCGCCAAGTTCCGGAACGCCCTGAGCTCGCCGGGGTCGGACGTGAAGTTGCCGGAGGCCAGCGAGAAGTTGGACTACGAGGCCGAGGTCGCCTTCGTGATCGGGCGCCGGGCCAAGGACGTGAGCCGTGAGGACGCGATGGACCACGTCGCGGGGTTCACGCTGTTGAACGACCTCTCGGCCCGGGACTGGCAGTTCGCCACTCCCCAGTGGATGCCGGGCAAGGTCTTCGATGGGTCGGCGCCGTGCGGTCCGGCGCTCGTCACCCCGGACGAGGCCGGCGCCCACGACTCGATCGAATTCAAGCTCGAGCTGAACGGCGAGACCATGCAGGACGCCGTGACCTCGGACCTGATCTTCTCGGTCCCGGAGCTGGTCGCGCACCTGTCGCGCTGGATGACGCTCGAGCCGGGCGACGTGATCGCGACGGGGACCCCCTCGGGGGTCGGAAGCGTCCGGGAGCCCCGGGTCTGGCTGAAGCAGGGGGATGAGGTCGTGATCAGCTCTCCGACCCTGGGGACCCTTCGCACCGGGCTCGTCTGAGTTGCGCGACGACCCGATACCGCCCGCAGCGCAGGTGGCGCAAAAGCTGAACGACTGCATCTCGAGCGCCGGCGGCGACACCGACCGGATCCTGCGCTGCTTGCAGGAGCTCTAGCCCTGCGAGCCGAGGCCGGGCTCAGCGCTTCCGCTCCTCCACGAGCTGCTCGATCTTGGCGTAGACATCGGGCGCGTCCTTCTTCAGGCGCTTGACCTCGAAGTGCCCCATAGTGATCAGCTTCAACGGCGAAGTGGCGGTCACACTGGCGCTGCGGAGCTCATCATCGAGCATGCCGGCCTCGCCGAAGACGTCCCCGGGGCCCAAGTCTGCGATGTGCTCACCGTCTCGGCTGACCTCGGCGGTGCCGTCCTCGATCGCCATCAGCGCGTTCGAGAACTCGCCCTCGGCGATCACCTCGGTCCCCTCGCTGACCTCCTTGCTCTCCGCGAACACTGCGACCCTCCTGAGCTCTCTGTCGTCTGCGTCGGAGAAGAGTGGGATGCGCTTCAGCTGGGCGGGCTCCAAGATGTGCCTCCTCGTCGTACCGGGTTCCGGCGGCACGCTATCCGATCGGAGTGCGGCTCTCGAGCACCGGACGCCCACAAACGAGGCCCGCGACCCTGCACCGCACGCTCGTGCCCCGGCGCGGCCGACGGGCATGGGCGGTACTGGGCTCGAACCAGTGACCTCTTCGGTGTAAGCGAAGCGCTCTCCCAACTGAGCTAACCGCCCGCGATGCGTAGGGTAGGCGCATGCGGACCCTGATCACGAGCTCGCGGATGCCGTACGCGCTGACCGGGGACTGAGGTGGCCGGTGTGACGGCCTACAGCGGCGGGCGGGGCGGCTGGCGCCTCGATGCCGGGGTGCTGTGGCGCGCCGCGGCCGTGCAGCTCGCCGCGGTGGTCGCGGTCTCCCTAGTTCTCGCCTCGCTGCTGCCGAGATCGTTCTTCGACGACTGGGGATGGCTGAGCGGACCGGCGGCGTGGCTGGCGTGCGCTGCAGTGAGCGCCCGCGTCCTGCGGCTGCCCGCCGGGCCGGTGCTGTTGGGTGCCCTGGTGGCCGGGATTCCGAGCGCGGTCGCGGTGGTGCTGGGAGTTCACTGGCTGGGAGTGGTTATGGCGGTCGCGGCCTTCGCGCTGTGGTGTGCGGCGCTTCCGTCTCGCCGGGGGACCGCCTGATGGACCTCGGGCTCGGGGGGAAGGTGGCGCTGGTGATGGGCGCGAGCAGGGGGATCGGCAGGGGGATCGCTGAGGCGCTGGGGCGCGAGGGGGCGCGAATCGCGCTCTCGGCCCGCGACGAGGACGCGCTGGCGGAGGTGGCGGAAGGGATCGGTTCCGAGACCGCCGTCGTGCTCGCCGACACCGGAGACCTGAAGGGGATCAAGGCGCTTCCCAAGCGCGTGGCGGAAGCGCTGGGGCCGGTCGAGATCCTGGTCACGAACACCGGGGGGCCGCCGCCGGGGGGCGCGCTCGACCACCCGCGTGAGGCGTGGGAAGAGGCCTATCGCTCGCTGGTCCTGGCGCCGCAGGCCCTGGCCGACGCCGTGCTGCCGGGGATGAGGGAGCGTGGCTGGGGGCGGATCGTGAACGTCGCGTCCAGCTCGGTCCGCGAGCCGCTCCCGGGGCTGGCGCTCTCGAATGCGCACCGGATGGCGACGACTGGGCTGTTCAAGACCCTCGCCGACGAGGTCGCGAAGGACGGGATCACGGTGAACTCCGTCGCGACCGGCCTGTTCGCCACCGAGCGGCTGGCGACGCTCCACGGCTCGATGGCGGACGCCGAGCGCGCCGCGCGAGACGAGGTTCCGGTCGGCCGGCTGGGGACTCCGGAGGAGTACGGCGACCTGGTCGCCTTCATCTGCTCAGAGCGCGCCGGCTACCTGACCGGGACGGTCATCCCGCTGGACGGCGGCCGGTTGCGCTCGGTCTAGGCGGGGTGCTTCTCACGGCCAGGTGGGAGCGGGCGAAGGGGCTGACCGCCCTCAGACCGCCGCAGGCTCGGCCGGAGGCCGGCGCAGGCCGACGGCGAGCCAGACGACTCCTGCGATCACCATCGCGACGCTGAACAGCTGCGCCTGGGTCAGGCCCAGGGCGACGTCCTCGTTGCGGCGGATGAACTCGACCAGGAAGCGCTCGAGCCCGGCCAGGAGCAGGTACAGGGCGAAGAGGAGGCCGCCCGTGAGGCGGTTGCGGAGCCGCCAGAGGACGAACGCGACCCCCGTCATGGTCAGCGTCTCGTACACGGGGGTAGGGTGCACCTCCTCGGTGGTGGGGACGGTCCCGTCGGGATAGGCCATCGCCCATGGCCCGTCCCAGGCCACGCCGTAGTCACCGTCCCCGGAGAGCTGGCAGCCGATGCGGCCGACCGCGTAACCGGCCGCCAGCGCCGGGGCGGCCAGGTCCAGCAGGCCTAGGTTGAGGTAGTCGCGCCAGCGGGCCCAGATGATGACTCCCAGCGTGCCTCCGATCAGGCCGCCGAACCAGACAAGGCCGGACCCCGAGAAGATGTTGCCCAGGACGTCCTCGGAAGCCTCGTCCCAGTTCTCGAGCAGCCAGTGCGCTCGCGCCCCGATGATCCCCCCGACCAGCGCCGCGAACGCCATCTCGTAGGCCCAGTCCACCGGCTTGCCGAGCTCCTTCAGCCGCACGCCGACGATCGCGCCAGACACGATGAACGCCGCGGCGAAGCAGAGCCCGAACGTCTGCAGCGTCAGAGGCCCGATCTCGATCTCTGGGATCACGGCGCGGGAGGCTAGCTGAGGGGCTTAAGCGGAATCACTCGGGCCCGCGGGGAAGCCGCGTCCGTCGAAGTCCTGGGGCCGCAGCACGAAATAGCGTCGGCAGATAGCCCCGGCGGGAGTCGAACCCGCGCTACGAGGTTGAAAACCTCGCGTGCTAACCGTTACACCACGGGGCCTGAGACGCATCTTAGGCCGCGTGTTCGAGCCTACTTCCGGGCCTTGACGAGCTATGAGCGCTGGTCTCGGCGACTTATCCGAGCTATGCCCGACGAAGGCGCAACCCCCTGACGCCGTTGACGCTACGTCCTGGGGACCAGCAGCTCCAGCAGCGCCTTCTGCGCGTGCAGGCGGTTTTCGGCCTGATCCCAGACCGCTGAGCGGTCTCCGTACAGGACGCCCTCGGTGATCTCCTCGCCTGGGTGGGCGGGCAGGCAGTGCATCGCGATCGCGCGTTCCGAGGCGAGGTCCATCAGCTTCTCGCTCAGCTGGAACGGCGCCAGGTCGGCGCGGCGGCGGTCGGCCCCCTCGCCCTCGTCGCTCATGCTCACCCAAACGTCCGTGTAGAGCGCGTCGGCGTCGCGGGCGGCTGCGTGGGGATCGTCGGTCAGCTCGGCGATCCCCGACTCCAGGCGGTAGCCCTCCGGACTCGCGACCACGACCTCGACTCCAGCCGTCCTCCCCAGGATCGCCAGCGAACGCGCGCAGTTGTTGCCGTCCCCGACATAGGCCACCCGCAACCCCTGCAGCGAGCCGAAGCGCTCGTGCAGCGTCTGCAGGTCGGCCAGCGCCTGGCACGGATGGTGCCGCGGAGTCAGCGCGTTCACCACTGGAACGTGAGCCGCGTCGGCCAGCTCGTCCACCGTCTCGTCGGATTCGGATCGGATCACGATCGCGTGCACGTAACGCGACATCACCCGCCCGGTGTCAGCCACCGACTCCCCGCGGCGCAACTGCATCTCCTCCCCGCGCAGCACCACCGGCGTTCCGCCCAGCTCCGCGACCCCGACCTCGAACGAGGCTCGGGTCCGCGTTGACGGCTGCTCGAAGATCAGAGCGACCGATGCCCCGCCCAGCGCCCCTCTACCCGCGCCCTCGGAGCGGCCGTCCTTCAGCTCCGAGGCTCGGGCGATCAGGGCCTCCAGCCCGGCGCGGTCCAGCTCCTCTCCGGTCACGAAGCTGCGAGCTGCGAGCTCTCGGGGGTCTCCGGTCACGAAGCCGCCGATACTACGGCGATCAGAATTCTGACCTGGAACATCTTTCACGGCCGCGACGGCCCCCCGGACACGTCCCTCTACACCCGCCGCGCGGAGTGGACGCGCCGTACCGAGCGCAACGACACACACGTGCAGGTCAACCGCGACCTCTGGCGCGAGTTCACCGACATGCTGTGCGCAGCCGACTGGGACGTCGCCCTGCTTCAGGAGTGCCCGCCCCGGTGGGAGCCGGGGTTCTCGCGGGAATGCGGCGCCGAATCCCACCTGGTCAAGACCTCCAGGAACTGGCTTGAGCGCATCAGCTGGACGATCGCGCGCAGGTGGCCGGACCTGATCGGCTCCTCGGAGGGAGGCTCCAACCTGATTCTGGCCCGTCCCTCCACGGGCGGCATCATCGAGCGGCGCGAGCTCGTCCTGCAGCCACGCCACCCTGAGCGACGGATGATGGCCTTCGCCCGGCTGGGAAACGGGCTCTGCGTCACCAGCCTGCACGCGAGCACCAGCCCCCCGCGCGCCGAGCCGGAGCTGCTGCTCGCCGCCGAGAGGGCCGTCGAATGGGCCGGCGCCGACCCAATAGTCCTTGGTGGTGACTTCAACGTCCGCCCGGGCAGAAGCGGCGTCTACGACGAGATCGAGCGGCGCTTCGGACTGACCGGCGCCACGGCCCCCGATTCCATAGACCACCTGCTCGTACGCGAAGCCGAGGTGGCGGGCTCCGCCCGCGCCTGGCCACCCGAGGCGCGCGAGCTCGCCGAAGACGGCCTCGCTCTGCGCCTCTCCGACCACGCCCCCGTCGAGCTCGAGCTGGCCTGGCCACCCGCGTGACCGCATCGCCGATTACCTCCGGACGCCCGCGGCGGCGGCTTTAGACTTGCGCAGCGCATGCCCTCCTCGAGCCAGTCGAGACAGGATCCGGCCACGAACTCCGAGCAGGACTCGACCCGGGCCGAGCAGAGCGTCGATGCCTTCAGGCAGGCACTCGAGGCGAGCGTCACGATCTCGCGCGAGAAGCTCCAGGACGTCGTCGACGACGCCGTCCGGCGCGGCCGCCTGACCCGCGGGGATGCCGAGGACCTGGTCAACGGTCTCCTGACCCGCGGGCGCGAGCAGGCCGAGGACATGCTGAGCGAGCTCGAGCGCCTGGTCTCCCAACTGAGCGGCGAGGTCCAGGAACGCACCTCCAGGTCGCGGCGGGACGCCGCCCGCGCAGCCGATCGCGCGAAGCGGGAGATCGGCGACGCCGCCGAGCGCGCCCGACAGCAGGTCGGTTCACGCACCGAGGGAGCGCGCAAGCGCGCCGTAAAGGCGGCCGACCAGCCCCTGGCGACGGCCGATCGAGCCCGCCGCCGCGCGCGAGTCCCTGGGTTCCCCATCAGCGCCTATGACCGGCTCTCGGCAAGGCAGGTCCAGAGCCGACTGACCGACCTGACCCGCGAGGAGCTTCGCAGGGTCCGCGACTACGAGCGCGGCCACAAGGGGCGCAAGGGCGTCCTGCGCTCGGTGGACCAGCGCCTCTCGAAGAAGGACTAGCGGCGCGGGTGAGTCCCCACCGCCACGAGCGGCCCTAGCCGTCGCGCAGCGACTGGCGCCGCGCGTCGACCTCGGCGGCGACCTCGTCCAGCGCTGAGGGCGAGCTCTGCGCCCTGGCCCCGCTTGGTCGCCTCGCCCGAGACGTTGCGCAGCCGCGCCACGGCGGAGTCGATGTTCGACCGCACGTCTCCCGTCGCCTTCTCGCCGGCGGACCGCAGGTCTTCGATCGCCTTCTGGACGCCGTCCATCACGCTGCCGCCGCCGCTGACACCACTCTGGCTCGATTCCACGTCGCACCTCCCGGTCGGGTCATCCGCAAACTGCGGCAGAGCCTATCCCCGATCTGGCTAGGGTGAGTACGTGCCCGCTCAGGACGAGACCGACGCGACCGCCGCCGTGTCCGGGCCGCCCCCAAGAGCAGCCCGCCCCCGCCCGCGCGACGAGCTGGAGCTCAACGTCGACTCCCTGGCCTACGGGGGCAGGGGCGTCGCCCGCCGGGACGGCTACGTCATCTTCGTGATCGGCGCCCTGCCGGGAGACCGCGTACGCGCGGCCGTCACCAAGAGCAAGCGTCACTACGCCGAGGCCAGCACGGTGGAACTGCTCGCCCCGAGCCCCGACCGCATCCCCGACCGCTGCGACCACGGGGGGGAGCCCTGCCCGGGGGCGCCGTGGC